>CAMCMF010000018.1 GCA_945875865.1 Rhizobium sp. Q54
AACCCAGATCCGTCATTAGAAATTTACATAATTCGCCTTAGCCAAGAAAATACGCGGTTGAATCAGAATTTTTTAGTGCGCACTTATCAAGTGATAAGCTTACGCCTAAAAAATCCCGCTTCGCCCTTTATTTTCTTGGCTAAGCCAAATTCTGTTAAATTTCTAATGACGGATCTGGGTTGAATATTTATAGGAATATTGGGCTTAACTTTTGCCTCAAGTTGGCTTCTGATGTAGCTATTAAAGCTTTCGATTTCTGGCTTTCCTTTTGATTTATCAACTATCAGCTCAATTGCATTCTCACGACATTTCTCAAAAGGAATTTGATCGATTACTTGTCTGGCAATGAAGTTATAAACGCGGTCTTTATCTTTTGCTAAATGCTTATAAAGCCTTTTCTTGTTTAGGGTGATCGAGTAGATGCCAAATTTAATTTCGCTAACTTGTCGGTAAAAATATTTTCTAATTTCTGGCGTTGTTGAGCTGCCCTTGAGTTCATGAATTTTATTTTGATTTTTGGGATTGAGTTTTTTTCTGATCGTTCTTTTTGTGGCATTAATTAGCGCTCTATTAGCTTCGCTGTTACTTACGGCAAGGATTGCAATAGTAAAAAATTTGGAAGGTTTTTTATTTACAAAATCAAATCCTAGGTCGCCACTTTCATCGAGATATAAATGCCACATGCGGTGTTTATGTGGTAAGTTTATGAGTGAATCTGCCTTTTATCTACCGCCATTGCAGCTTCTTTTACCGCTTCGTTGTAAGTCGGGTGAGCGTGACAAGTGCGCGCAATATCTTCAGCAGAGCCGCCGAATTCCATAGCGACAACAACTTCGTGAATCGTATTTCCAGCTTCGCGACCAATGATGTGAGCGCCTAAAATGCGATCAGTTTTTGCATCAGCGAGAATTTTTACGAAGCCTTGATCATCGCCAGTTGCGCGAGCGCGGGAGTTTGCCATCATAGAGAATTTTCCGGTTTTGTAAGCGATGCCAGCGGCTTTTAATTCTTCTTCAGTTTTTCCGACTGAAGCGATTTCTGGGTAAGTGTAAATTACGTTTGGAATTACGTCGTAATTTACGTGACCTTTTTGTCCGGCAATAATTTCTGCCGCGGCAACGCCTTCATCTTCAGCTTTATGCGCTAACATCGCGCCGGTGGTTACGTCTCCGATTACGAAAATATTTTCAACCGAAGTGCGTAAGTGATCATTTTCGATGAAGCCGCGTTGGTTAGTTTTGATTCCGACATTTTCTAATCCGAGATTTTCAGTGTTAGGACGACGGCCAATGGCGACTAGAACCACATCGACTGACAAAGTTTCTCTTTTTCCATCAGCAACAGATTCAATTTCAACTATTGCACCTTTTTTATCTTTTTTAACCGATACAACTTTGGTCGAAAGACGAAATTTAAATCCTTGTTTTTCGAGGATGCGTTGGAAGTTGCGAGAAACCTCATTATCCATTGCAGGCGTGATCTTATCCAAGAACTCAATCACTTCGATTTCTGCGCCAAATCTGCCCCAAACTGAGCCTAATTCTAAGCCGATAACACCAGCACCAATCACGATCATTTTTTGTGGAACGCTTTCTAAATCCAAAGCGCCGGTTGAAGAGACGATTACTTTTTCATCGATTTCAACGCCCGGTAATTTTGTAACTTCTGAACCAGTTGCGATGATGAAATTTTTTGCCGAAATTTTTTCCTTAGAGCCATCAGCTTTAGTAATTTCGATGGTATTTTTATCCAAGAATTTTGCTGCACCTTCGATTTGCGTAACTTTGTTTTTCTTGAAGAGGCCAGCGATACCAGAAGTTAGGCCAGTTACGATTTCATTTTTATTGGCGAGTAATTTTTTTACATCGATTTTTGGTTTAGAAACTGTGATTCCAAGTTTCTCAAATTGATGATCAGCATCATGAAATTTATGTGAAATTTCCAGCAAAGCTTTTGAGGGAATGCATCCAACATTCAAACAAGTTCCGCCAAGAGCTTTGCGTTTTTCTACGCAAGCGGTTTTCAAACCCAATTGTGCGGCGCGAATTGCAGCAACATATCCACCAGGTCCGGCGCCAATTACTACTAGGTCAAAGTCCAATTTGGCAAAATTTTGTTGAGTCATTTTAATTTTTTTTAAATTGAGGAAAAATATTATGAGATTTTATCATCTTTATTAGCGGTGATGACATTTATATTTAAGCTTCTTTTGCTTTCTAAAATTTCTAACAATAGCTGTTCTTTTTTCTAACATGATCGTCATCATCAAGCCATCTTACTTGGGGTATAAGCTCCATGTAAAAGATCTAACTTATCCATTTTATAACCCAGAGATTCCCCAATTTCTTGTAATAAATCAGCCAAAGAATGATTGAGTTTATCCAGCCATCTACTTTGAGAGTCCGGATTATTTTTATCAAAAGTGCTGGAAAGTGCGGCATGATATTTTTTCCACGCTTCGTTTACTTTCTTTTCATTGTAAAAGTCTAACTCAATTAGGTTTACAGCAGTAACAAAATCGGGAGACAATCTATTATTGCGGTTGCCCATTAATTCTCGGAATACCCACAACTTTCTTTTTTGTTTTGACGCTTTTTTATCGCGCCAAGCATCATAAAGTTTTGTTAAAAACATTGTGATCAATGCGCCGAAGACCCCAGAAAATAAAAGGGCGGCGGGTACCCCAAATATTGTGAGTGGTTGAGTGATTTCTAGCATGAATTTATTTGATTATAGAACAATAAAAAACCAGTCCTCACTTAATTTGAGAACTGGTTTTTTATCAAGTGGCTAATTGGCAATTGCTTACTTCTTAGCTTCAGCTTTTTTTACTTTAGCACTTCTTTCATTAGCGCTTTTAACTTTTATTTCTTTAACGATTTTTACTTCGTTAAGCTTACCAGTTTTAACAAGCTTCTTCTTGATTTTGAGTCGAAGTTTTCTCGCTTGTTCAGTAAGTTTGGCGTAAGGATAGTTTACGAGAAAACCGTCAATATTACCGAATTTATTAACTGTTCTAAGAGTTGAGGCTGCAATTTTTAAATTGAGATCAACACCAAGAGTTTCGCTCTTAAAAGAGATCTCTCTAAGATTAGGGAGAAATCTTCTTCTAGTTTTACGATTAGAGTGAGAAACTTTGTTTCCACTCATAACACCAACGGCGAGCAGATCACATCTTCTAGACATTTTTTAAGTAATTAGAGAATTAAGGGAGGGTTATGCACCGCAGTCAAAAGTGCTCTTACCAGTGATGGCGGCAACGATTGATGGAGCTCCAAACATTGCGGCAATACCAGCAGCAATACCGATCATCAAACCCCAAGATACTTTACCAGTAAAGAAACCGATACCAAGTGAGATGATTGCGAAAGCGGCGAAGGATTTGCCTGCGTTACCAGTAACGATTTTTAAAACGTTGCAGATAGTATCAACTAAGACATTCGAGTTAGAAGATGCGGAAACAGAAGTTCCTGATTGAGCTAGTGCATCAGAAGAAATTGCTGCAACTACTGGAGCAATTGCTAGGAAGAAAAAAGACAAAAGCGTAATTTTTGCCAGAAAAGCAGAAAATTTTTTCATAATTCTTACTTGTGTATGATTGAAATTGCTAAGGAGACTCGAAGATCCTAGGGAGGGTCAAAGCGAGGTGCAACTTTTATGAAGTCTTTTAAAATTGCAATAGGGAATTTGATTTCACTTTAATATTTTTATTTCCCATTCCAAATCGACTCCAGATTTTTCTTTTACTAGTTTTTTTACTTCATTGCCGAGATCAATTAAATCCCGTGCCCGAGCCTTGCCGCGATTGATCATAAAGTTGCAATGTTTTTCTGAGATTTGCGCGTCGCCAATAATTTTTCCGCGACAACCTGCTTCATCAATTAATTCCCAAGCACGTTTTTCTGGAGGATTTTTAAAAGTGCTGCCGCCAGTTTTTGTGCGAATTGGTTGAGCATTTTCGCGTTGTTGACTTAGTTCAGATATTTTTTTTGTAACTTCTTCGACAGTTGATTTTGTAAGTTTGAAAAGTCCTTCAACAAAAATAAATTTTTTAGCAAGTTCACTGCCGCGATAAAAAAAATGAAATTCAGAATTTTTTATTTCATGAAAATTTCCCTCGAAATCTAAAGCGGTCGCGGAGATTAAATTCTGCGAAATATCCGAACCATAACAGCCGGCATTCATGGCGATTGCTCCACCAACTGATCCCGGAACTCCACTGAAAAATTCCAAACCAGCAAGTGCAGAATTTCTGCTGTAAAGTGCAACATTGCCACAAAGCGCGGCGGCGCCGGCTCGAATGAATTCTCCCCCAGGCAAAATATCGTGAGAAATTTTAGCGAATGTGCCGGGAAGTCGGACAGTTACACCCTTCACGCCTTCGTCGCTAATTATTACATTCGATCCAGCACCAATAATATTTAAGGAAATATCTCGTGGACGATTTTTTAAAAAATCTTGTAGATCATTGACATCAGCAGGGCGAAACATGATTTCAGCTGGACCGCCAACATCAAACCAAGTTTTTAATTCAGCATTTTTGCGATAGGTTCCTCGTATTTTTGGTAAGTCGTAAGTCATTGGTTGGTTAGTTGGAAAATTACTGAGACTCGTCCTTCAATTTGGGCTTTTTTTTGATATTTTGTTTCGACCCAATCTTCAGGGAAAATTTGCCAATCTTTTTTTGAATTTGCTTGCCAGGAAAATTTTTCACTGCGTAAAAACTCTGCTAAGATCCAAGTTTTGTAAGAGTCGTGATCTGTTGCAATTATTAGTTTGCCGGCATTTTTCATTTTTGGTGAAAGGGTTTGGTCGAGAAATTCTTTAGTGATTAAGCGGCGTTTAAAATGTTTAGATTTTGGCCAAGGATCAGAAAATAAAATATAGACTTCATCGAAAAATTTTTCTGGAAATTTTTCCAAAGCAGGGCGCACATCTTCACAAGAAATTTGTAAATTATTGAGAGGCTCATTTTCTATTTTAGCCAATAAATTCACCACTCCATTTAGATGTGGCTCAAAACCAAAAAAATTTATTTGCGGATTTTTTTTAACTTTTTCGAATAAAAAATCTCCGAAACCAAAACCGATTTCCAAAACATTTCTTTGTAAGGGGTCAGACCCCTTTTTCGAAAAGGGGTCTGACCCCTTTTTAATAAAATCGCTAAGAAGTGATTGTTTGTGATCAGAAAATTTGCGACTTTTTATGCGTCCAAAACTGCGAATCAGGTGATTATTTTGATAATTTTGTGACTCGCTTTTCATGTCTTCCACCTTCGAATTTTGTGCTGAAGAAATTTTTTGTAATCGCTAAAGCTGTTTTTTCACTAACCATTCGCGCGCCAAGACAGAGAACGTTGGCATCATTATGCGCTCTAGTTAATTTTGCTGCCGTAACATTGTGACAAAGTGCGGCGCGAATATGTTTGAAGCGATTCGCAGCAATTGAAATTCCAATGCCGCTGCCACAAATTAAAATACCAAATTCGCTGGTAAGTTTTTTGCAGAGCTTCTGCGCGTAGTCAGGATAGTCGACAGATTTTTCCGCAGAATTACAGCCAAGATCAGTAACTTTAAATCCTGATTTAGTCAGTTGTTCGATGAGAATTTGTTTGAGGGAGAATCCAGCGTGATCAGCAGCAATAAAAATCTTTTTTTCCGGATTTTTTGTCATGGATTTTAGTCGTAAGTCGTAAGTCGTAAGTGGCTCCGAATTCGGATAACTTACGACTTACGACTTTTTTTCTAACGCTTACGGTATGTTTGAGCCTTACGAGCTTTTTTGAGACCGTATTTTTTACGCTCTACAACTCTTGAATCGCGAGTCAAGAAACCGCCGCTACGCAGGACAGTGTGATTAGTTGGATCAAACAAAACCAAAGCTTTGCTGATTCCATGAGCTAAGGCGCCAGCTTGTCCACTTTTTCCGCCGCCAACAATTTTGGCAACAACGTCAAGTTTATTTTCGCTTTTAACCGCGCCGAAAGCTGCTTTGGCGATGTTCACCAAAATTTCTCTGCCGAAATATAATTTAGCATCGAGATCATTAACGGTGATTTTTCCGCTACCTTTTTTGATCCAAACTCGAGCAATAGCATTTTTTCTTTTGCCGGTTGCATAAGCGCGACCAGAAGCATCTAGAACCTTCTCCTTTTTTACCGGAGCTTCTTTTGTTTCGATTACTTCGATGATTTTTTCTTTAATAACTGCAGACATGATTGGTTAGTTTTTTCCGCTTTCGCTTTCAGCTACAGCGCGATTTGTTGATATTAGTTAGTTTTTGTGTTTTTTCTGTTCATAGAAGCAATATCCAAAACTTGTGGATTCTGTCCTTGATGCTTATGTTCAGAGCCTTTGTAGATATGAAGCTTAGTCATAATGTCGCGTTGTAATGGTCCACGAGAAATCATGCGCGATACAGCATATTCCAAAATTCTTTCCGGATATTTTCCTTCGATAATTTCACGAGCTGATCGGTCTTTGATGCCGCCGGGATGGCCAGTGTGCCAGTAATAAAGTTTCTCAGCATATTTTTTGCCGGTAAGTTTTATTTTTTCAGCATTAATGATAACAACATGATCACCGCAATCCATATTTGGAGTGAAGGTGGCTTTATGTTTGCCACGAAGAATGTTTGCAATGATTGAAGAAGCGCGTCCAACGACTAGGTCTTGGGCATCTACTATCCACCATTTTCTTTCGATTTCTTTTGGTTTTGCTGCGTAAGTTTTGAGCATAAATATATTCTTGAATAATGTTCTTTTTAATTGTTTTTGTAAAAAAACGAAGACCTACGGGAAAGAAGGGCGGCGCATTAAAGTGGTGCAAAGCAAAAAGTCAAATAAAAGATTTGTGCAAGTCCTGTCTTTTCAAATAATCCTCTTTCAATAGACTAAAAAAATAAACATCGACAAATACACCGCGATGGTAGCGATGCTGGCGCAACATTCCCTCAAGGGTAAATCCACATTTCAGCAAAAGATTTTTTGAAGGAATATTGTGAGTGGAAACCGAGGCTTCGATTCTATTCACATTCCAAGATTCAAAAGTATATTTTACAATTTGCTCAATCGCCCTGTTTGAAATGCCGCGTCGCCAATATTCCTTGGCCAAATCATAACTCAACTCAATGCGACTTTGATAAGAATTATAGCTAGTGATGCCAATTGATCCGATCATGCGATTAGCTTCCTTGTCGGCGATGGCAAAATAAGCACCATCATTTTGATAAAAAACTCCGCGCCAATAATGTAATTCACGTCGACCATCCTCGATAGTTTTTGGAATATCGCACAGGATGAATTTACTTACTTCCTCATCGGTGTAATATTTAAAAAAATCCTCAACATCGCTATCTTCTTGTTGACGCAAAATCACATCACCGAGATCAAAAGTAGGAAATATTTTTTGGGGAATTTGATAAAAATCTGCCGTCATTAATCCTCACTAATTTTTGTAAGTTCAACCAATTTTACCACGCGATTATCGGCATCAAGAATCTTAATTTTTAAACCGTATTTTTCTATTTCCTCGTCAATTTCTGGAACGCGGTTGAAAGCTGACATCGCAAAGCCGCTAACGGTTTGAAAGCCATCATTCTTGATTTTTCTCTGTAAAATTTCTTCGAGTTTTTTCATTTCAACTCGTCCGCCAAATTGAAAAGTTTGATCGTCAATTTTTTTGATGCGAAAAAATAAACTTTCAGTTGGAAAGTCATGCTCATCTTCAATATCACCAACAATTTCTTCCATTAAATTTTCGATTGTAACTAGGCCATCGACGCCGCCAAATTCGTCAAGAATAATTGCGATATGAACTCGCGCAGTGCGCATTCTCAGCATTACATCCAACAATTTCATTGAGCCGGGAACAAAGAGAATTCTCCGTAGAATTTTTTTTATCGAAAAATCCTCATCATCATCGCATAAAAAACGCGCTAGATCTTTGCTGTGAATAAATCCTGTAACTTCATCAAAATTTTCAGCGAAAACCGGAATTCTGGTATGTCCATCGGTGGTGATAATTTTTTTGAGTTCTTTTAAAGAGGCGCCTTGATTGATCGCGATTATGTCTGAGCGCGGAGTGGCAATGCTGGAAACTTTTTTATCACCAAAAGAGGTGATATTTTTTAACATCTTTTTTTCTTCAGAGCTGATTAGACCTTCTTTTTCATAGGCTTCAGTCAAATGTAAAATTACTGAGGAAAAAGTTTTTTTGGTTTTTTTGCCAAAAAGATCGAGGATAAAATTGATAATTTTTTTGGGATGAGATTTTTTTTGAGGCTTGCGACTCTTGCTCGGCGAACTTGTCATTTAATTTTTGTAAGGATTTACGATTTTTAATTTTTTGAGAATTTTTATTTCTAAATTTTCCATGATTTTTGCCATCTCATTTTTTTCGTGATCATGGCCGATGAGATGTAAAATGCTGTGTAGGATTAGATGAGTGAGATGATTTTCAAAAGGCTTTTTTTGTACAAGAGATTCTTTTTTGATGGTTTCGAAGGCAATGACGATATCGCCTAAAAACAAAAAATCCTTAATTTGGCGAGGATTTTTTTTGATCTCACTCCAATCATTTGCTGGAAAAGATAAGACATTGGTGGGTTTATTTTTGCCACGAAATTCAAAATTTATTTTTTTCATCTCTTGGTCTGAAACCAATGAAACAGAGACTCCGACTTGGATATTTTTTTTGAGAAATTTTTCTAACTCGGTGAGGAGAATAATTTTTTTGCAGATTTTTTCGACGAATTTTTCCTGATCATCCCACTTGTTACTTTTGGTTGTAATGTCAATGTTGATCACGCTTGGCAGTGATTGTGATTGGGACAAAAGCTGAAATTTTTTGGACAGATTCTTTGGGAATTTGTTCCGCAGAAAATTTTAGCTTCATTCTCGCCGGCAAGTTTTTTGCAAATTTCTGCAAGGCTTTTGATGAAAGAGCCGTCAAGGTTTAGCGCCGCTACACGCAGATAATTTTTGATGCCTAGGCTTTTAGCCAAATCTTTGTAAGTAATATCAAGTTCAACTAAAGTTTCGGAATGATCGGAAACAAAAGAAATCGGCACCAGCAGCGGAATTTTTTTATCCAAAGCGGCTTTTTTTATTTCATATTCCAGGCTGGGTGAAGTCCATTGCAGTGGACCAACTTTCGATTGATAGCAGATCGCAAAATCGATTTCTTTTTTGTCATTTAAAATTTTTGCAAGTCGCGAAATCACGGCTTTGGTAGTTTCTGTGACGTGAAAAACATAAGGATCTCCGGCGTTAATTAATTTTTGTGGCAGACCGTGAGCAGAAAATAATAAGCGAATTTGTGAGAGATTTTTATCACCAATTTTATTTAAACTGCGCTTGATTAAATTGGCGTGGGCATTGATTAAATCATCTTCTATTGGATAGCAGCAAACAGTTTTAATTGGGATGCTTTTGTCAGGAAATCTCTTCAAAAAATCCTGGATTGAAGAACCAGAAGTGGCGCTGGAAAATTGTGGATAAAGGGGCAATAAAATTATCTGACTTGGGTTGTAATCTAAAACTTTTTTAATGGTCTCGGAAGCAAATGGATGCCAGTAGCGCATTGCGACAAAGACTTTAAAATTTCCGAAAAAAGATAATTCGCTTTCTAGTTCATGAGCTTGGGAATTTGTGATTTCAAGCAGCGGAGATTTTCCGCCAATTTGCGCGTAAATTTCTTGCGCTTTTTTTGCGCGGCGAGAGGAAATTAATTTTGCTAGAAAAAAACGCAGAGGCTGCGGTACATCAATAATAGCTTGGTCATTGAAGAGATTGAAGAGAAATGGTTTTACAGATTTTAAACTATCCGGCCCACCTAAATTGAACAAAATAATTGCAGTTTTTTTGCCTACCATCATGATTTTTTCAGAAATAAGGCGATGATGAAAATGCTGCAGAAACTGGCGATAATTGTTGAGCCAACTTTGAGATCATAATTGCTGGCGAAAAGAAAAGCTGAGGCGGAAATTATCATTGAAATAGCAACGCTAATCACAATCATTTGTAGGGCAGAAGAAGAAAAAATTCGCGCCAAAGCTGCGGGTAAAATCAATAAAGCGGTCATTAAAAATATGCCGATAATTTGTAGCGAAAAAGCGATGGTAAGCGCCAGTAAAATTAAAAATGACAGATTCCAAAATTCGATTTTGATGCCGGAAATTTTTGCTAAATCTTGGTTTAGATTGATGAGCAAAATTTTCTTAAAAGCAAAAATAACATAAAAAATAACTACCAAGGCAATTGCTGCTAAGCACTTAACCTCAAAGCTTCCCACCGATAAAATATCGCCAAAAATGTAAGAGTTAAAATTAAAATCCTTTAGAGTTAGGTCGTTAAAAATTATCGCCACAGCAACGCAAAAATAAGAAAGAATCATCACGATAAGTCCACGTGAAAAATAGCGAGTTTGTGAAAGAGATTGTGTGATAAAAGCGAATGAAATCGCGAAAATCGCCAAAGAAAATGCTTGGTTAATATTGAAAAATGCTCCCATCACCAGGCCAAGCAGAATGGCGTGCGACATTGCATCGCCGAAGTAAAATAATTTTTTCCACAGCACAAAAACTCCCAGCAATGAGCAAGAGATGGCAACTAAAATTACCGCAAAAAATGGTTGGAGCAGGAAGGATTCTATCACTTGAGTTTTTGTTTTGTGAAATCAGATTTAGTCGCAGTTTGAATCTATACGAGTTCTATGTCCGAGAAAAATAAAGAAATGCTTTCTTCCCTCATGAAAAAGCAAATTAGCGAAAAATCTAGCAAAAAAATTTCTGCGGCCAAATCGCTAACTGCTGCGAAAAATTCAGAAACTGCCTCCTCTGGTGATGCTGATGAAAAAAAAGAAGATCAAGATTCTACCGAAGAGCAGACTGAGGAAGAAATTCTAGAAGAGGCCAAAAAAGCTTCGCGCGGTAAGGCGGCAGAATTTGATCAAAGCGAAATGATCAAAAAAATGATCATAGAAAATATCGTGAAATATACCATTATCATTTCGCTTTTGGTGACTTTTGCCATCGGTTTAATAAAATTTGGTCCAGCGATTTTAGCTTTTTTTAATGGCCTACTTTATAAAATGATGATGGCAGCGCTAGGCGGTAAATAGAGGCTGGTTTGACTTTTATTTTTTGCTCTATTATCAAGCCGCGCTTCAATTTTCCCTATTATAAGGGCGTCTCTAAAAATTGTCTTTTCCGGTAATTTTGAGTTTTAACAAATTTGCTCGAGAGCTCGTATATCTAATACGCTTGCCTTATCGCAAATTTGTTAAAACTCAAAATTCCTCAAAAAATCCTAATTTTTAGAGGCGCCCTAAAATTTTACAAAAACACATGGTTTTAAAGTCAGTCTCAGCTCAGGCTAAACATAATCCGATCAAGAATTTTTCTAAAAAAGAGCTTTTAGCATTTTATCGAGAAATGCTTCTGATTCGTCGTTTTGAAGAGAGGGCGGGACAACTTTATGGCATGGGATTAATCGCAGGCTTCTGTCACCTTTATATCGGTCAGGAAGCAATCGCCACCGGCATGCATTCTACCATGAAGGAGGGTGATAAAGTGATTACAACTTATCGCGATCACGGTCATATGATTGCAGTTGGATCTAATCCCAAAAAAATTATGGCGGAGCTACTTGGTCGCTCTGGCGGCTCTTCAAAAGGCAAGGGAGGATCGATGCATTTATTTGATCTCGAAAAACATTTTTACGGCGGACATGGAATTGTCGGCGCTTCAGTGCCAATCGGCGCTGGTCTTGCTTTTGCCGATAAATATCGCGGCAATAATAACCTAACTTATTGTTATTTTGGAGATGGAGCGGCACATCAGGGTCAAGTTTACGAAGCTTTCAACATGGCAAAATTATGGAACTTGCCGGTGCTATTCATTATCGAAAACAATCACTATGCGATGGGAACTTCACTTGCACGCTCTTCGTCAGTTGACGAGCTGCACAAGCGTGGAATCGGTTTCAACATTCCGGGCGTGAAGATCAATGGCATGGATATTTTTGACGTGATTCATGATGGTCAAAAATGTGTTGATTATGTGCGCGCAGGAAATGGTCCGATGATTCTGGAGATGGATACTTATCGTTATCGCGGCCACTCAATGTCTGATCCCGCGACTTATCGCAGTAAGGAAGAATTAAACTACAAAAAAGAACAAGATCCCATCGACTCTTTGCGCAAAGTGATTCTAGATGGAAAAATTGCTGCTGAAAGCGAGATCGAAAAAATCGACGGCGAAATTAAAAATGAAATTAACGATATCGTTGAATTTGCTAAAAACTCTCCGGAGCCTGATGAGTCAGAGCTTCTAACTGAAATCTACAAAAATTAATTATGCTGAGAAAACTTACAGTCCGTGAAGCCTTGCGTGAAGCGATGGCGGAAGAAATGAGAACCACTCCCGAAGTTTTTGTGATGGGCGAAGAAGTCGCGGAATATAACGGTGCTTACAAGGTTACTCAAGGTTTGCTGGCGGAATTTGGGGAGAAAAGAGTGATTGATACCCCGATAACAGAACATGGTTTTGCTGGCTTGGCTGTAGGCGCAGCCTTTGCGGGATTAAAACCGATTGTGGAATTTATGACTTTCAATTTTGCCATGCAGGCGATGGATCAAATCGTTAATTCTGCAGCAAAAACTTGCTACATGTCGGGCGCACAAGTTAGTTCGCCAATCGTCTTTCGTGGTCCTAATGGCGCGGCATCAAGAGTCGGCGCGCAGCATTCACAATGTTACGCTGCTTGGTTTGGATCAATTCCAGGATTGAAAGTGGTTGCTCCTTACAGTGCCGCCGATGCAAAAGGATTATTAAAAGCCGCGATTCGCGATCCCAATCCGGTAATTTTTTTGGAAAATGAAATCACTTACGGTCTTTCTTTCGAAGAGGAATATGATGAGGATCACATCGTTGAAATTGGTAAAGCTAAAGTGCTTCGCGAAGGAAAAGATGTGACGATTGTCGCATTTTCTTTAGTAGTAAAATATGCGCTTGAAGCGGCAGAGGCTCTGGCTGTTGAAGGTATCGAAGCAGAAGTAATTGATCTACGCTCCATTCGTCCCTTGGATCGCGAAACAATCGTGAATTCCGTGAAAAAAACTTCGCGCTGTGTCACAGTTGAAGAAGGCTTTCCCTTCGCCTCAATTGGCAGTGAAATCGCTTCCCTTTTGATGGAAGAGGCTTTTGATTATCTTGACGCGCCAGTAAAAAAACTCGCTTCAGTAGATGCTCCGCTGCCTTATGCCGCCAACCTCGAAAGGCTAGCATTGCCTAAGACCAACGACATAATTAATGCAGTAAAAGAACTATGTTTTAGAGGATAATGCGCCTGTTACACATCAAAATTTTCGTCGAATTTTTCGCAATTCTAATTTTTTTGAAACGCACGCACTTAAATTACGCTTACCTGTCAAAAAAATTAGAATCACAAAAACTTCTTAGAAACTTTTGATTTTCAACGGACGCATGATGACTAGGAATTTTTTATATAATTTCGTTAAAAAATATAAAATCACCAAACCTTTATTCATTGGCTATTCCATAGTTTTTTCAGTCATTTTCTATTTTTTATTTTTCATATTTTTCGGCGATAAGGGCTTGGTAGAATTTTTTTCCTTAAGAGAGCAAATTGCCAATCGCGATGCCATCAAGCAAGAGTTGCTGAGCAAAATGGAAGCCAAGAAAAATATGGTTGATGGCATTAGTTTAAATTCTCTCGATCTAGATTTGCTTGATGAGCAATCGCGCAAGGTTTTGGGCTATGTCGGCAAAGGTGAATTGGTAATTTATCAAGATCAGCCTATTCCACTTGAAGATCCAAAATAGCCTTCAAAAAATCCAAATATACCAACTCTTTATTTTTGAGTTAGGGTTCTTGAATTGGTTTCGGTATAGAGCCCTCTTTGAAAAAGAGGGTGGCTCAATTGCAAAGCAATGGAGTCGGGTGATTTTAGGGTATCTCTAAAACTCAAAATTCCTCGAAAAATCCTAATTTCTAATGACGGATCTGGGTTAAGTTTTAATAATTTAAAAAAAAGCACAGCATGAATCTAGCAACTGAAAGCTATCGCAAATTTATCCATATTTTATTGCTCATTATTCCAGTAATTTTTATTTCTTTGGGTAAATGGAAAACTCTGATGATCTTAGCTCCAATCACTATTTTCATAGTGGCGCTTGATTATATGCGCGGAAAAAATCCTTCCATTAAAATTCTTTTTGCTAAAATTTTCGGAAAAATTTTAAGACCGCATGAGTTAGATGGTACCAAACTATGTGGTGCGAGCTGGGTTTTTCTTGGAGCCACAATAAATTTTGCAATTTTTTCTCCAGTAATCGCAGTTACTAGTTTTTTAATTTTAGTAATTTCTGACGCCTTGGCAGCATTGGTGGGAAAGGCAGTTCCTAGTCAGGTATTTTTTGAAAAATCCTTTGCTGGTTCAGCAGCTTTTTTTATCAGTGCTTTAATAATTTTGATTGCTTGCGGCATTTCTTATCATTGTAGTTTTTCATTTTATTTATTCGGAATTTTTACAGTGTTTTGCGTGACCATTATTGAAGCGCGTCCAAGCCTGCTGAAAATCGATGATAATTTTTCTATTCCGATTATTTTTTCGATGGTGATGTCTTTCTTCGATATTCTCTGGAACTATTCCTACTAATGATTTTTCCCAAAGAATTTCCTGAAAAATTGCGTTCGATTATTTTGGCTTCAGAAGTTGTTGGAAAAAAAGTAAAGCTCAAGCAGCGTGGCAAGGAGTTTCAAGGTCTTTGCCCCTTTCATAATGAAAAATCTCCCTCATTTACTGTCAATGATCAGAAAGGTTTTTATCATTGTTTTGGCTGTGCCGCACATGGCGATATTATAAGTTTTGTGATGAAGGTTGACGGTCTCGATTACAAGGATGCGGTGACAAAATTAGCTAATGATTTTAGCATTGAAATTCCGCAAGTGAAATTTAATCAGGCTGAAGAAAACAAGCTGGAGCGCGATTATTTAATTTTGGAAAAAGCAGCGAATTTTTTTGAAAAAAATCTTTACGAAGATCAAGCAATTGAAGCGCGAAATTATTTAAAAAAACGTCGCTTAAGTTCCACAATTGCTAAAAAATTCCGCTTAGGTTTTGCGCCAAATTCTTTTGAAACCCTTGCTAATTTTTTGCTAAAAGAAGGATTCAGTGAGCTAGAAGTTTCTAGGACTGGAATCATCGGAAAAAATGATCGAGGTAAATTTTATGATAAGTTTCGCCATCGCGTAATTTTCCCCATCACTGACAAAAAAAATCGCATCATTGCTTTCGGCGGACGTACAATTGGCGATGATTTACCAAAATATTTAAACTCCTCTGAAACTGAAATTTTTAAAAAAAACCAAACACTTTATAATTTTTTTAATGCGCGCAAAGCCATATTTGACAAGGGTTTTGCCATCGTGGTTGAAGGTTACATGGATGCAATTGCAATGGACTCATCTGGAATTGAAAATGTAGTGGCGGGCCTCGGAACTGCGCTGGGGCTTGAACATCTTAAAGAATTATTTTACACCACCGACAAAATTGTAATTTGTCTCGATGGAGATTCCGCCGGAATTCGCGCCGCTAAAAGAGTTTCGGAAATCGCTTTGCCTTTGATTACGGCAAAAAAAAATCTCTCTTTTGCTTTTTTGCCCAACCAAATGGATCCCGATGATTTTGTAAAAACATTCGGCGCTAAGGAATTAGAAAATCTGTTTAACGCAGCAATCCCACTATCTGAAAGCCTATTCGAATTTGCCTTGCAAGAACTGGGAATTGATAAAAGCAAAAAAATTTCTGCAGAAAATAAAGCGCGATTGGAAGTAAATTTAAACGCTAAAATCTCCACCATCAATGATGCGGCAAGCAAAAAGCATTTTTCGCGCTTCTTCAATGAGTTATTATTTTTTCTCGGTAGCTCCAATAAAAATCACAAAAAATTGAGTGATAATTTTGCGCGCAAGATTTATGCCAAACCGGCGCAAAATATTGCTGAGAATCTGGCAAAAAATATATTAGCTCTAATTGTTAAATTCCCAGAGCTGGCAAGCTTTAGTGACGATATGTTTGACATTACACAATTGCAATTTTCTAGCGACAGAATGACCGCATTAAAAGATGAATTTTTGCATGTGACGGAAGAAGGAAAAACTGATATTTTGACGGAAATTAAAAACCCGGAATTCGATTCTGACATCGCCGACATCAAGAATATGCTTGCAAGGTTTGAGGGCAATGATTTAGACTCGGCCCTTGTCAATTTTCGCATTCTGCTTTTGAAAGATTTACTGCTTCAAGTGGAAGTG
The DNA here is from genome assembly GCA_945875865.1 of Rhizobium sp. Q54. Classification (GTDB taxonomy): domain Bacteria; phylum Pseudomonadota; class Alphaproteobacteria; order Rickettsiales; family UBA1997; genus UBA2645. The sequence continues at coordinate 16,340 of CAMCMF010000018.1, forward strand.
CAGCACAAAGAGACTCTTAGATATATCGATGAAGATCCAACTCATCGAAATGCGATTAATGAACAAAAAATCAACGAAATTACATATTATAGAGATTCACTTCAGAGCAAGATAATGGCTTTGGGGAAGGATTAACCTTTGCAACATCATTTATTTATGGCAGCAAAAAAATTAGTTAAAAAACCTGTGAAAAAATTAGCGAAAAAAACCGCCAGCAAAGTTGCTGTAAAAAAAGCAGTTAAAAAACCTGTGGCAAAAGTGGTAAAAAAAATAATTAAAAAACCTGCTAAACTAGTAGCTAAGCCTGTTAAAAAAGTTAAAGAGCAAAAAAAACAGCCGCTTAAAAAAGCTAAAATTATAGCGAAGCCCAGCAAGGCAAAAAAACCTGAAATCAAAAAAACGGTTAAGGGACAAAAGGCTAAAATTCTTCCAAAAGTAAAAATCAAAAAAGTAAAAGTTCCAAAAGAACCAAAGCCAAAACGGGTTAAAAAAGTTAAATTGGCAGCCAATGATAAAAGTGTTTTTTTGGCGGAAAAATTTCAGCTGATTCAAGATGTGCGTTCAGCGCTACAAAAGCATGATGATGGTAAAAGACTTTCAGTCGACTTGACTAATAAGCTAAAAAAACTTCTCTCGCTCGGCAAAACTCAAGGCTTTCTGACTCACGAACAAATCAATGAAAATGTCGATTCTGACATCGATCCACGCAAGCTTGATCGCATTCTTGATATTTTGACTGAGTTCAAAATCCAAATCGTCGAAAAAGAAGAAGATCTCGAAAAGCTTATCGAAGAAGGTTTGGTAGCGAAAGAGGAAGAAGAAAAAAGCCAAAAACGCTCTGAGGATTCGGTAAAAACTTATCTGAAATCGATGAGTACGGTGAAGCTTTTGACCCGCGAAGACGAAGTTTCAATCGCGATGCGCATCGAAGAAGGTCGCAACAAAACCGTCACTTGGCTTTATCAAAGCCCAATCATTATGCGTCACTTTATTGAGTGGTATAATGGCCTGTCTAATGGCACCATCTTGTTGCGCGATATTATCAGAATTGACGAAACTTACAATTCTGAGCTCGAAGAATTAATGAAAAATGGCGAAATTTTAATGCCAGAAGCCGCCGAAGGACAGCCGGTTGATGTGACTTCAATCATCAATGAACAAGTTGATTCCGCTGAAGCAGCCGGAGAATCTCTTTTTGAAGATGAAGAGCTAGAAGAAATCGATGAAAGCGTAGTGTCATTCGTTTCGATGGAGAGAATTTTGATGCCGAAAATGCTCGATCTTTTTCAGCGAATCGCAACTATTTGCCAAAAAATTCTCGATAAATCGGAAGGAAAAACTTCGCAGCAAATCAAGGACGATAAGGACATAAAAAAATTGCGCAGCGATTTTGAAAATTTATCTGCCGAAGTAAGCTTCAATGATTCGTTGATTAAAGCTTTGGTGGAACAGCTTTACGAAGCTCAGCATAAAATCATCGGAATCGAAGTTAGTTTGCTAAAATATTCCCAAGAATTTGGCATCGATAAAAGCAGCTTTTTAAAAAATTATACTGGTGTTGAAGAGGGAAATAAATGGTTGAAAAAAATCTCTGAAATCAAAGAGAAAAAATGGATTAATTTTGCTAATGATGGCAAGGTTATGATCCAAGAAATCCAAGGAAAAATCGCCAGATTTACTCATATTATGGGGCTGGGAGTCGGTGATTTTAAAGGCATGGTCAATCATGTTCGTCAAAGCCAAGAAGAAGAATTAAAAGCTAAAAAAGAAATGATCGAAGCCAACTTGCGCTTGGTTGTTTCAATTGCGAAAAAATATACCAATCGCGGTTTGCAATTTTTGGATTTGATCCAAGAAGGAAATATCGGCTTGATGCGCGCTGTTGATAAATTCGAATATCGTCGTGGTTACAAATTTTCGACTTACGCAACTTGGTGGATTCGTCAAGCCATCACTCGCGCTATTGCCGATCAATCTCGCACGATTCGTATTCCAATTCACATGGTGGAAACGATTAATAAAATTGTCAAAACTTCGCGCCAATTAACTCAAGAATTAGGTCGCACTCCAGATGCGCAAGAAATCGCCGATCGTCTTTTGATGCCGGTTGATAAGGTGAGAAAAGTTTTAAGAACTTCGAAAGATCCAGTGTCTCTTGAATCGCCAATTTCTGGTGATGATGAAGAAAGTGTGCTGGGCGATTTCATCGAAGATAAAACTGCGGTGCTGCCATTCGATGCCGCTTCACATTCCAAGTTAAAAGAAGTGACCGCCAACATGCTTTCCTCGCTAACTCCACGCGAAGAACGTGTGCTGCGCATGCGCTTCGGTATTGGTATGGTTACAGATCACACTTTGGAAGAAGTTGGTAAACAATTTTCGGTAACTCGTGAACGTATTCGCCAAATCGAAGCCAAAGCTTTGAAAAAATTACAACATCCAAAAAGAGCGAAATTATTGAAAAGTTTTTTGAATGATTCTTAGCCAAAGTATCCTGAATTTCTAATGACGGATCTGGGTTAAAAAAAGGGCGGTAATCGCAAAAGATTACCGCCCTTTTTTATTTTCTAAAAAAATTATTTTTTCAGTCTTTTGAATCCAGCTTCCAGATCATCTTTCAAATCTTCGACGTCTTCCAAACCAATGCTCAAACGCAGACAAGTATTGTTGCTGTAAGGCCATTTTGTTGCGGTACGAATTTCCGTTGCATCGACTGGCAAGATTAGAGACTCATAGCCGCCCCACGAATAACCCATGACATAATAATGCAAATCATTGAGCATTTTTCCTAAAGCTGAGTTGGAATATTTTTTATCGAGCACAAAAGTGAAGACGCCAGCAGCGCCAGTGAAGTCGCGCTTCCACAGCTTATGTCCTGGGCTGGATGGCAGGGCGGGATAAAGAACTTTTACAACTTCCGGTTTTTTTTCTAACCACTTCGCAATTTCAAGCGCTGATTTTTCAATGTGATCCATGCGAATTTTCGCGGTACGTAATCCGCGTTGTGCCATGTAAGATGAAAAAGGTGCCGCATTGACAGACATGTAGCGAAAGGCCTGATACATGGTTAAAAAATCCTTTTTTTCGCGAATAGTAATCGCGCCCATCATGACGTCGGAATGTCCGTTGAGATATTTTGTAACTGCAATCACCGACACATCTGCGCCATGATCGAAAGGCTTAAAATAAATTCCACTTGCCCAAGAGTTATCGATGATGCTAGTGATTTTATGTTTTTTTGCCACCTTGCAAATTGCTGGAACGTCTTGCACTTCAAAGCTTACAGATCCCGGACTTTCCATGAAAATAACCTTGGTATTTTTTTGGATTAATTTTTCAATTCCCGCGCCGATCAACGGATCGTAATAAGTGGTTTCAACGCCAAATTTTTTCAAAAATTTATCGCAAAAGCCGCGCGTGGGAGAGTAAACATTATCAACCATCAAAAGATGATCGCCTTTTTGTAAGTAAGCGACGAGAGCAGTAGAAACTGCGGCAGCGCCAGAGGAGGTGACGAAAGTGTTGTAGCCGCCTTCAATTTCAGCGATGGCCTTTTCCAAAGCGAAATTGGTTTGTGTGCCGTAGCGGCCATATTTTAATTCGTAAGGTTTTACCAAATCATTATTTGAATAGCCTTTCTCTGCTTTGAGCAAATCTTCTAAAGTTGGAAAAGCGATGGTTGAACTTTGATAAATCGGCGGATTTACCATCCAGCCTTGTTCCTTGGTATTTCTGCCGGCATGCACGATGCAAGTTGCCGCGCCCATTTTCTTTTTCATAAATTTTATCTTAAAAGATTGTCGGTTGAAACTAGCGGTCCGAGTTTTTTTCCCGCCAAAATATGCACATGAAAATGAGGTACAGTTTGATGAGCATTTGGACCGCTGTTGGTAATAAGACGAAATCCTGATTCCTCTACTCCGGCAAGCTTAGCAACTTCTGCAACTTTGGTAAAAAAGTGAGAAATTTCTGTGCTTTTGGCCTTAGCGATAAAATCAGGAAAATTTATATATTCGCCTTTAGGAATTACTAAAATATGGATCGGAGTTGCTTTGGAAATATCGTGAAATGCCAAAATAAAATCATCTTCATAGATTTTTTGTGAGGGAATTTCGCCGCGGATAACTTTTGCAAAAACGTTATTTTTGTCGTAAATCATTTTAAATTATATTAAACCAATCGCGCTGTAGCGAAGCGCAAGCGGATTACTTCACTTTATCAATATCGGAAGCGATGCGAACTTTAACCATCACGTCAGGATTTGGAACTTTACCATCGCGTCCTGCTCCTTTTTTGATTTGATCAACAAATTCCATTCCTTTAACTACGCGTCCCCAAACCGTATATTGATTGTCGAGAAATCTTGAATCTTGAGTGACAATAAAAAATTGGCTATTGCCAGAATTGGGATCAGAAGCGCGAGCCATTGAAAGTGCGCCGCGAATGTGAGGCTCGTCAGAAAATTCCGCTTTTAAATCTGGCAATTTTGAGCCGCCCATTCCAGTTCCAGTGGGATCACCGGTTTGTGCCATGAAGCCAGTAATTACACGATGAAATACAATGCCATCATAAAATTTTTGACGAGTTAAAAGTTTAATTCTTTCAACGTGAGCTGGCGCGATTTTTGGAAACATTTCAACTACAACGCGACCATATTTGAGATCGATGTAAAGTGTATTTTCAAGGTCTAGACCCTTGTTTGATTGAGCATGTGCTTTAGGCATAGTGATAAAAATAAGTGTTAAAACGGAAAGAATTTTAATAATTTTCATGATTGATCTCCGTTATTTTTGGAAGGAAAAAGAAAAGATTTTCGACAGCTCCACAATCTCATTTGTAGACTTTAAAAAAATGCTGCTATGTTTTTCGCTCTAATTTTTTAAACCACCACTTCAATTTTAAATATAGGTTCCCATGTCAATTAACAAAGTAATTCTGGTTGGAAATGTCGGCCAAGATCCAGAAATCAGATCAACTTCCGATGGGCGTGAGATCGCTAGTTTTTCTGTAGCAACTTCAGAAAGTTGGAAAGATAAAAATAGCGGCGAAAAAAAAGAAAAAACTGAATGGCACCGCGTTGTAGTTTTCTCGCCTGGCCTTGCAGGAATCGTAAAAAATTACGTCAAAAAAGGCACAAAACTTTATCTCGAAGGCTCTATCCAAACTAGAAAATGGACCGATAATCAGGGTATTGAAAAATACACCACCGAAGTAGTTTTGCAAAATTTCAATTCAACAATGCAAATTCTTGATAGCAGAGGTGGCGGAAATTCTTCTGAATCTTACCCGAAAGAAAATAACTCTGGTGGAAAATCACAAAACTCAAATGTTTCTGTTGAAGAGCATGATGATGAAATTCCGTTCTAGAAATTAAAAACTTTTAATCTAAAAAATTTTTTAGCGCAGCTGAGATAATTCGGCTGCGCTAATTTTTTTGCCCAAGCTTTTCTCTTTTATGACAACAGTAACAATCAACGGTAAGTCACATTCAGTTCCAGAAGGAATTACCATCATTCAAGCTTGCGAAGTTGCGGGAATTGAAATCCCCAGATTTTGTTATCACGAGCGCTTGGCAATTGCTGGAAATTGTCGCATGTGTTTGGTAGAAGTTGAAGGCATGCCACCAAAGCCTGTGGCCTCTTGCGCGATGCAGGCAGTTGAAGGAATGAAAATCCACACCGATACACCAATGGTGAAAAAAGCTCGCGAAGGAGTGATGGAATTTTTACTGGCCAATCACCCACTGGATTGCCCAATTTGTGATGAAGCTGGTGAATGTGATTTGCAAGATCAAGCCTTCCAATATGGTAAAGGCAAAAGCGTTTATCACGAACATAAGCGCGCAGTAGTTGATAAAAATATGGGGCCGCTAATTAAAACTCAGATGACGCGTTGCATCCATTGTACACGATGTGTGCGCTTCATTGAAGATGTGGCAGGAACTTGTGAACTTGGCGCCGTAAATCGCGGCGAAACCATGGAAATTACCACTTATCTTGAGAAGTCAATTAAGTCAGAATTATCTGGAAATATTATCGATCTTTGTCCAGTAGGAGCGCTAACCTCTAAGCCTTACGCTTTTAAAGCTCGAAGCTGGGAATTGAAAAAAACCGAATCAATTGATGTGATGGACGCAGTTTGCAGCAATATCCGCATTGATTCACGCGGCGTTGAAATCATGAGAATTTTACCACGCTTGAATGAAGAAATTAATGAAGAATGGATTTCCGATAAAACACGTTTTTGTTACGATGGTTTAAAATATCAGCGTCTCGACAAGCCTTACTTGAAGCAAGATGGCAAGCTGAAAGAAGTTAGTTTTGATGAAGCTTATGATGCGATTGTAAAAAAAGTGAAATCAGTTCAAGTCAGTGAAATCGCAGCTTTGTCCGGTTCTATTTCTGCTGCTGAAGAAATTTTTGCACTAAAAAAATTATTAGAAAATCTTGGAGTTAAAAATTTCGATTGTCGTTTGAAAGACGAAAAACTTAGCGCCGATGATCGCGCTTCTTATCTTTTTAACACAAAAATTTCCGGCATTGAAGAGGCGGATGCTTGTTTATTAATCGGAGTAAATCCTCGCAAAGACGCGCCAATCCTAAATGCGCGCATTCGTAAAAGATTTTTGAGTAAAAAATTAAAACTCGCCGCCATCGGTTTGAAGGCTGACTTAACTTATGCTTACGACAATTTGGGCGATGATATTGCGACGTTAAAATCGATCGCGGAAGACAATCATAAATTTTGTGAAGTGCTAAAAAATGCTAAAAATCCAATTTTGATTTTGGGTCATGATATGGTCGCAAGTGCAGATGGCGCAATGCTTCTTAGCTTAAGTAAAAAAATCGCCGAAAAATTTAACATGATTCGCGACGATTGGAATGGCTTTAACTTTTTATCTAAATCGACAGGATTGTTAAATGGTTTGGAAGTAGGATTTACCAATTCTCACAGCGTTTCTGAAATTTTACAAAGCAGCGAAATAAAAGTCGTAATCCTGCACTCTGTTGATGATGAAATCGATTTCGAAAAATTAAAAAATTGCTTCGTGATTTACATCGGAACCCACGGCGACAAAGCCGCACACATCGCTGATGTAATTTTACCGGCAGCAGCTTACAGCGAAAAAAATGCGATTTATGTCAATCTTGAAGGACGTCCGCAAAGTACAAAATTAGCAGTTTTTGCGCCAGGATCGGCGCAGGAAGATTTGCAAATCATCATCGAATTAGCAAAAAAATTCGGCATTGATCTTGGATTTAAAAATCTTCACGAAGCTAGAAAATCATTGGCGGCATTTAACCCGATTTTTTCTCACCTAGAAAAAATTTCTAAAGCTAATTGGAAAAAATCTGACGAAGCAAAAACTGATTTTTCTGCAGTCAAAATTTCTGTAAAAGACTTTGATTTTTATCTAACTAATCCAATTGCTAGATCATCGCCCACTCTTAACAAATGTAGTAATGAACTAGCTGCATGAGTAGATTCTCTAGGGCGCCGTCGTAAATCAAACTTTTGATTTAACCCAGATCCGTCATTAGAAATTCGCCTACTTTGCCCAAAACTTGAAACTGCGCGGTTGAAACAATGTTTTTAAATCCGCACTTACGCTGAGTAAGCTTACGTTTTAAAAACATTGTTTCGCCCTTCATTTTCAAGCTTTAGCCAAAGTATCCTGAATTTCTAATGACGGATCTGGGTTGAAAGTTTGATTTGTGACAGCGCCCTAAATCATCGTTCAAATAGAAGTTGCATTTTTCTACAGATCATCAAAATGCGCCGCTCCTCAACCGTCAGTAATTATCAAACAGTTAAAAAATGATTAAAATTCGTCTTTCCCGTGGTGGAAGAAAAAATGTTCCGTTCTATCGCATTCTAGCTACTAACAGCACATCTCCTAGAGATTCAAAATTTCTTGAAAAGCTTGGAACATACAATCCATTGGCTGATGAGGCTGATGAAAAGCGTGTTACAATTAACAAAGAACGTATTGAACATTGGCTTTCTGTTGGCGCACAACCAACTGAAAAAGTTGCAAAATTCTTGATCGCTCTTGGCGTTAAGGGTGCAGAAAAATATCAGCCAGACTTCAAGCCAAAAGCTAAAGGTTCAAACTTAAAGAAAAAAGCTGCCGGAAAACTAGCTAAAGAAAAAGAAGCTGTTGCCGCCGCTGCTGCTGCCGTAGCCGCTGCTGAAGCAGCTGTAGCCGCTGCTGAAGTAAAAGCTGAAGAAGCTCCTACTGCTTAGTTTTCATAAATTAAGTCGTAGTTGTAATAAAATTACGACTACGACTTACGCCTTATGACTTACCCCTCACGCCTCTTAATCGCCACCAATAACAAGGGCAAATTTTTAGAAATTTCCTCATTGTTGGCGCCTTTTAAAATCGAAGCTGTTCCCACTTTTAAATTTGATCTTACCGAGCCGGAAGAAAGTGGAAAAACCTTTGCCGAAAATTCTCTCATCAAAGCAAAATATTACGCCAAAAAAACTGGATTAATTGCTTTAGCTGATGATTCGGGATTATGTGTTGAGGCCATGAATGGTGAGCCAGGAATTCATTCGGCAAGATTTGCTTTGGATGAAAAAAATGAGAAAAATTTCCCCGCAGCTTTTGAAAAAATTGCCCAAAAAATTAACAAAAATTCTCGCGCTTATTTCATCTGCAATTTAACAATTTTTGATCCGCAAACAGATTTTTCTATTTCATTTGAAGGAAGAGTTGATGGAAATTTAAGTTTTCCACCTCGTGGAAATAAAGGCTTCGGCTATGATCCGATTTTTATAAAAGATGGAATAGAAAAAACTTTTGGCGAAATTGATGCTGATGAAAAAGATAAAATTTCTCATCGCGGTGAGGCATTTTTAAAATTCATTAAATGGTTGAAAAACCGCAGCTTGTAAAAGTCATTTATCAACTTATTTAAACCCAGATCCGTTATTAGAAATTCAGGATACTTTGCCTAAAACTTGAAAATGAAGGGCGAAATAATGTTTTTAAAACGTAAGCTTACTCAGAGTAAGTGCGGATTTAAAAACATTGTTTCAACCGCGCAGTTTCAAGTTTTAGGCAAAGTAGATGAATTTCTAATGACGGATCTGGGTTAAACGCCTTTCCAATTTTTAAATTCTTCCATGAGCAAACGCGATTATTACGAAATTCTTGGTGTTACAAAAAACGCCTCTGCTGACGAAATCAAAAAATCTTACCGCAAATCGGCGATGCAATTTCATCCCGATCGCAATCCTGGAAATAAAGAAGCTGAGGCAAAATTCAAAGAAGCAACCGAGGCTTACGAAGTTTTAAAAGATGATCAGAAAAAAGCTGCTTATAATCAATATGGTCATCAAGCTTTTGGTCAAGGAGGAGGGCGCGGTGGTGCTTCACAGGGGCAAGGACAAGGTTCTGACGGTTTTGATTTCAACGATATTTTCAGCAATTTTTCCGATATTTTTAGTGATTTTGGCGGTGCGCAAAACAGACAAACTAAAAAACGTAGTTCGGCACAACACGGTTCTGATGTGCGTTACAATTTAGAAATTTCTCTCGAAGAAGCTTTTCGCGGCGTTGCTGAAAAAATTTCTTTCACCATTCCTTCAACTTGTGAAATCTGCTACGGATCTGGTGGACAAAATGGCGATAGACCAACAGATTGTCCAACTTGTCGTGGCGCTGGAAAAGTGCGGGCGCAGCAAGGATTTTTTATTGTTGAGCGCACTTGCTCGACTTGCGCTGGAGCTGGTCAGATCATCAAGAATCCTTGTAAATCTTGCGGCGGACAAGGTCGAGTCAATAAGGAAAAAACCTTGTCAGTAAAAATTCCTGCAGGTGTTGAAGAAGGAAATCGTATTCGCCTCACCGGAGAAGGTGAAGCTGGCGCAAGAGGTGGCGCGGCGGGAGATTTATATGTTTATATCTCAATTCGTAAACACCAATTTTTCACGCGCAAAGGCGATGATATTCAATTTGAAATGCCGCTGAAATTCACAGTTGCGGCACTTGGTGGTGTGATTGAAATTCCAACAATTGATGGTACAAAAGCTAATTTAAAAATTCCCGAAGGTTCGCAAAGTTCTGATGTTTTACGTTTAAAATCAAAAGGCATGTCGGTTATAAACTCAGGGGGCCGTAGGGGTGATATGTATGTTAAAATTAATATCGAAACACCAGTGAAACTTTCAAACGAAGAGCGTGAGCTTTTGATGAAGCTGGATAAGTTGATGAGCAATAAATCAAGCAATCCAAAATCAGAAAGTTTTTTTAAGAAGGTGACAGATTTGTTTAACTAGTTAAACAAATCTGTCATCCCCGCGCAGGCAGGGATCCAGAAACTAGTTAAACAAATCACCTGACTCCAATTGCTTCGCAATTGAGCCGCACTCTTTTACAAAGAGGGCTTTACTCTTTTTTCTCTTTCCGAATCCGATTTCAACTGACCACAAGCAGCCATCACATCATCGCCGCGGGTTTTACGAATTGGTGAAATTAGGTCGGCATCTTTTAAAATTTTTTGAAATAGCTGAATTTGTTCTGAAGCGGTGCGATCATATTCGCAGCCATTCCACGGGTTAAATGGAATCAGATTTATTTTTACGTTGAGATTAAATTTTTTGATCAGATTTATCAATTCGCGCGCATGTTCTTCCTGATCATTTTTTCCTTTCAGCATCACATATTCAAAAGTGATTTTTTCGTTGGGATTTTTTTGATTGTAAACTTTACAAGCCGAGAGCAAATCTTTCAGCGGGTATCTTTTATTGATCGCCATGATGTCAGTTCGAAGTGCGTCATTCGTGGCGTGAAGCGAGATTGCTAAATTGGTTTTTAACTCATCAGCGCAGCGTAAAATTTCTGGAACTAAACCAGAAGTTGAGATGGTAATGCGGCGCGAAGAAAATCCTAAACCTTCGGCATCATTTAAAATTTTCACCGATTTCGCAACATTTTCATAATTGAAAAAAGGTTCGCCCATCCCCATGAATACGATGTTGGTGAGTTTGCGAATCGGACTTTTCCAATCGGCAATTAAATCCTTAGCGACTAAAATTTGTGCGACGATTTCGTGAAATTCTAAATTGCGCACCAAAGTTTGCGTGCCGGTGTGACAGAATTTACAAGCCAAAGTGCAACCGACTTGTGACGAGATGCAGAGCGTGCCGCGAGTTTCTTCCGGAATAAAAACTACTTCAACTTCACGACCATCAGGAAATTTTGTCAGCCATTTTCTAGTGCCATCAAATGAAATTAAATCTTTAGAAATTTCGGGACGGGTTAATGAAAAATTCTCCTCTAAAACCGCGCGAGTTTCTTTAGAAATATTCGTCATCTCCTCAAAAGATTTTACACCACGCGCATAAATCCAATTCCAAATTTGTTTGGCACGAAATGCCTTCTCGCCTAGATTGAGTAGCTCTGCTTCGAGTTCTGATTTTGTTAAATGTGTGAGATTTTTTTTGACTAAATTGTCCATCCTTCATTATCCAATCGCCTTCTTCTGAATTTCAAAAATTTCTTCCGCAGCTTTTTTGGCGAATTGGTACATTTTTTCAACTTGCGCGAAACTCATTGAGCCGTTCTCAGCTGTGCCTTGGATCTCGATTAAATCAAATTTTTCGTTGAGAACAAAATTGCAATCAACTTCGCATTTACTGTCTTCCAAATAATCCAAATCTGCGATTACGTTGCCATTAAAAATTCCACAAGAAACTGCGCAAACCGCGCCAATCAAGGGATTTACACGAATTATATTTTGTCCGAGAATTTTTTTCACCGCGATTGCTAGTGCAACATATCCGCCAGTGATTGAAGCGCAGCGCGTTCCGCCGTCAGCTTGGATTACATCGCAATCAATAATTATTTGTCTCTCGCCTAATTTTTTTACATCAATTACCGAGCGCAAAGAGCGGCCGATTAATCTTTGGATTTCGATATTGCGACCATTTGGTTTCATGGGATCGCGACTGTTTCTAGTGTGAGTTGAGCGCGCTAGCATGTTGTATTCGGCAGTGATCCAACCTGTGCCCTTATTTCGCAAAAATGGTGGAACTTTATCTTCAACGGTTGCGGTGCAAAGCACGTGAGTATTGCCGAATTTTACTAGGCACGAACCTTCGGCGTAAGCATTGACATTGGTTTCAATTGTAACTTCACGAAGTTGGTCGGGAGCTCTATTTGATGGGCGCATGTTTTTTTGGAATAAGGGGTCAGACCCCTTATTATTCTTTAAGGGGTCTGACCTCTTTTTATTCTTGAGTAACGAAATCGAATTTAGCTTCTTTGCTGCGGCCTAAACGTTTGCGCTCATTGCCGTCTAAGAATTTTTTACGTAAGCGTAATGATTTTGGAGTAACTTCAACTAACTCATCCTCGCCAACATAAGTGATCATGTCCTCAAGGGTTAATCTTCTTGGTGGAGTCAAGCGAACAGCTTCGTCAGCGCCAGAAGCACGAACGTTGGTAAGTTGTTTTCCTTTTAAGACGTTAACCTCCAAGTCGCCTTGTTTGGAATTTTCGCCAATCACCATTCCCGAGTAAACTTTTTGTTGAGGATCGATGAACATGGTGCCGCGATCTTGCAAGTTCCACAAAGCATAAGCTACTGCTTCGCCAGCCTCAGTTGCAATCAAAGCGCCATTTTTTTTGTGACCGATTTCACCTTTGTATGGAGCATAATTATGGAAAATTCTATTCAAAACGCCGGAACCTTTTGTGTCAGTTAAGAATTCACTTTGATAGCCGATCAAGCCACGTGAAGGAACGTAAAATACCAATCTGGTTTTCCCGCCTGTCGATGGCTTCATTTCGATCATTTCACCTTTGCGTTGTGAAAGTTTATCAACAACTACGCCGCTGAAATTATCATCAACGTCAACCACAACTTCTTCAACTGGCTCTAAAATATCGCCGTTAGTATCTTTTTTGAAAAGCACTCGCGGTCTTGAAACTGAAAGCTCGAAGCCTTCACGACGCATATTTTCGATCAAAACACCAAGTTGCAATTCTCCGCGTCCCCCCACTTCAAAAGCGTCTTTAGCGTCAGATTCTTTAACTTTAATTGCGACGTTAGTTTCATCTTCAGCGAATAAACGATCGCGAATCATACGTGATGTAACTTTTGTTCCTTCTAAGCCAGCAAGAGGTGAATCATTAACACCAATCGTGATCGCCATTGTTGGTGGATCAATCGGAGTTGATTTAATTGGATGTAAAACCGACAAATCACAAAGCGTATCGGCAACGGAAGCTTTTTCCAAGCCTGCAATTGAAACGATATCGCCAGCTTCAGCTTCTTCGACCGGAATTTTTTCGACACCGCGGAAAACGTGAAGTTTAGTCAAGCGACCTTGCTCAACAATTTCGCCTTTTAAATTAATGGCTTTGAAGCTCATTAAATTTTTTGCGCGACCAGAATAGATACGACCAGTCAACATGCGGCCAAAATAAGGGCTACGATCAAGCAAAGTCGCTAACATCATGAAGGGACCTTCAGTATCAAGCTTCGGTGGAGTAACGTGCGAAACTATCAAATCGAAAAGTGGCGATAAATCTTTGCGCTCATCTTTTTCCATGTCAGTAACGCACCAACCATCGCGGCCTACCGCGTAAAGAACTGGGAAATCAAGTTGTTGTTCATTGGCATTTAGCGAAACAAATAGATCAAAAATTTCATTCAAAACTTCATCAGGACGAGCGTCAGAACGATCGATTTTATTGATGATCACGATAGGTTTAAGGCCAAGAGCCAAGGCTTTCGAAAGCACGAATTTAGTTTGTGGCATTACACCTTCAGCAGAGTCAACCAAAAGCAAAGTACTGTCAGTCATTGAAAGTACGCGCTCAACTTCACCACCGAAATCGGCGTGTCCTGGAGTGTCAATTACGTTGATTTTATTGCCTTTCCACATCAAGGAAGTGCATTTTGCGAGAATCGTAATTCCACGTTCTTTTTCCAAATCATTGGAATCCATCACGCGAACTTCAACTTGTTGGTTAGCGCGAAAAGTTCCGCTTTGGTGTAGCATGGCGTCAATCAATGTAGTCTTGCCATGGTCAACGTGCGCAATAATAGCGACGCTACGAAATTCAGTCATTTTATTTGGAAAAAAAGTTTGGCTAAAAAGGAAGGGCGCGCAAGGTAGGGACGCAAAACTAACTGTCAACTTGTGGTTGGCCGACTCTTTATTTTTGAGTTCGGTATCTTGAACCCAGATCCGTCATTAGAAATTTACATAATTCGCCTTAGCCAAGAAAATACGCGGTTGAATCAGAATTTTTTAGTGCGCACTTATCAAGTGATAAGCTTACGCCTAAAAAATCCCGCTTCGCCCTTTATTTTCTTGGCTAAGCC
>CAMCMF010000019.1 GCA_945875865.1 Rhizobium sp. Q54
GGCTTAGCCAAGAAAATAAAGGGCGAAGCGGGATTTTTTAGGCGTAAGCTTATCACTTGATAAGTGCGCACTAAAAAATTCTGATTCAACCGCGTATTTTCTTGGCTAAGGCGAATTATGTAAATTTCTAATGACGGATCTGGGTTTAACCCAGATCCGTCTTTCGCTACGCTCAAGCCACCCTCTTTTTCAAAGAGGGTTTAGATTTTCATCGGTAAGATCACCATGTTTAAACCGCGTCCATGGAGGCGGCGTTGCATAATGTATGACACGTGGTTAAAGAGGATTTGGGTAAAAATATTTTCATTATCGAAAATAAATTTGGTGCCAAAAAACACGATATTGGAATAATCTTTCGCCACCCTTTCTGTAAGCTGAGAAAGTTTTTCGATGATGTCGGTGTCATATCCCACATAGGCCTTGGCGAAGCGTCCATTGGCATTGCAGTAGTTTTTATATTTACGCAAAATGCTTTTGGTTTTGTTGCGCATTTCACGCCATTTTTTTTCTTCGCGGAAAGTATTGGAATCAACTTCTCCTACCGTCACAAAAATAAAATTTTTGAAAATTCCCGGGAAAATCTTTTTGATTTCAAGCAAGCAATTCATGCCGCTACCAAAAGTTTGATCGACGATAATTACTGCGGTTGGTGCGCTTTTATCGATCTCGTCAGTTGGATCAATTTCTGAAACAATGCCATATTGATAAAATTCGGCTTCCTTCTGCATCAAGCGCAATCTGAACTTGTTGTAAATATTTTTTATCACCAATCCGATCGCTACAAAAATTGAAGTGATTAGCAACGTGATCCAACCGCCTTCGTAGAATTTTTCGAAAATCGTGATGATTAAAATTCCGGAACACACCACCAATCCCACTCCAGAAATGAGCAATTTTCTTTTCCAATCTGCTTTTCTTTTGCGGTTACGGAACCAGTAAATGCTTAGCCCTAAGAGCGACATCGAAAAAGTGATGAATACGTTAATCGAATAAAGTACCACCAAAATATGCACGGAACCGCCGGTGATAATCAAAGTGATGATCGCGGCAAATGCCATGAAGAGCACGCCATTTTTAACTACTAATCTACTGGAGAGAGAGCTGAAAGATTTTGGCATCCACTCATCTGTTGCCATGTTGGCGATAACGCTTGGACCAGCGAGGAAGCCGGTATTGGCGGCAACTAGCAGTAATCCAGCTTCAAATAATAAAATTACTGGCACGATGAATCTGCCAATTTCCACATCGCGATAATTCCAAGTTTCAGTGATGATGTAAAAAGTTGTGGCATTGAGAGTTTGGCCATCAACGTGAGAAACGCCCCACAATAAATAAAGTAAAATTATGCCGCCGGCCGTGAAGGCAAGAGAGATCGCTACTAGAAACATTGTAATTTTAGCGGTGCGAACTCGCGGCTCAGAAAGCGTATTTACATTATTTGAAACTGCTTCAAGACCGGTGAACGTACCCGCTCCCATCGAAAAGGCTTTTAGAAAAAGTGACATTACAAACACCCAACCAAGCGCTGAACTCATTTCGTTAGTTTCGCTAACCGCCTGCGGAATCAACTCAGATAAACCGTAGCGATGAGCTCCAATGCCATAAATAATTAAAGCTAAATGCGTGACAATAAAACCAAGAAAAATTGGTAATAAAAATTTGATCGATTCCTTCATGCCCCGCAAATTTAGTAAAGCTAAAATCAACACCAAAATAATCGCTATTACCAATTTCGCCTGCTGCCAATCTGTCGGCAAAAAACTAAAAATTGCATCGATACCGCTGGCGATAGAAATCGAAATAGTCAGCACATAATCAATAATCAAAGCAGCGCCGGAAACAAGGCCGGCGTGTCTTCCTAGCAATCTAGTTGCAACGCGATAACCCCCACCGCCATTAGGAAAAAGTTCGATTACTTGAATGTAAGCATAGGCAATAATGAAAATCGTTAGAGCGGTTGCGAGTGCTAAATAAATCGCCAGTGAACCATGAGATCCCAGCGCAAGAAAGCCTTCTTCTGGACCGTAACATGAAGATGAAATTCCATCTGCACCAAGGCCAACCCACGCAAGAAATGCCGCCAATGAAATGTTTTTTCTGGTTTCCTTATCAAAAGGATCGCGCGGCTTTCCGAGTAAAAAATTTCTAACTTTAAGTAACATAATTTTTAGTTTTGATGGTCATATTTTTAACCAGAATTCGGCAATTCTCCAAGGGGTCTGACCCCTTATCGACTTTAAGGGGCCTGACCCCTTAAGGAGAGCTTATTAATTTTTTTTATAAATTCCTTGATCAATTGCGGTGATTTTTCACCGCGGATTTTTTCGATTCCCGAAGAAAGATCGATCATTCTTGCTCCACTTGTTTTCAAGGCTTCATCGATATTTTCGATATTTAATCCGCCTGATAAAAACCAATCTTTTTTTGCAGAAAAATTTTGTAAAATTTTCCAATCAAATTTTTTTCCGCTGCCGGCGTCTTTTCCATCAAACAAAAATAAATCGGCGATATTTTCAAAATCATGAGCAGCTTTAAGGTCGCTAGAATCATGAATTCTAAAAGCCTTTATAATTTTTATTTTAGGAAATTTTTGGTGAAATTTTTCTAAAAAATCGACAGTTTCGCTACCATGAAATTGAAAAAAATCTGGAGAAAATTCTTTAACAATTTCAGAAATAAAATCGAAATCTGCATCAACCACCACTGCAACTCTAGCAATGTTTGTGGGCACTTTGGTTGCAATAGCAGCAGCTTTTTTTGGACTAATAAAACGCGGTGATTTCTCAACAAAAACAAAACCAAGAAAATCACATTTTTCTGCGACTGCAACTTGCAATGATGACTCTTCGCTAAAGCCACAAAGTTTGACTTTCATGGTTAGAATTTAAGTCCGGGTGGAAGTGGAATCCCGCTAGTTGCAGAACGCAGCGCCTCACTTGAACCATCATCGGATTTTTTCTTGGCATCATTGAAAGCTGCAATCAATAAATCTTCGAGAATTTCTTTCTCATCCTTATTGATTAAAGAATCATCGATGAAAATTTTTTTTGCTACTCCGCCGCCAGTAATAGTAGCCTTAACCATGCCGCCGCCGGCAGAGCCTTGATATTCATTATTGGCTAAATCATCTTGCACTTTTTGCATTTTTTTTTGCATTTCTTGCGCTTGGCGCATCAGAGCTTTCATGTCCATATTAGTTAAAATTTTTGTTTAAGAAATTGTGAAATTTATATTCCAAGACTCGCTTGATTTTTTGTAAATCGCCAATCTTATCAATTTTTTTTGTGGCAAAAAGTGAATATTCAAAATTTTTATAGCCTTTAACCTCAATGACCAAAGTGGCAATCTTCACCCCTTTCGCAATGGGCGCATATATCGGGCCCCTATATTTCACGCTGACTTTGACGTCAGAAAGCGGCTTGTCACGCGGAATATTGAAGGCAATTTTTTCATTAGTTGCGACTGGAACCTGATCTCCATTTCCTAGCCATACTGAAAGATTTGCCACCTCTTGATCTTTCTCGAAAACAACTAATTTTTTGTAACTATCAAAACCGTAATCCAGCAAATGAGTTAAAATTGCCCTTCTCTGATTGGGAGTTTTTGCTTTATTTACCACTGCAATCAAGCGACGATGATCGCGTCTTACAATTCCAATCACCCCATATCCACCATCGCTAGTGTAACCAGTTTTTCCACCTACCGTGCCATCGTAATGTTCGCGAATTAATGGATTGCGATTTTGTTGCTTGATGTTGCGATAAGTAAATTCCGGAATTCCAAAATAATGAGAATATTGTGGGAAGTCTTCATTAGAGCGGATCGCCAGCGTTGCTAAATCGCGCAAACTCATGTGATGTCCATCTTCATTTAAGCCATGCGGATTTTTAAAACGACTATTTCTTAAACCTATTTCCTTTGCTTTTAAATTCATCAAAGTCACAAAATTTTCAGAACCCTTACCGACTGATTCAGCTAAAGCAACTGCGGCATCATTGCCGGAAACAGCTAGTAAACCTTTAAGTAAATCATCGATGGTTACTACATCGCCATAATTCAAAAACATGCTCGAGCCTGATTTGTGCCAGGCATCTTTTCCGATTAAGCATTGATTGTTAAGACTGACATTGCCCTTTTGCACCTGATCAAATACTACATAGGCCGTCATTATTTTTGTCATTGAGGATGGCGCAATTCTGACATCGGCATTTTTAGACAGCAGAACTTCTTTGGTATCAGCATCAATCAAAAAATAAAACTGCGCCTCTTGTATTTCTTTGGGTAAATTTTCTGCTTTCACTTCAATCGTAAAAAATAAAAGCAGACTCGCTAGAAATATTGTAACCTTAGCCATGTAATTAATTTTTTACTGTTTTGATGCTAAAGCCAGAATTGGCGTTATTTGAGGCCTGTTGTATTTTTTCTGGGTTTGGCTTTGTTGCCACGGATTCGCGATCTGATTTTTCCCCCACCTCATCTTCATCAAGCGCTACCAATTCAACGCTATCCTCTTCTCCCAGCATTTTAAGCGCTTTTCTTTTGCGTGCAATTTGCTTTTTTTCTGCCACTAAAATTGCACTAATCTCATTATCTTGAGAAGTTTTTTCATTTTCGATTAAGTCAATTGCGCGTTGTACAGCAAGACTTCCGGGCAGCAGATAGGTTTTATCCGACATCGCAGTTTTCACTCCATAAGCATCATGTTGAGGAATTCTGATCATATCAAATTCAGCGCCGATTCTACGGAATGGCGGATATAAAGCCGTGTTATAAGTGAGATCAAAAATATTTGGCGACATGGAAGTGTCGGCAGCCTTGCTTTTTGCCTGATCATAAAATTCCGCATTGGGCAAATAATTTTGTGGCAATTTTTCACCAAATTTTGCTATGTTGGCATAGGGGTAATAATCATTGGCAGTATCGATGGCAACTTGCTCAGGGGTTGGCGCGATAGAGAATGTTATTTGTTTGGGATCATCTTTTTGAGCGGGGGTTCTTGCTATTTTTATTCTCTCAATTTGCTGGCTGTATTTTTTATTAAAATCATCATTGGTTTGGTTAAAATTCGGCTTCGAGCAAGAAAAGGCAAGGAGAAGGAAAGATAAAGCTATAAAAATTCTAGCGAATAAAATCACTATCTACCTCTCACTAAAACGGCATCACTGCCAGAATCTTTGATTTTTTTTATCAGCAAATTGGCTTGTTTGCGACTAGTAATTGGACCAAGCCAGACACGATAAACCACGCTTTCTCCTTCAGAAACTTCAACTTTTCCCGAATGAAATTTTTTCATTTTAGCGAGAGTTGCATCAGCATTTGCCTTGCTTGAAAAAGATCCAACTTGTGCAAAAAAGTTCTTACCAAATTTTGAAGTTTCTTGCGTAACAACTTCTGCTTTAGCAATTTTTTTAGCAGATTTTTTAGATGATTTTTTTGCCGGCGAAGCCATTACGGCCATCGGTTCATCAGCCTCAATTTTAGCTTCGGATAAATCATATTGAACCACTTCGCCCCTAGTCCCAGACCCAGCATTTGTTGCGACCATAGGATTTTCTTCTCCAGCAAAATCGGCAGTTTCTTTGTTGGAATCTCTAGTTGTGGAAGGTTGTAAAGTTTGTTTCATCGCTCGCGAAGAAGCGGCGCCAAAATCACCAGTAGTAGCGTCTTTATTTGGCGAGTAACGGTAACCGACATTTTGTACTGGCTGATTTATATCACGCGTTCCAGTTGAAAATCCTTGTGAGGCGAGCGCTTGAGCATTGAGCTCCGGAAGCCTTGTTTTAACTGGCTTTACTCGTCCTTGTAGATCAACAATTCTAACTTGTGTTTGCTCTTCTTTTGCAAGGCAAGCAGAAAAAAATAATAGCAAAATCATACTTAAAAATTTTGCAAAAATTCTGAAATTTTTCATTTTTATGATGATTGTTTGGCCAAGCAAGGTGTGAGGAAAACTATAAATCATAAGCAAAAAGACAAATAGATAATTTAGGGCGCCTCGAAAAATCCTAATTTTTAGAGATGCCCTTTACTATTTTTTTTCCGCATCATCATCAAATAAAATCCTATTTGCCGCACCTTGCATATCATCATATTGTTTAGTTTTCAGCGTCCATAAAAAACAGCACAAGCCTATTAAGCCTAAAGCTAGAGTGATTGGGATTAGAAAAAGCAAAACAGACATGGGATCAAATTAAGAATTTTTTACTTGTGGGGCGCCTCTAAAAATTAGGATTTTTCGAGATGCCCTTTATTCATTCGCAAAGAATTGAATAAAACTAACAAGGAAGAGGAAGACATTGCAAGAGCTGCGATCAGCGGAACGACATATCCAGAAACTGCGAAAGGCAAGGCGATTAAATTATAAATCAGAGCGATGAGCAGATTTTCTTTCATCAGTGACAATGCTTTTTTGGTGGAATTTATTAGCGTGATTATTGGCGATAATTTTTCACCTTGAATCACGATGTCGGCAATATTTTGTGCGATGTCGGAAGCCCTAGAAAAAGAAATTGAAACATCGGCTAAAGCTAGAGATGGCGCGTCATTTAAGCCATCACCTACCATAATTATTTTATATTTTTCTGCTTTTAATTTTTCGAGAAATTTCATTTTTGAAAGCGGAGTTTGTGCGAAATAAAATTCTGAAATTCCCAATTCATCGGCAACATTTTTTACCAGATTTTCACTATCTCCCGAAAGTAAAATTACTCTTTTTCCTAACTGTTTTAGTTTTGATATTACTGATTTTGCATCCGATTTAATTTCATCTTCAAAGAAAAAAACTAGCTCATCATTACCAAATTTCATGAAGCATTTTAATCGCAAATCACCCTTCGACAAGCCCATGGTGACTGTGGAATTCTCCTGCTGAGTTTGTCGAAGCATTATCTCGCAAAATTCTCTTCGGCCTAATTTTATTATTTGATTTTGAAAAGCAGAAACTAGTCCCAATCCTTGATTTTCCTGAACCGATAGCTCTTCTAACTTTCCATCATAAGCAGCAGAGATTGCCTGTGAAATTGGATGTTTACTATTTTTTGCAAGTGACGCGGCGAGCATCAAATAATTTTTTTTCTGTTCAGCAGAAATTTTTTCCCCGGAAATAAATTCGATGTCGAGTAAGCGCGGTAAACCAATTGTCACGCTGCCAGTTTTGTCGAAAACTATCGCTTGTGCCGTGAGTAATTTTTCTAAAGCCTCACCAGATTTTACCAAAATTCCGCGCTGCAATAATTTAGAAATTGCAATAGTTTGCACAATTGGCACCGCCAATGCCAGAGCACATGGACAGGTTATAATCAAAACTGCGGTAGCATTCATCAAAGCTAATTCCCAGCCCGATTTAAACCAAAAACAGAAAGTGATGAAGGCAAGTAAATGAACTGCTGGAGTATAAAATTTTGCTAATTTATCGGCCATGCGGATGTAGTGATTTTTCTTCAATTCCACTTCCGAACTGATTTTTACGATCTCGCTTAACAAACTATTTTCTGCCGATTTTGTAATCCGTATTTTTAGTGGCGCGGAAAGATTTATCATGCCCGCAAAAACTTCGGCACCGATTCTAACTAGGCGAGGCAAGCTTTCACCGGTGATGGTTGCGGTGTTAATTTCACTTTCGCCATCAATGATAATTCCATCGGCAGCAATTTTTTCTCCTGCGGCAAGAATTAAAATCATGCCAGTTTTTAATTGTTTGGGCGGCAAAATTTTGATCCGGCCATTTTCTTCAACCCGACCAAAACTTGCGGAGAGTAAACTGAATTCCGTAGCAACTGAGAAGGCTTTTTTACGTGCACGCAAATCGAGATAACGGCCGATCAGCAAAAAGAAAATCAGCATCACCGCTGAATCAAAATAAACATGTTTTGCAGCGCGAAACATTTCCAACATACTCACCAGACAGGCGAGAAAAATGGCGATTGAAATTGCCAGATCCATGTTGGGATAGCCCGCTTTTGTTGACTTCCAAGCCGATGAAAAAAATGGTCGTGCGGCAAAAATTATAACTGGTAGCGCGATTAAAGCTGAAAAAAATTGCAGCAAATTTCTGGTGGCATCACCCATTTCGCTGCTATCAGAAAACCACAAGCAAACCGAAAGCAACATGAGGTTACCCGCTCCAAAACCAGCAACCGCAAGTGCTCGCAGTATTGAGTCATTATATTTTTTTTCAGTGATTTGTAAAATTTCAGCATCGAAGGGCAGTAATTTATAACCAACTTCATGGATGATGTGAACCAAATCATTGCCATATTTTACCTCGCCATCCCAGCTTAAAAATAAAGTTTTCTGCGAAAGATTTATCCGCGCCTTAACAACATTTTTTTGTTTTTTTAAAATGCTCTCGATCAACCAAATGCAAGCTGCACAATGTAATCCTTGCACCATCAAGGAAATAGAATTTGTACCATCTTTTTGAGGAATTATAAATTCGGAAATATCAATTTCTTCAGAAATTTCTGGCTTAATTTTTCGCTCATTTTGATTTATTTGGCGCAGCTTGTAGTAATTTTCTAAACCGAGCCCGCCGATAATTTTGTAAGCCGCGGCGCAACCAAGACAGCAAAAATCTTCCACTAAATTTTTCGTATCCTCACCACAATGTAAGCAAGATTTTATCATTGGATAATATAGCGCTTAACTTCTTGAAATACTTCTTCTCCCCTTGAAATCACTAGCTCTACATCCCACTGACCTTTTAGCGGAAAAGAAACTTTTGCTCGGTAGGAACCATTAAAAAAAACCAGTGGCGCATTGAAATCAAAACCATCTTGCGTCGGTCGCCTAAAATTAGCGCGAATATTAGCGTCATTAATTGGAGCGGAATTTTTATCGGATAATTTTACACCAAACTCACCATTTTTTTCATCGAGCCTCTGATATTTTGTCACCACTTTCCACGCCATTTTTTTCTGCTGTTTTGCCTGCAAAATTACTTCATTATAATTAATACCTTTTTGATAAGAATCTTGCGTCACCACGCCGCGCCAGCTCTTCTGCGAGATATAAATATAAAAAACATTAACCGCGACAATAACCGCAAAAAAAGCGAAGAAAAAATAGGGAATTTTACTGTTATTTTGCGGTGTTTTTTGCGACATTGTTGTGAATTTTTGTTAGGCAAAATTTCAAATCACCGGAAATTTTTTGGAAGTCAACAAGGGCAATTTCTTTGCGCGCGATGATCACATAATCATGATGATTTCTAGCGTGAAGCGGCGCGATTTTTCTAAAAATTTCACGCAATCTTCTTTTGGCTAAATTGCGTACCACTGCTGATTTGCTAACGGTTTTAGCAACGGTGTAACCCACGCGACAAAAATCTTTCGCCAGCTGATTTTTGGTTAAATCTTGGAAATAATTTTGCGGAGTTTGATTTGAAAGCAGAGTGATGGTATGTGAATAAAACTTCTGGTTTTTCTTACCGATTTTTTGGAATTCTGCAGATTTTTTTATTGGAAGGATTTTTAACATCTTACCACTTTATTTTCTGATTGCGTGGCACAAAAATTTGAGCCAATTGTAAAAAACAATTTGGCTCAAAAAATAGTTAAACGCTTAGAGAAGTACGACCTTTAGCGCGACGACGAGCAAGAATCAAACGACCACCAACTGTTGCCATTCTTGAGCGAAAACCATGTCTTCTTTTACGCACCAATTTGCTTGGCTGCCAAGTTCTTTTCATAAAACTAATTGTTTGGATATTTTCTTAAAACCTAAATGAAGGGCGGCGCAAGTTATGGAGCCAAATTTTAAATGCAAGCTGCCAGCCTAACTAGGCTTTTACGCAGTTTTTCTCATCGAGCAAAACCACTTTTGGAACGAAGGTTTTGGCTTCTTCTAAAGTTAGTGAACCGTAAGCAATAATGATTATAAAATCGCCGACATGAACTTTTCTTGCAGCAGCACCATTAACCTGAATCGCCTTAGATCCCGCGGGCGCTGAAATTGCATAAGTTGTAAAGCGCTCACCATTATTAATATTCAAAACGTCAACTTTTTCATTCACCAAAATTCCAGATTCTTTAAGCAAATTGCTATCAACCGAGATCGAACCTTCATAATGCAAATCAGCTTTGGTGACGGTGGCGCGATGAATTTTGGCGCGCATTAAGGTTACATTCATAATTTTTGTAATTGTTCGATTGTTTCAGGATTAACCAGAGTTGAAGTGTCGCCAAAGTCAGTTTCTTTGGCGATAATTTTTTTTAGGATGCGGCGCATAATTTTTCCAGAGCGTGTTTTTGGCAAATCATTTACAACAAAAATTTTTTCTGGTCGCGCGATGGCGCCGATTTCTTTTTCAACTAATTTTGAGATTTCCTGTTCGAGATTTTGTGATGATGATTTTGCGATCACAAAAGCATAAATCACCTCGCCTTTGATTTTATGTGGCACGCCAATCACTGCTGATTCGAAAACTGCTTCATGCGAATTAATGGCATTTTCGATTTCTGCGGTGCCAAGTCGATGTCCGGAAACTTTAATTACATCATCTGTGCGACCAATGATGCGATAGATTCCGCTCGCTGTTTTCAATGCTCCATCGCCGGCAAAATAATAATTCGGAAATTCCTGGTAATAAGTTTCGAAGAATTTTTTATCATTATTCCACACGTTGCGCGCCATGCCCGGCCAAGCTTGCGAGAAACAAAGATTGCCGATTTTATCCGCTTCAGAAATTTCTTTTTTCTGATCATCAAATAAAATTGGCACAATTCCTGGCAGTGGAAAACCAGCGTGAGCCGGCTTGCTATCGAGAACGCCAGCTAGTGATGAAATTAAAATTCCTCCGGTTTCGGTTTGCCACCAAGTGTCAACAATTGGGCATTTTTTTTGACCAACTTTTTCGTGATACCATTGCCAAGCCTCTTCATTTATTGGTTCGCCGACGCTTCCTAAAACGCGAAGCGAAGAAAGATCGTGACCCTCAACAAATTGATCGCCCTTTTGCATCAAGGCGCGAATCGCGGTTGGAGCGGTGTAAAAAATATTAACGCGATGTTTTTCAATCACCTCCCAAAAGCGCGCCGGCGTTGGGTGCGTTGGAATTCCTTCAAACATTAAAATCGTCGCACCATTGAGAAGCGGCCCATAAGCCAAATAACTGTGACCCGTTATCCAGCCAATATCGGCGCTGCAAAAGAATATTTCATTTTCACGATATTGAAAAACATTTTGAAAAGAATAGCCGGCATAAACCATGTAACCGCCGGTTGTGTGGAGGATTCCCTTAGGCTTGCCCGTTGAGCCGGAAGTGTATAAAATAAAAAGAGGATCTTCAGCATCTAAACTTTCTGCTTGATGTTGCGTGGAATATTTTTGGATTTCCTCCCGCCAAACCAAAACTTTCTTCACCGACTTACGACTTTCAACTTTCGACTTACGACTAAAAACCACCACCTCTTCAACCGAACTACAAGACTCCACCGCCTCTTGAGCAATTTCAAAAAGTTCAATTTTTTTATCGCCGCGAAAAAGTAGATCGGAAGTAATCAAGATTTTCGCACCACAATCATCAATTCTTTGCGCTAAAGCATTAGCAGAAAATCCGGCGAAAACTACGCAATGAACCGCGCCAATCCTGACGCAAGCCAACATCGCCACTAAAGCTTGCGGAATCATCGGCATATAAATGCAAACGCGATCACCTTTTTTAATACCGCGCGCAATCAATAAATTGGCGAATTGGCAGGTTTGTTGGTGAAGTTCTTGGTAGGTTAATTTTTGACTTTTTATTGTGGGATCATTGCTTTCCCAAATCAGCGCAACCTTATCGCCCGAGTCTTTCAAATGGCGATCTAAGCAATTATAAGTAAGATTAGTTTTGCCATCTTCAAACCAGGAAATTCTGGCTTTTTTTAAATCACAATTACTGACATTTTTCCATTTTTCAAACCAGAAAAAATTCTCGGCAATCTCGCCCCAGAATTTTTCTGGATTAGCGATTGAGGCCTGATATTGCTGATCATAATCAGCTTTTGATTTGATGCAAAACATAGATTTGGTGAATACACCAAATCAGCTTCAAGAAGCCGATTGGTATATTGATTTTGTTTTTACGCAGGATGGCCTGCGCCCCACGGTCGTGGGGAACCCCATATACCGACTCTTTATTTTTGAGTTCGGTAACTTGAATCAGTTTCGGTATAGTTAAGTAGTGATTAGTGAATGGTGAGTAGCCCATTTACTAATCACTGCTTACTAAAATTAAACGCTTCTTAAAAACTTCCGCCCCATCTCAAAAAGATCCAAAATTCCATCGCGAATTTTCGCATCAAAACCAATATTTTTTTTTGCCCAATCCTTGATCCACGGACGCGCTAAATCCCAAATATTTAAATTCGGATCGAGGCGGACTCCAACGCCTTCGACTAAAAGTACGGTTTTTTGTAAAAGTAAAAGTTCGGGACGAGTATCCATTTTATATTCGCGTGTCATGGCGATTAAGCCGCTTAGAAGCTTAGCAACTGGGATATCCTTAACATCGGATCCCACAATCGTTTCACCTATTCTACGGCAAGATAATGCTAGATCATCAATATTGGTTGTTGGCGAAACCAATCCGGCATCGAGGTGAATTTGTGCAACTCTTTTATAATCGCGACTCAAAAAACCGATTAAAATTTCTGCCACGGCAAGGCGAGTTTTTTTGTCAATTTTTCCCATGATGCCGAAATCAACTACGCCAATATCGCCATTTTTTAGCAAAAATAAATTTCCTGGATGCATGTCGGCATGGAAAAATCCGTGAACGTAAACTTGATTGAAATAGCTGATTACAAGGTTTTGCGCGATAGTTTTTTTATCGAAGGAAGAATTTTGAATTGCGGTTTTATTAGAAAAAGAAATGCCATCGAGCCATTCCAACACTAAAATTTTTGGCGTGGAAAATTGCCAAAAAATCTGGGGAACATAAAAACCTTTTACATCTTTTAAATCTTCGCGAAGTCTTGAGGCATTTGATGCTTCTTGCAATAAATCTAGCTCATATTTTGCTACGCCTTCGAGAAGCGAAGAAATATCGCGCAAGGTTTTTGCTAAAAATTTTGAGAAAATTGCGATGAATTTGGAGAGTAGTTTGAGACTAGAAATATCGCGCAGCATAATTTGTGAAATGCGCGGACGTAGAATTTTTACTGCGACGATTTTGCCATCTTTTAATTCCGCCTTGTGAACTTGCGCTATTGAAGCTGAAGCGATGGGAGTAAAATTAAAATTGGTGAAGTTTTTTTCAAAAGCCTGACCGAATTCCTGCTGTAAAATTCGCTTAAGTTTTCTGTTAGAAAAAGGCGGCAGATCATCGCAAAAACTAGCAAGAGTGGTGGCAATTTTTTCTCCAACTAAATCTTGTCTAACCGATAGAATCTGACCCAACTTGATGAATGAAGGGCCGCTATATTTGAGGAATAAATAAAAGAAGCGCTCTTTTGAAAATAAAAGAATCGGCGCGAAAAAGAGGAAGAGGAAAAAAATTCTGAGGAGATTGAGAAGTGAGATCACCTTTCCTTTTTAGAATTATTCTGAATCAAAGGCCGAAGGATCTGGCGCTGGAGCATGAGGAGCCACACCATGACTACCTTGATTAACATCGATTTTGATTTTGCTTAAATCGGCGTCAACTCCAGCCCAACTAAATAACTTATTAAAAAGTTGCGAAGTTATATCTAATAAATTTCCGGTAACTTCTTGAATCCTTGAGATTACTAGCTTGAAAGCACTCGCTGCTTCTGGAGGCATTTTTAAAATTACTATCACTTCATCAACGGTAATAATATTTAGCGTCAACATCACAATCAGAATTGAAAAGGTGGTAGCGCCAAAAATGATGACGCTGCGCATCGTCAAAAAAGAAAGAATTCCGTTCATAATTTTGAAAATTGATGGTTTGGGAGAATATTATACTTACGCAAAATTTGATTTTACGTCTCTATATCGGAACTGATTCAAGATACTGAATCGGCTTCTTGAAGCTGATTTGGTATATCCGCACTCTCGAGCAAATTTGTTAAAACCTAAAATTGGAAAAGACAATTTTTAGAGATGTCCTCTAATAGCAAGTAATTATTTCGCTTTGCAATGGCCAAAATATGTACGCGGTACAATTGGACGAGATTTGTAATTCTGTTCGATTAGATGAGAGAATGTCATGTCGAAAACTTTTTCCTGACGCGAAGTGACAATAAAGATTGGCTTGCCATTAGCGGCTATGCAGTAGTTTTTTTTCTTTAATAGATTGTAGAGCAGTTCAGCTTCAGCCTCACTAAGCCTGGTATTTTGCTTATCTAGGGGCGAACCATTATTTTTTATCGAAAACTCGTCGCTGACGGTAAAAGTAAAACTATTGAGATCTCCGGTATTATGCAGCGTAACTTTTCCATAATGTGATGGATTAATTGCTGCGCAGGAAGCTAAAAAAATAAAAAAAGGCAGAAGCCAAAGACTTCTGCCTTTTTTAGAAAATATTCTTGAACTCTTCTTAAGCATTTGAGCTTTCAGAAGCTCCTGCAACTAGAAAATCAAGCTTCTCTTTAATTCTTGAAGCCTTACCGGTTAGGTTGCGCAAGTAATAAAGTTTAGAACGACGAACTACACCTTGCTTAGCAATTTCAACGCCAGCAAGCAGTGGAGAATATAGTGGGAATTTTCTTTCCACACCAACTCCTGAACTGATTTTTCTAACAGTGAAAGTAGCGCAATAGTTAGAAACATTTTTTGTTCTAGCGATCACAACGCCTTTGAAAGCTTGGATACGAGTTGTAGCACCTTCAGTGATTTTATATTTCACAGTAATGGTGTCGCCAACTTTGAAGCTTGGGAGTTCAAAGCCACGAGCTTGCTGAATTTTTGCAGCTTGCTCTTTGGCAAAATTTAAAAGTATATTTGTCATAAATTACTAAATTATTAAGCAGCTTTCTTGCTTGATTTTTTGGCTTTTTCTTCAATTGCAGTTTCTGCAACCTTGTCAACCAATTCCATTAGTGCCATTGGAGCTTTATCTCCAACCCTAAAACCGAATTTTAAAATTCTGGTATAGCCACCGTTTCTTGTGACAACTCTGGGACCAATTTCTTTGAAAAGCTTGGTAATGATTTCCTCATTGCCAAGAATAGAAACCGCCAAACGACGATTAGCAATACTGTCGATCTTAGCGAGAGTAATAACTTTTTCTACGAAGGGACGAAGCTCCTTAGCTTTTGGCAAAGTAGTCCTGATTGTTTCGTTATTAAGAAGAGCGATAGAAAGATTGCGGAACAAAGATTTTCTATGTGAGCTATTTCTACCTAATTTTCTGCCTTTAATTCTGTGATTCATATGAATTTAAATTTTTTAGAATTCCTTGTTTTTCATCTTCAACAATTCTTCCAAATTTTTTGGTGGCCAGTTGGTAAGTTTCATACCGAAACCTAAGGCCATTGCTTTTAGATTGTCTTTCAATTCGTTGAGTGACTTTCTTCCGAAATTTGCAGTCTTAAGCATTTCAGCTTCAGTTCTTGAAACAAGGTCACCAACGTAAATGATATTTTCGCTTTTTAGGCAATTGTAAGAACGAACAGAAAGTTCTAATTCATCAATTGTCTTCAAAAGATTTTTGTTAAATTCCGGTTCGCCAGAAACTTCTCTTTGAACTGGAGCGTCATATTTAGCCACGTCAAAATTGATGAAAACTTGCAATTGTTCTTGCAGGATTTTTGCAGCAACACCTAGTGCGTCTTGTGGAGTGATAGTGCCGTTAGTATCAACTTCGATGATCAATTTATCGAAATCAGTAATTTGTCCAACACGAGCATTTTCAACGCGATATGAGACTTTTTTCACTGGGCTAAATACTGCGTCAATCATGATTGTGCCGACGCCGTGATCAGATTTATTAGCTTGTTCAGCTGGAACGTAACCCTTGCCACATTCAACAACCATTTGCATATCGATGTTAGCGCCTTTATTCAAAGTACAAATTAGCAAATCCTTGTTAGCGATTTGAACTCCAGCAGGAAGTTCAATTGAACCAGCATATACTGGACCAGCTTTGTTAACAGAAAGTTTCAAAGTGCAAGATGCAGAATCAGCTTTGGTGATTGCCAAGGATTTCAAATTCATGATGATATCAAGGACATCTTCTTTTACACCATTGACCGCACTATATTCGTGCAAAACACCTTCGATTTTTACTGCAGTAACCGCAAAACCATTGATTGAAGATAATAAAATTCTTCTAAGAGCATTACCCAAAGTGTTACCGAAGCCACGAGCAAAAGGCTCCATGACGATGATTGATTTGGTAGTATTGTTATAACCTTCTTTCAACAGAATAGAAGTTGGTTTAGTAAGCGTGTTCCAGCTTTCTTTGAGAATGGCCATGTTGTGAAAATTTTAAAATTAAAATTTTTAGTCATAAGTCGATAGTCAATAGTCGATAGTCATTCCGAGTTCGGTTTGACTATCGACTATCAACTATCCGACTATCGACTAACTTAGTTATACGCGACGTCTCTTTGCAGGACGGCATCCATTGTGAGGATGGTAGGTGATGTCTTTGATTAAACTAACATTAACACCAGCAGCTTGAATGGCGCGTAGAGAAGCTTCACGTCCAACTCCTGGACCTCTAACTTCAACGACGACATTTTGTAATCCACATTCCTTGGCAATATTGATCACGTGAGTAGTAGCAACTTGTGCGGCGTAAGGAGTAGATTTTCTAGAACCTTTAAATCCTTGCTTACCAGCAGAAGACCAACAGATCACGTTACCATTTGTATCAGAAATAGTGATGATGGTATTATTGAAGCTCGCGTAAACGTGAACTACACCATTAAGGATGTTTTTCTTTTTTTTACTGGCGCCTTTAGATACTTTTTTATCTTTCGATACAGCATCCGCTTTAGTTTCTGTCATAATGAAATTAATTATTATTTGACTGCTTTTTTCTTGTTAGCAATAGCAACACCGCGACCCTTACGAGTTTTTGCGTTAGTGTGCGTTCTTTGTCCACGAACTGGAAGTTTTTTAACGTGACGGATTCCGCGGTAGCAGCTTAGATCAATCAATCTCTTGATGTCACCAACTACCCTTCTTCTTAAATCACCTTCAAGAACAGGATATTCTTTCTCGAGCAAAGCTCTCACTTGGACAAGTTTGTCTTCACTAACTTGGTGAGTTCTAAGAGCGAGATCGATCTTTAATTTTTTACAAATTTTTTCGGCAGTTGTTCTGCCAATTCCGTAAATGTATGTCAAAGAAATGACAAAACGTTTCTCTTTTGGAATGTTTACTCCAGCAATTCTAGCCAAGACGAAGTCCTCTTTAGTTATACGTAGATGATATAGTCTGCGAAGTCTAGAAAATCGTGACTTCAACAGCAATTCGTTTCCACGCGTTTGTTGTTAATGGGGATTTTTTATGCTTGTAATCAGCTCCTCAAAAACGAGGGGGGCGCTTTCTACGGCGGCAACTAAAACAAGCAAGTTATTTTTTTGGTAAAACTGAATCAAGGCAAAAGTAGATTCGTGATAAACTTGAAGACGATTTTTTACTACCGCCTCATTATCATCACTTCTACTTTCAAATTCAGTCGCACCGCAATTATCGCAAACTCCCTCTTTAACAGGTTTTTTGAAATAACGATTATAAAGCGTAGCGCATTTCTTGCAGGAAAAGCGTCCGGAAATTCTTTTTATTAAAACTTCCTCACCAACTTCAAAATTAAAAACCTTAGAGATTTTTTTATTTAGTGAAAAAAGCATTTCATCAAGCGTTAAAGCCTGATTAACATTGCGCGGAAAGCCATCGAGGATAAATCCTTTATTGCAATCTGACTGCGCAATGCGATTTTTTATTATACCAATCACCACTTCATCAGGAACTAACTTTCCTGATTCCATGTAAGATTTTGCCAGCTTACCAATTTCACTTTGCTGCTCTACTTCTTTGCGCAAAACTTCTCCGGTAGAAATCGCTGGAATATTTAATTCCTTAGCAAGCATTGCGGCTTGAGTTCCTTTTCCAGAGCCAGGCGCGCCTAAGAAAATTATATTCATTAAGCCCTCACGCGAACTCTTCTTTTTCTTGGAGCTCCATTAGCGCCATATTTTCCAGCAAACATATGTGATTGAACTTGGTTCACTAAATCTAAAACTACATTGACCATGATCAAAATTCCTGTACCGCCAATATGCAGCGGAATTGAATATTGCGTGATTAAAATTTCTGGCATTACGCAAACAAAAATTAAGTAACAAGCGCCGATTAAAGTGAGGCGAGAAACAACTTTGTCGAGATAGTCTGAAGTTGCAGAGCCGGGGCGAATTCCGAGAATAAAGCAATTTCCTTTTTTCAAATTATTAGCAACTTCTTCAGTGTTGAAAACGATTGAAGAATAAAAGTAAGAGAAAAATAAAATCAGCGTAGAAAATAAAACTAGGTAAAGTCCGCCCCCTCTACGTAGCAGAGATACTAGGAAATCGCCATCAGCTCCGGTAAATTGTACGATTGCGGCTGGAAACATTAAAATTGAGCTAGCGAAAATTGGTGGGATTACGCCAGAAATATTAATCTTAAGTGGTAAGAAAGAAGAATCAGCCATGCCTGAAGCTTTCATCATCGCGGCATTTGGATATTGGATTCGAATCCGCTTGTGAGTTTTTTCGATAAAGCAAACTAGCATCAAAAATCCGGCAAAAGAAGCGAAAAAAAGAATGACGGTGAACCAAGAATAAACTCCGCTTTTTGATAAATCGAAAACTTGGATAACGGTTGAAGGCAGAGAAGAAACAATACCAACGAAGATGATCAGGGAAATTCCATTGCCTATTCCTGAACTAGTAATTTTTTCACCGAACCACATTAACATCACGGTGCCGCTGACTAAACTCACGCAAGTAGTCCACATAAAAATTTTTGAATCGGAAATGAAGGCGTTATTTTCAGGATTTGAAAGAGCATAGTAAACGCCGATTGATTGGAAGAAGGCTAAAAGGATTGTGAGGTAACGAGTATATTGATTGATTTTGGCGCGACCATATTCGCCTTCTTTTTTGAGAGCTTCCAAACCCTTATACATCGAACTCATCAATTGCATGATGATTGAAGCAGTGATGTAGGGCATGATGCTGATGGCGAAGATACTCATTCTCTCTAGCGAGCCGCCGGAGAAAAGATTGATCATGCCGAAAATATTAGCACCAGAACTGGCAAAGAATTTTTTTAGAACTTCACCATCAATTCCTGGGATCGGAACGAAAGTGCCAAATCTGTAGACAAGCAAAATGAAGATCGTGAATAAAATTCTTCTTTTGAGGTCAGAGCTGGTATCTAATTTCATTAGGCGCTGAAAGCTTGAGCTTTTTTCGAATAGGCATCTACCGCAACTTTTAGATTTGCAGTAACTTCTTTTTTACCCATGATCAATTTTACTTTTGATTTTTGGTTTTTGATTAGTCCTGCAGTTTCGAGGTTTGCCTTAGTGATTGTTGCAGAAGAATCTAACTTCTTGCTTTCAATCATTTTTAAAATGTCATTGATATTAACAGCTTCGATTTTTTCGCGCAGAACATTAGTGAATCCTTTTTTCGGAAGACGCATGTAGATTGGCGTTTGACCACCTTCAAAACCTCTTACTGAGTGATGTCCTGTTCTGGCTTTTTGACCTTTAACACCACGGCCCGAAGTTTTACCTTTGCCGGAACCAATACCACGACCGACTCTGATGCGTGAATTTCTTTTGATTTTTGGTAATGCTGTAAGAGAGAGAGACATAAATTTTTTATAGTCGTAAGTCGTAAGTCGTAAGTCGTAAGTCGGGGAAGACTTGGACTTAAAAACAATCGAACCTAATTAAATTAGTTAATTTTTATAAGATGGGCGGTTTTTCTAACCATGCCTAAAACAGCATTGGTTGCTAATAATTTAGAAGAAGATCCTATTCCTCTGAGGCCAAGGCCGATGAGGCTTCCCCTAAGTTTAGCGGTAAGTTTTGATTCGCTTTTGACTTGAGTAACGACAATGTTTTTATTTAGAAAATTTTCTAGTTTCATATTTTTTACTCAGCTTTTGTTTCTGTTTTTGGTTCGGTATACTTAATCGCTTGATTGCGTCTTTTTACAATTTCAGAAATTTCTTTTGATCTTTTTTCAGCAACGGCTTTTGGAGAAGATAGCGCTTTAAGAGCTGCAAAAGTTGCTCCAACCAAGTTGTAAGGGTTAGAAGTTCCAACAGATTTTGCTACGATATCATGGATTCCGGCACATTCGAAAATGGCGCGCATAGGTCCTCCTGCAATCACACCAGTTCCTGCTGGAGCTGATCTTAAATAAACTTTACCCGCACAGAATCTGGCAAAAATATCGTGATGAATCGTACGACCTTCTTTCAAAGCAAATTTCATCATGGCTTTTTTTGCAGCTTCGAAGGCTTTGTTTTTTGCGTCAGAGACTTCGGTGGCGTTTCCTTTGCCAAAACCAACTCGGCCATTTTTATCACCAACAACAACTAGTGCTGAGAATGACATATTTTTACCGCCTTTAACGGTTTTTGAAACGCGATTGATCGAGACTAATCTTTCAGTGATGTCAGATTTTTCTTTTTCTCTTGGATTGTTATTTCTTTGCTGTTTTGACATTCTTACTAATTTTTAGAATTGAAGACCGGCTTCGCGGCAAGCTTCTGCGAGAGCTTTCACACGACCATTATAAAGATAGGCACCCTTGTCGAAAACGACTTCTTTAATGCCGTTTGTTAAACAAATTTTGGCAAATTCTTGGCCAACTATTTTTGCTTTTTCAATACCGCTGACTTTTTTATCTTCCTTGAAATTAACGGTTGAAAAAGCGCATAAAATTTTCCCCTCAATATTGATTAGTTGAGCATGGATATTTTTATTTGATCTAAAAACGCTGATGCGAGGACGAGCAGATTTATTGTTTGCTGCGATCTTATTTCTAACGCGGAATTTTCTTCTATCGTATTTTGTAATCATAAAATTATTTTTTCTTGCCTTCTTTACGGAGGATTGCTTTACCCAAAATTTTAACACCTTTACCCTTATAAGGCTCTGGCTTTCTGAAAGAAATTATTTCTGAAGCAACTTGCCCAACTAGGACTTTATCATCACCAGTAATGGTAATTAAATTTGGTTTTTCATAAACCGCCGTGATGTCTTTTGGCAAAGCGTAATGAATTTCGTGACTATAGCCCAAAGTTAGAGCTAAGACGCCTTTATCAACCGATGCTTTATAACCAACTCCGTTGATTTCCAAAATTGTTTTGAAAGGAGTTTGCAATCCAGCAACCAGATTTTTGATGTTGCTTCTATCCATTCCAACAAACATTGAAATGTCAGAAATTTTTTTATCAGCGGCAGAAAGTTTAAGCGCTTTATCAGCAAACTCAATTTTCACACCATTGCTGATTTTGTAA
Organism: Rhizobium sp. Q54; assembly: GCA_945875865.1. Classification (GTDB taxonomy): domain Bacteria; phylum Pseudomonadota; class Alphaproteobacteria; order Rickettsiales; family UBA1997; genus UBA2645. The sequence continues at coordinate 21,418 of CAMCMF010000019.1, forward strand.
GTTTTTTTAACTTTACCTGTATCAAAAGTAACAACGCTTCCTGCGATTGAAACTTTGATAGTGTCAGGGATAATAACTGGTAATTTTCCTACGCGAGACATGATTTATAAGTCTAAAAGATTTTAAGAAGAATTTCGCCGCCTAGCTTTTTATTTCTAGCTTCGTGATCGGCAATAATGCCCTTAGAACTTGAAATGACGACCATTCCAAGACCATTTTTAACCAAAGGAATATCTTCAACGCCGCAATAAATACGACGTCCTGGCTTTGAAACAACTTCGATTTCACTTACAACCGGAGCTGAATAATGATATTTCAAGTGAATATCAAATCTAGGGGCAACGCCTTTTTCGGCAACTTTGCTGTAGTTCAGAATATATCCTTCCTCTTTCAAGAGGTGTAAAATATTTTCTCTAAGACGAGAAACTGGTGAAGCGATTACTGCTTTGCCAGCTAAATAGCCATTTCTAATTCTGGCGACTAAGTCTGAAACTGGATGATTAAAAAACATTCAAATATTTTAAAAAATTAACAATTAATTTAGGCGGGAATGCTCTAAGGATTTTGAGATGTCCGCAGCCCAACGACGCAGACGCTCAAAAGCCGACGAGTATTACCAGCTCGATTTGATTAGGCCTGGAATTTGTCCCCAAGATGCTAATTCACGAACTGCGATACGAGACAGTCCAAATTTTCTGAGATTTCCTCTTGGTCTGCCACTAAGCGCGCATCTGTTTCTTACTCTGACGCGAGAACCATCGCGCGGCATTTGTGAAAGTTGAATTTGCGCTGCCAATCTATCTTCAAATGAAGCAGATTCGTCTTTGCAAATCGCGATTATTTTTTGTCTTTTTACACGATGCAGGATAGTCAGTTTTTTTCTGTTCTCGTTGCGTGTAACTAATGATTTTTTTGCCATAACTACTTAATTGGAAAGTTAATTTTTTTAAGCAAATACAAAGCTTCTTCTTTTGTTTTAGCTGTAGTAGCTATAGTGATATTCAAACCAAAGCTTTTTGGAATATTATCCAAATCAACTTCTAGGAAAACGCTATGCTCTTTGATTCCGAAGCTGTAATGGTTGCTTTGATTAAAGCCTTTTGGAGATAAACCACGAAAATCTTTGATTCTTGGTAGCGCGATATTGATCAATTTATCCAAGAACTGATACATTTTTTTGCCCCGTAAGGTAACTCTGCATCCAATTGGTAAATCCTTACGCAATTTGAAAGTTGAAATCGCTTTACGAGATTTTGTCAAAACGGCTTTTTGTCCAGAAAGATTTGAGACTTGAGTCGCCAAATATGACAGGAATTTATTGTCACTGTCTGTAGCTTTGATGCCGACATTGACGCTGACCATGGTCAATCTTGGAACTTCAAGATTATTGCCGTAAGAAAATTGTTTCTTAATGTCGGCGACCGAGTCTTTATAGATTTTTTCAGTTAAACTTTGCATGGATTATTGAATTTTCTTTCCAGATTTTTTTGAAACACGAGTTTTTCTAGTGAAAACTTTTTTCTCACCAGGTTCCGTTACAAATTTGATTTTTACCGCTTTACCTTCTTCAACATGTGAAATGTTGGAGAGGTGAATTGGTTTTTCTACTTTTAGAATTTGACCAGGATTTTGTGAAGTTGGTTTTTTGTGAGTAGTGGCAATATTAACACCCTCAATCAAAGCCTTATCCCCAATCATTGATAAAATTTTACCAACTTTACCTCTGCTTGATCCACAGATAACGATTACTTGATCGCCTTTTTTAAATTTACTTGCAGCCATTATAGAACCTCCGAAGCTAATGATGCGATTTTTAGAAAATTATTCTGTCTAACTTCACGCGCAACAGGACCGAAAACACGAGTCGCAATTGGCTCGCCGTCTTTATCGACTAAAACAATCGCATTATCGTCAAATTTAACGAAGCTTCCGTCAGCTCTAACGATTTTGCTTCTAGTGCGTATGATGACACCTTTCGCGACTGAACCTTTTTTTACTTTAGAGCCAGGAATAACGCTGGTTATAGAAACCACGATAATCTTACCGACTCCAGCGATCATGTGATCAGAGCCGCCTAAAACTTTAATACATCTAGCTGTTTTTGCGCCGGAATTATCGGCAACAACTAGATTTGTCTGCATTTGAATCATAACTATTTTTCCTTAAATTAAACTTTTAGAGCCCATCTTTTTCTTTTAGAAATCGGTCTTGAGCTAACAATTTCAACTTCTTGTCCCACTTCCACTTTTTTACCTTGAGAATCGACAAGGTATTTTTTGTGTTCGGTGATATATTTACCGTAGCGCTCGTGCTTTTTATAGATTGTTGCGAGAGCTTTAAAAGTCTTCTCGTCGATGATGTTTAAAACCTTTACTTTCATGTTATGCTTTAACTGCGTTAAGTTTAGTGAAAAGTCTGGCAACCTCTTTTCTTTTATTTTTGTAATCCTTAGCAGGAACTGGTTCCCCAGAAGAAACTTTAATTCTTATCATCAGAAGTTCTTTCTTCAAACTTGCGATATTTGCTAAAGCTGATTTTTTATCGTCTTTTTTCATGTTTTAAACCTGATTAACAATTTTGGTTTTGAATGGCAGTTTTGCTGCTGCTTTTTGTAAAGCAGTCTCTGCAGATACTTTATCAATGCCATCAATTTCGAATACGATACGACCGGGCTTGATTTTGGCGATATAATATTCGACGTTACCCTTACCACTTCCCATGCGCACTTCCGCTGGTTTTTTAGTGATTGGAGTGTGAGGGAAAACCATAATCCAAAGACGTCCTGCGCGCTTCATGTAGCGCGTGATGACTTTTCTGGCAGATTCTATTTGCTTAGAAGTTAGCTTACCGGGCTCAAGGGCTTTTAAGCCAAAAGAACCGAATTTTAAGGTATTGCCAGTGGCAGCGGTTCCGAGAATTTTCTTTCCGCCTTTCTGTGCTTTTCTATATTTTGTCTTTGCTGGTACTAGCATTTTTTAATTTCTAATTTTTCTTTTTTTCGATAAGGCCTTTATAAATCCAAACTTTAACGCCAATTACGCCGTAAGTTGTGTAGGCATTCGCAATAGCATAATCGATATTACAACGAATAGTGTGAAGAGGGATAGATCCATCCTTATACCATTCAGTTCTAGCGATTTCAGCGCCGCCTAATCTTCCGGCAACTGCCACCTTAACACCAAGAGCGCCATATTTCATAGCGGCTTGCATGGCTTTTTTCATAACTTTTTTGAAAGCTGCGCGACCTTCAAGTTGCTTAGCAATGCTTTGTGCAACTAGTGAAGAGTTGATATCTGGCTTGTCGATTTCAACGATTTTTACGTCAACTTTACATCCCGCAATTTTTTCAACTGCTTGATTAATTTTTTCGATATCCGAACCTTTTTTACCGATTAGAACGCCCGGTTTAGAGGTTTTGATAACTAAATTTACTTTGTCTGACGGGCGTTCAACAATCACAGATCCTATTCCACAATGGGCATAGTTCTTTTTGATGAATGCTCTAATAACTACGTCATTGATCAATTTTTTGGCATAATTTCTATGATCATACCAAACTGATTCCCAATTTTTATTATTGAGTAGTCTGAAACCTACTGGATTAACCTTCTGGCCCACGTTTTACTCTCCTTTTTTTGTTTTTACTTTCGCTGGTTTTTCTGGCGCTCTTTCGGCCAAAATAACACGGATATTGCTAAAAGTTTTTAAGATACGACTTGATTTACCGCGACCTCTTGCTGCGAATCTGCGCAAAGCGAATGCACGACCCACATCAATATCTTTCACGTAAAGATTATCAACGTCCATATTATGGTTGTTTTCAGCGTTTGAAATAGCTGAAGAAACCAAAGCACGAACGATTGGTGCTAATTTTAAATTAGAAAATTCTAATAATTTTAATGCTTCAGCAACAGAGCGCCCAGTAATGTTCTTAGTAACTCTCATTACTTTAAGAGGGCTTGATTTAACTGCTTTTAATGAAGCGATAGATAATTTTTCAGTCATATTTATTTTGCTTCTTTTGTAGCTTTTGTAATTTTTTTATCGCCGGAATGTCCGTGGAAAGTACGAGTTGGCGCGAATTCTCCAAGCTTATGTCCCACCATTCCTTCCGTGACCGCAACAGAAACGAATTTTTTTCCATTGTGAACAGCGAAATTAATACCAACGAATTGTGGCAGAATTGTTGATCTTCTAGACCAGGTTTTAATCACCTGTTTTTTAGAAGAATTGAGATAATCACGAGCTTTTTTAAGCAAGTAACCGTCTACGAATGGAAGTTTCCAAGTTGATCTAGGCATGTTTATTTACTCCTTCTTGATTTTACGATGAGGCGATTCGAAGGCTTGCTTCTTTTTCTAGTAATTTTGCCTTTAGCAGATTTACCAGTTGGAGAAACCGGATGTCTACCGCCAGATGTTTTACCTTCACCGCCACCATGAGGGTGATCTACTGGATTCATGGCAACACCACGAACTGTAGGACGAATACCCATCCATCTTGATCTACCAGCTTTACCGATAGAGACGTTTTTATTGTCGATATTTGAAACCGATCCCACTGTCGCCATTGATGGTAATGGGAAAAGTCTGATTTCGCCGGATTGCATTTTAATTAGGGCGTAACCGCCATCCTTACCAACCAATTGTGCGTAAGTTCCAGCTGATCTAGAAACTGCGCCGCCACAACCTGGTTTCAATTCAATATTGTGAATGATTGAACCAATCGGGATTATCGCAAGTGGCATAGCATTGCCGATTTTAACGTCGATTAAATTGCGTGATGACATGATGCGATCACCAACTGACAATTTATGCGGAGCTAGAATGTAAGAGAAAATTCCGTCAGAATATTTAATCAAAGCGATAAAAGCTGTGCGGTTTGGATCATATTCGATACGCTCAACCTTTGCTTCTAAATCATATTTATCGCGTTTGAAATCGATAACACGGAAAGATTTTTTATGACCGCCCGACTTGTGACGAACAGTAATGTGTCCCATGTTGTTACGACCAGCATCTTCACCAACTTTAGTGGTGAGGATTTTTAGAGGCGCGCCTTTCCACAATTCACTTCTGTCAATTGTGATAAGTTGTCTAAGTGCCGGAGTAACAGCTTTGTAATTCTTAAGAGCCATTTTTTATATTAACCAAAATTAATTGTTTGACCTTTCTTCAGCGTAACGATCGCTTTCTTGTAAGAGCCAATTGTTCCTTCAATTCCTTTAAATCTTTTTGTTTTTATCGGAGTGTTGATGGTGTTAACCTTTTCTACTTCCACGCCAAAAGCTTTTTTGATGAGAGAAGCGATTTCTGTTTTATCGCAACTAGAGCAAACTGAAAAATGATATTTTCCTTCAGCAAGCTGCTTGTTAGATTTTTCGGTATAAACCAATTTTTTAATCTTATCGTAATTAACTATCATTATGCCATCGCTCCCAAAATTGTAGATTCGAAAACTTTGCTATCGACTAGGATGTGGTCAAAGTTCAAAATGTCGTAAACATTGATAGCATTAGCTCTCAAAGCCTTAACGTTTTTTATATTTCTTGCAGCTTTTTCTAGAGCGATGTTTGAACCATCATGAATTATCAAAGCGCTAGCAAAATTATTTTTTATTAAGATTGAGCTGATTTTTGAGGTTTTGATTTCAGATCCAAAATCAGAACAAATTACAAATTTTTCTTCTTTTAATTTGAATTTAACGGCGTCTGAAAGTGCTTTAGCAACGATCTTTTTTGGCATAGAGAAATCGAAAGAGCGTGGCATTGGGCCATGGCAAGTTCTACCACCAACGAACTGAACTGAACGACGACTACCTTGACGGGCGCGACCAGTTCCTTTTTGTTTGTGAGGCTTCGCAGTTGTTCCCGAGATTTCTGCCATTGTTTTAGTTTTGGCAGATCCAGCTCTTCTGCTAGCAAGTTGCCATCTCACGATGTAAGCAACTGATTTTGCGCTTTCAATTTCAAGCGTTGAAGCTACATCGACTTGTTTAGAGCCAACTTCACCTTTTGCAAAATCTATAGTTTTAAGTGTTAGAGCGGTCATAATTAAAATTTAACAATTTTTAGAATAATATCAGCGCCGGCATGTCCTGGAACTGCGCCCTTAACGGCAATTACTGATTTTTCCTTATCGATTAAAACCACTTGAAGATTTTTAGTGGTAACGCTGTCCACCCCCATATGTCCGGCCATTTTTTTGCCTTTGAAAGTTTTACCTGGATCTTGTCTTTGACCAGTTGAACCGTGGGAACGATGCGAAACCGACACACCGTGAGAAGCTTCCAAACCGCGGAAGTTCCATCTTTTCATAACGCCAGCGAAACCTTTACCAGAAGAAACTCCGGCAATAGCCACCTTGTCTCCTTCTTTTACAATCGACTCTAGAGTAATAGTTTCTCCAACTTTTAATTGTGAGCCTTTAGCGATTTGAGAAGTGCGAATTTTTTTATAAACCGGCAAAGATTTTTTTACAAAGATTCCAATTTGTGACTTTGAAATATTTTTTGTTTTTTCGGTTTTTTGAAAAGCCATTTGCAAGCTATCAAAATCCTTATCGGCGTTAACAACCAAATCCAAGACACAATTGTCGTAGATTTGTAACATTGTTAGAGGCACGACGTTACCATTTTCATTGAAAAGGTGAGTCATGCCGATTTTTTTTCCTACTAATTCCAGCATTGCTTAACTTAGCTCCTAATTTTTTGTTTCGTTTACTGCGATCTTGATATTCACGCCAGCTGAAAGACTTAATTTCATCAAGGCATCAACTGTTTGAGCAGTTGGAGCAATGATTAATAATCTTTTTGAAGATCTAATTTCAAATTGTTCGCGAGAATCCTTGTCAACGTGTGGACCACGAATAACGCAAAATTTTTGAATTTTAGTTGGAAGAGGAATTGGGCCTTTGATCATGGCTCCAGTTCTTCTAACGGTATTGATAATCTCATCCATTGCCTTGTTTAAAACAAGGTGATCAAAAGATTCGAGAGTGATTTTGATGCTTTCTTTGTTTTTCATGTGACCTATTTAATAACTTTCGCAACAACCCCAGCCCCAACAGTTCTACCACCTTCACGGATAGCAAAACGTAGACCTTCTTCCATGGCGATTGGAGAAATAAGTTCAACATTAAGTTTAACATTATCTCCAGGCATAACCATTTCAATGCCTTCAGGAAGAGT
>CAMCMF010000020.1 GCA_945875865.1 Rhizobium sp. Q54
TGAACATACCGAACTTCTCATTCTTCCGGTTTGTCATCCCCGCGAAGGCGGGGATCCAGCTCTTCGTAAAGACCTTCTGGATCCCCGCCTTCGCGGGGATGACAAACTATAGTTCGGTAACTTGAATCAGTTTCGGTATATACCGAAACTGATTCAAGATACCGAACTCAAAAATAAAGAGTCGGTATACGGGGTTCCCCACATACTAAATCGGCTTCTTGAAGCTGATTTGGTATATCTTATACACTTACCTTCTCGCAATTTATTAAAACCTAAAATTCTTCAAAAAATCCTAATTTTTAAAGGCGCCCTTAAGAATTTTTTTAAAAAATGACAAAAGCAATTACAATCGCTTATGGCGATGGCATCGGTCCTGAAATAATGGAATCAACGCTAGAAATTTTACGCGAAGCCGGCGCTGATATTAAAATTGATACCATCGAAGTTGGTAAAAATATTTATGAAAAAGGCTTCAATTCTGGATTGATGCCTTCAGCTTGGGAAGAGTTAAACACTACTCGCGTGCTACTAAAAGCGCCAATCACCACTCCACAGGGTGGCGGTTATAAAAGTCTGAATGTTACTTTGCGAAAAAAACTTGGACTCTTCGCCAATATACGTCCCGTCTCATCTTTTTACCCATTCATTGAAACAAAATTTCCAAAAATGGATATGGTGATTGTTCGTGAAAATGAAGAAGATCTTTACGCCGGAATCGAACATCGCCAAACTGATCAAACCTACCAATGCTTGAAACTAGTGACTCGGCAGGGATGCGAAAAAATCATTCGCTACGCTTTTGAATATGCCGTCACTAATGACCGTAAAAAAGTAACCTGCTTTTCCAAGGACAATATCATGAAAATGACTGACGGTCTTTTTCACAAAGTTTTCAACGAGATCGCCAAGGAATATCCAACAATTGAAAATGATCATTACATCATCGACATAGCTTGCGCAAGACTTGCCACTAAACCGGAAATTTTCGATGTCATCGTGACGATGAATCTTTACGGCGATATAATTTCTGATATTGCTGCGGAAATTTCTGGCTCAGTTGGCTTGGCTGGTTCCGCAAATATCGGTGAGGATTATGCGATGTTTGAAGCAATTCACGGCTCAGCTCCTGATATTGCTGATAAGGATCTCGCTAATCCTTCTGGTCTAATTCAAGCGGCAGTGATGATGTTGGTTCATATCGGTCAAAGCGAAATTGCGAATAAAATCCGTAACGCTCTTTATAAAACTATCGAAGATGGCATCCACACTTCCGATATTTACAGTGAAGGCAGTAGTAAAAAAAGAGTCGGCACCAAAGATTTCACTACCGCAGTAATTTCCAATCTTGGTCTCAAACCAGAAAAATTAGCGGTGGCTCACTTCTTGAATAGCAACAAAAAAACTGAAATCACCACAACGAAAAAAACAGTAATCCTAGAGAAAAAATCACTAATCGGCTTCGATCTTTTTATCGATTGGCAAAATAATTTTGATGCTTTGCTTGGTGCATTGAAGGTGATGGAAAGTGAAAGACTTGAAATCAAAATGATCAGCGCCAAAGGCCTGATGCTCTGGCCTCTCATCGATAAGGGTATGATGCCAAATTATGCTCAAGGCCTCACTACAATTCGTTTTATCGGCAAAGGAATTAGTGGAAAATCAAGTTCAGAAATTCTTGACGCCAACAAGTCTATCACGCATCAAGACATTATCGACATGCTTTCTTATTTGAATGAGAAAAAGTTTGATTTCGTAAAATATGAAGGTTTGTATCTCTTCGACGGCAAGCCAGCTTACACCTCAGGACAAGGCGAGTAACAAAAACTTTGCAAAATGAACCTCGATAAAATTTTCGACACCATTGAAAGAACATTGATCAGTCCAAGTCTTTATTGGCAATCGCTATCATTAATCTTCTGCTTCATTTTTTCTTATCTGGCTTATGGCTTGAGTCGAAAATTCATTTTTCCGCACATCATTTCAACCACACTAAAACGCAATGTTGAGTTGAATCGCATGGTTACGCGCTACGTGTTGCCACTACTCTATCCCATCTTCGCTGTTTTATTTTTAGCACTAGGTCTTTCGATTTATTCTGAATTTTTCCACGAAAAAATTCTCTTCGCTACCACTCTAAAACTTACCGGACTTTTTTTATTTTTGCGTTTCTTACGCATTTCATCAAACAGCCATGTCACCGCTAATATCGCGGGTTTGATTCTGATGCCGGCTTTGATTCTTGATATTTTTGACATTCTAAATCCCACCATTTTTTATCTTGATGATCTAGCTTTTAAAATCGGAAAAATCCGCATCTCAGCTTATTTAATTATCAAAGCCTTCATCATTTTACTTTTGGTTTTCTGGCTTTCAGGACTAATCCGCAAAAAAAGTAAATCCTACATCGATAGCAGCAAAAGCATCAAATCAAGCACCAAAGGCATTATCAGCAAATTAATCGATATCCTCATCTATGCTACAATCGCCACCATTATTCTAAAAACCTTCGGAGTTGACATGACAACCCTTGCGGTGGTTGGTGGTGCGATTGGTGTCGGAATTGGACTTGGTCTACAAAAAATCGCCTCAAATTTCATCAGCGGCATAATTTTACTTTTCGAAAAATCGGTTGAAATTGGCGATATTGTTGAACTGGATGGCGGAAAAATTTACGGCACCATCAAACATTTTGGCGGTCGCTATACTTTGCTCGAAGAAATGGACGGCAAGGAAATCATGATTCCAAATGAAGAGTTTATTATCAATAAAGTTACCAATTGGACTTACTCCAACAACCGCGCACGCATTGAAATTAACCTCGGCGTGGCGCAAGGATCTGATTTAGAAAAGGTCAGAGAAATCATGCTAAATTGCGCTCAAGAAAATCCGCGCTGCTTAAATTATCCGGAAGCCGAATGTTACGTTACGCAGTTTGGCGAATATGATATCAAGTTCACTTTATACTTCTGGATCAGCGATATTGTTGAAGGCAGAATGAAGCCGAAAGGTGAAGTTTTGATGAGTATTTGGAAAAAATTTGCGGAAAATAATATTGAGATTCCTATGCCGCAGCGGGAAGTTATGGTTATAAAAAATTAACAACAAAACATGAAAAATAATAACGAAAAAAAATTCATCGGCGGTGACATGGATGATTTTGGAAAAACTTTTCTTTACCAAAATAGAATCTTTCGCGCCATTTCTGAAACTAAAAAAAGTTACTGCCTTGAGCTTTTGAAATGTGGGCTGGTAGAGTAATTATGCCAGAAAAATTTGCTGGTAAAAACCAAAATATCTGACGTTGTTTTTGAAGACTCTTCCCTAGTTCTTGAACATGAAAAATTAACAATATCCGATCCATCAGAATGGTCATTTTCGATGTTGAAATCAGCGGCGATTTTGATTTTAGAAATCAATGATATTTGCGACAAATATGGCTACGAATTAAAAGATGCGCATCCATGGAATATGCTGTTCAAAGATAATAAACCTCTCTTCATCGACATTGGCAGCATCATCAAAAAAACTCACAAAAAAAAGTCTAAATGGATCGCAACAAAAGAGTTCGTCGTTGGCTTTATTTATCCGCTAATCCTAGCTCACGAAGGCGAATTTTATTTGTCTAAAAAACTCCTCAATGACGTTGACTGTTTTTACATGAAAACGATTCCAGCAAGCAAAATCGAGGCTTCGAAAGCGATATTGAGTAGCGTTAGAAAATACCTGCTAAAAAACCATCCGCTGTTTTTTGTCTATTCACTTCTATTTCCAAGAAAAACTGTAAAAGCTGTGGCGCTTTTATCCATAAGCTGCGGATCAATTTTTAAGAAACTTAGAATTCGCAAAAAAAAGACAATGTGGTCAAATTATCAGACCAACTTTTACAAAAATAATTTCGATCAAAATGAAGAAAGGTTTTTAAGATTTAATGAAATCACCGCCGCAATTAATGACAGAATTTCCAACTGTGATTCCTTGATTGATCTAGCCGGAAATAGTGGCGCCATGTCTTTCTTTGCAATGAAACAATGCAGCAAATCTCTAAAAATCATCAACACCGATTACGACGAATTAGCGATTGAAGCTTCATACCTCACCTTCCAAGAAAATAAAATTCCAATCGAAACCTACTTACTAAATTTCATGAAGCCTTACAGCAAAAAAACTCATGAAAATTTTAAGTCTGACATCGTGCTAGCTTTGGCGGTGACTCATCATTTGGTTCTCACCCAAAAATTCGACATCAACTTCATCTTCGAAAAAGTGAAGAGCTACAGCAACACATATGGGCGCCTCTAAAAATTAGGATTTTTCGAGGAATTTTGAGTTTTAACAAATTTGCGAGAAGGCAAGCGTATTAGATATACGTGCTCTCGAGCAAATTTGTTAAAACTCAAAATTACCGGAAAAGACAATTTTTAGAGATGCCCATATGTCTTCATCGAATTCATGCCACTAGGCCTTTACTACGGGGATGACAACAACATCCCGCCTTTTCCGGCTTGGTATAACGAGCAATGGTTTAAGGAAAATTTCGAGCGACATTTTGAGTTGGAAATTGTCAAAAAAATCGCATTCTTTTTGTTGGAAAAATAATTAACCAAGCGAGCTGAAGAAGATGCCAATCAAAAACGAAATTAAAAAAATTTTAAGAAAACTCATTTTTGACGACACTTTTTTTTTCCAAAAAAATTCGATTAAAAATTCTCAGATAGATCGAGATTCCAAGCTTTACGCCCCCTATTCAATAAGTGACTCCACCATCTCGCGCGCAACTTATCTCTCGTGCAACTCAATGGTCTCAATGGCTGACATCGGAAAATTTTGTTCAATAGGACCAAATTTCTTATGCGGTTATGGTATTCACCCAACAAATGGCATCTCAACTTCTCCAGCTTTTTACTCAATCGCCAAACAAAATGGCCTGTCATTTTGCAAGGAAAATAAAATCGTCGAAAGGAAAAGAATTAAAATTGGTAGCGATGTTTTTATAGGAATGAATGTCACTATTCTTGATGGGGTGACAATAGGTAATGGAGCAGTAATAGCTGCTGGCAGCGTTGTCACTAAAGATGTCGAGGATTATTCAGTAAGTGGCGGAGTTCCGGCTAAACACATAAAATACAGATTCAGCCACGAACAAATAGCAAAGCTTTTGGAGATAAAATGGTGGGATTGGAAAAATGAATATCTGCAGCAAGTAGAAAGATATTTTTTTGATGTTGAAAAGTTTTTAGAAAATTTTTCAAAATCCTAACTTTTACAACTTCCCACCAAGCAGCGTAAGTCCTGATCTCTACAAAATCATCGTCCCCGCACCAGACTCAGTAAAAATTTCCATCAACAAAATATTATCCACCGCGCCATTTAAAATGTGCGAGCAGCCCACGCCTTTTTCTAAAGCATTGATGCAAGTTTCGATTTTTGGGATCATGCCGCCGGTTATGATTCCATCGGCGATCATTTGTCTTGCGGTTGCGGCGTTGAGATGACTTACCAATTCACGATTGGGCAATAATACGCCGTCAACATCGGAGAGAATAATAAGTTTAGAAGCATTAATCGCAGCAGCAATTGCGCCAGCGGCGGTGTCAGCATTGATGTTAAAAGTTTCGCCATTTTCGCCGATGCCAATTGGTGCGATTACTGGAATAATGTCGGAATCTTCAAATAAAGTTAAAATTTCTGGATCGATAAAAGTTGGCTCACCAACAAAACCTAAATTAAGAATTTTTTCGATATTGGAATCAGGATCTTTTTTGGTTTTTGTAACTCGTTTAGCACGCATTAAATTGCCGTCTTTGCCGCAAATTCCTACCGCTTTACCCGCCGCCGCATTGATTTCTTTGACAATCATTTTGTTGATTGAGCCGGCCAGAACCATTTCCACCACTTCAACAGTATCCGCATCAGTTACGCGTAAACCATCGACGAAGGAACTTTTGATTTTAAGTTTTTCTAGCATCTGACCAATTTGCGGTCCGCCACCGTGAACGATGATGGGATTGATTCCAACCTGTTTCAACAAAACTACATTTCGGGCAAAATTTTTCAGATTATTTTCGCCGCCCATTGCTGATCCGCCAAATTTAATCACGAAAGTTTCGCCGGCAAATTTGCGCATATAAGGCAAAGCTTCGCAAAGGATTTCGGCTTTATGCGCCCATTCCTGACGGTTCTTTTCTTTTTGTAATTCGATAGCATCTAGCGAAACCACTTCGCCTTCTTTTTTCTTATCGTTCATATTGATGATATTGGACATTTCTAGCTGTGTAAAAAGTTGTTGAGGGTGACGGTTTTTATGCGAGAAAAATTTTCGAGTGTTTTTATTAAATCCTTAGTTTTTGTCTGCGAGGGAAAATTGTCATTTAAGATAATTTTTTCGATCACAACTTTTTTTGCGCGTAAAGCTTCAATCGCACAAAGCGTGTGACTGATTGATCCTAGATAGTTTGAACTGACTAACAAAACCGGAATTTTTAACTCAGCAGCTAAATCCAAAAAAGTTTTTTTATCTGAAATTGGCGTCATAACTCCGCCAGCGCTTTCAATAAAAAGAAATTTTTTTTCCTTCTTAGCCTGAGAAATTTTTTCGCAACAAAATTTTACCACTTCAGCAAAATTTATTTTACCAGCTAAATGTGGCGAAACTGCTTTTTTAAAGCGCCAAGGCGCAATTGAATCGAGATTGGCTTTGCTATTTTTTAAGCCCAAAGCTTTAAGAATTTTTGCCGGATCAGAATTTTTATCATCATCGCGGCATCCGCTAGCAATTGGCTTAATTGCTAATCCTTCACCAAACCTTAGTAAATTTTCTACCAAAAAAGTTTTACCAATATCAGTACCAATTCCCAAGATTAAGTAAATTTTTTTTTGTAACATCTTAACTTATTTTAAGTTAGAGAAACTTCCATAAATTGGACCAAATACCGCAATTGCAATCCAAGCAATCATGCCGCCCATGACCAAAGTAATTGTGGGCTGGATCATGCCCACTAATCGATCAATTGAGTCATTTATTTCGCGATCGTAGAAAAATTTAATATTATTCAGCGCGCTATCCATGTTACCACTTTCTTCGCCGACTTTGAACATACGAACTACGAGATTGGGAAAATAACCAGAAGCTGCGATTGATTTTGCTAAAGAATGTCCGTCAGAAACTTGTTGGCGAATCACGATAATTCCGCGTTTAATTGCTCGATTTTTAGCTACAGTACTGGCGGCTTCCAAACATTCCAAAACTCCGAGACCACTGCGGAAAGTCATGGCAAAAAATTGACAGAATTTTGCGGAATCAATTTTGCTGCTAATGGTGCCGATAACCGGAATTTTGAGTTTTATATCATCAATTTGAATCGCTACTTCTTCAAAACGATAAAGTATTTTTATCGCTATCCAAACCGCCGGAATTGAAAAAATTATCAGATACCAATTATGCGCCACGAAATCTGAGAAGGCCATCAAAGCAATGGTCGCGAGGGGCAAACTGATATCTTGTGCTTTTAAAAAAGATGTAACTCTTGGAACTACGATTGTGGTCATAACTCCGACAACTATGAACATCATGAAGATACCGAAAAGCGGGCCCAGCGTTGCCTTTCTGGTTTTGCGCTGAATATCCATATTCCATTTGATGTCTTCGATGATACTGCCCATCGCACTAGAAAGATTGCCGGTTTTTTCGCCCATCGCAATCAAGCTGATATAAATTTTATTAAAAACATCGGGACGCTTGGCTAAACTTTCTGAAAATAAACTGCCATTTTTTATCGCCTCATAAATCTCGTGCATGAGATTTCTAATCTTGGTAGAATCCGCTGTTTCTCTAAGGTCGCTGATAGATTCAATAATTGGAACGCCGGCTTTTTCTAATTGTTCCAAGTGAACAAAAATTGAGATCAAATCTTTTTGTTTAATCTTGCCAAGAAAACTGATAGAGGATTGTTTTTCTTCTTTGAATGATACCAATTCTAATTTACTAAGGCGCAAAAAAGACGCTAGCTCCGACGGATCTTCTCCAGCAAATTTACCCGAGACATATTTACCATCTTCATTGAATGCCTTGTAGCGATAGTGATGCATCTAGCTTTTTTTAAGTTTTTTCATTCTGTTAATGATCATATCGCGTTTTACTTTCGAGATATGATCGACAAAAGTTATACCATCCAGATGGTCAATTTCATGCTGGATGCAGGTCGCTAAAAGACCACTCATTTCATCAACTTGTTCCTTACCGTAAAAATCCAAATATTTTACTTTTACTTTTGCAGGACGAACTACTTCTGATTTAGCGCCCGGAAAGGATAAACAGCCTTCATCGTAAGAAGAGCATTCCTTAGAAGATTGGATGATTTCTGGATTTATAAAATAGCGTGGATTGGCATTTGTAACATGAATTCCACCACAATTTTCATGGTCGTGATTATGGTGATGATGATCTGAAATTTTATAATCGATATCGATTACCAAAATTCTTTTTAACACACCAACTTGCACAGATGCCAAACCAATTCCATGCTCAGAATACATGGTTCCCACCATATCTTTCATAAATTGATGTAAAGCTTCATCGATTTTTTCGACCGGTTTAGAAATCTGTTTTAATATTGGATTTGGAGCAATGATTAGCGGAAGAATTTTCATTTTTTATTTAAAGTTTTTTAGAGATGCCCTTTACAAATTATTTTCAGACTTTTTGGATAAATTTTATGTTCTTCTTTCAGAATTTTTGCTGCAAGAGTTTCTTTGGTATCATCTTTTAGAACCTTAACAAAAGCCTGTTTTATTATCGGACCAGAATCCATTTCTTCGCGCACAAAATGTACCGTACAACCGGATTTTTTGGCACCAGCTTTAATGGCATCACCTACCGCATCTGCCCCTTTAAATTCTGGCAAAAGTGAAGGATGAATATTGATGAGACGATCGAACCAATGTTGCACAAACCATGGAGATAACAAACGCATAAAGCCTGCGAGGCATATGAGCTGAGCGCCAGATTTTTCAATTTCTTCGCTCATTTTTTTATCAAATTCTTCACGTGAAAGGAAATTTTTATGATCGATAAAAGCAGTTGGAATATTTTTTTTACGCGCAAATTCCAAGCCAGCTGCATCTTTTTTATTCGAAAAAACCATTACAACTTCTGCCGGAAAATCTGGATTTTCACAAGCATTTACGATGGCTTGCATGTTACTTCCGCGCCCCGAAATTAAAATTGCAACTTTAGTTTTTTTAAGTGGCTCTCTAATAACAAAAGTTCCGGCGATAAAATCATGCAACGCACGTTTTTTCTTATTCCAAGCTGCTAAAAAAAATCCTAAAGCAAAAATTACCGCCGAAATAAATTCGGCAAAAAAACGAATATTGGCGCGCAACAAAGAAATGCGTTCGCCGTTTTTGTTAACCACTTTCAGCTTCAAAATTTTTTTACCACAAGTTCCTTGCCAAGCTGAAGCATTTAAACCGACGGTATAAATCCACCAAATAGTCAGAGCAGTAATAAAATATAACAGCTGTCTCTGCTGCCCAACTTGGTAGTGAGAATCGATAAGATCCTGAATGAGCAAGATGGGAATATATAAAATTAAAGAATCGAGAAGATAGGCCGCAGCTCTAATCCAAAAACCGGCCTTTCTCATCGACTCCACATTTTGTTTTGATGTCATAAATTTAGACTGATGATGATTGTTAGTAGAATCTTATTTGAAACTTATTGAGTTATGAATTTCGAAAACTATCAAAATCAAAATTCTTTAATCTTAAGATATTAAGCAATGCGGAACAGAGCCTTTTCCCTAATCGAACTTTCCGTTGTAATTCTCATCATCGGAATCTTGCTAGCCGGCGTCACGCAATCCTCGAGACTAATTGTACAATTCAGATTAAAAACCGCTCAAACTTTAACACAAAGCTCACCAGTTGCCTCGATCAGAGATTTAGTAATGTGGTTTGAAGCTTCATCAACTGCTAGTATTGCTGAAGCTGAAACAGGAGGCGGTCTTGCGGTTAGCACTTGGTATGACATAAATCCGCAATCAGTTACAAAATATAACGTCACTGCTAGCGGCACTAAAAGACCGCTATATTCCGAGAATATTATTAACGGCGCTCCCGCTTTAAAATTTGATGGCATTAACGACTCACTTATTTTGTCGCCAGAATATACACTTAACATAGCCCAAACATCTATCGTCGTTTTTAAACCAGCCACCGCCACAGAAAACGGCATGCTTTTATCTACTACTTCAAATAATTTCGGAAACTATCAAACGATTCGCTATCAAGGAAATATACCTTCGATTTCCACTTGGAATGGCGTCAATTATTCGCCGGCAATTACAGCTTCTGCAAATGCACAAATTATTGTCTTTGTGCAAAACGGAACCGCGGCTCAATTTTTTTCTAACGGCACCGCATTAACCGCCGGAACTGTAATTAATGATGCTTACAAATTTGGTCAGATTGGAGAATTAGATGTTGATGATCAAAATCCTTTTGAGGGTTATATCGCAGAAATTATGATTTTTGATCGAGCATTAAAAGCCGAGGAAAGAAAAGCGATTGAAGCTTATTTGGGGAAGAAATACGGGATTGCGGTTAGTTAAATTTGCCGCTTATTTTTTTTATAAATATCTTTGCGGTGACCAGTATCAGTTGAATCAGAATTTTTTAGTGCGCACTTATCTCGATAAGCTTACGCCTAAAAAATCCCGCTTCGCCCTTTATTTTCTCGGCTAAGCCAAATTCTGTTAAATTTCTAATGACGGATCTGGGTTTAACATTGGAGAAAATTCGCTCCATATAAATTCTCGCCTTTCTTGGTAAGTGTCAGAGTGACGTTTAATGAGAGACCAAAACTGCGAAAGATCTCTGTTTACCTTAACCATTTCTGGCAAAAACTTTTGATTTAAAAGTTCTTTTCTAAGTCCTTCATAATCATCATCTTTAGCATCTAGACCACCGGTAGCCCGAGAAATCAGAATACTCTGCAAAAGCTTCGTTTTATCTCGCAAAGATGACTCTTTATTTCTCTTAACTACCATTATTTATTTCTTCTCCAATCTCGCCCCAATTCTTAAACGCAACGCATTCAATTTAATAAACCCAGCCGCATCTTTTTGGTCGTAAACTGAATCTTCTTCAAAAGTCACGTGAGCTTCAGAATAAAGGCTTTTCACGGATTTTCTGCCCATCACGTAAACATTTCCTTTGTAAAGTTTTAGCGTCACAGAACCTTCAACATTTTCTTGTGATTTGTCGATCAAGGCCTGCAACATTTCGCGTTCTGGCGAAAACCAAAAACCGGTGTAAATCAAGTTGGCATATTTTGGCATCAATTCATCTTTCAAATGCGCAGCTTCGCGATCCAAAGTGATTGATTCGATGGCGCGGTGAGCGGTGATTAAAATTGTGCCACCCGGAGTTTCATAAACGCCGCGTGATTTCATTCCCACAAAACGATTTTCTACCAAGTCCAAACGACCGATTCCATTGGCTCCGCCGAGTTCGTTTAATTTTGTAAGAATCGTTGCTGGTGACATTTTCACGCCATCAATTGCAATTGGATCACCTTTTTTAAATTCGATTTCTACAAAAGTTGCTTTGTCTGGAGCGCCTTCTGGACTAACTGTTCTTTGATAAACATATTCTGGAGCAGGCTGTGCCGGATCTTCCAAAACTTTTCCTTCCGATGAAGTATGAAGCAAGTTGGCATCCACAGAATAAGGCGATTCGCCGCGTTTATCTTTGGCAACTGGAATTTGATTTTTTTCGGCATATTCGATCAACTTACTGCGCGAAGTTAAATCCCATTCTCTCCACGGTGCGATGATTTTGATGTCTGGTTTATTGGCATAGTAAGCGAGTTCAAAACGCACTTGGTCATTTCCTTTTCCAGTAGCGCCGTGAGCAACTGCATCAGCGCCAACCATTTTCGCAATTTCGATTTGTCTTTTGGCGATTAATGGACGAGCGATGGAAGTTCCGAGCAAATAAACTCCTTCATACAAAGCATTAGCGCGAAACATTGGAAAGACATAATCGCGGACAAATTCTTCGCGCAAATCTTCAATAAAAATTTCCTTCACGCCAAGCATTTCAGCTTTTTTGCGCGCCGGTTCAAGCTCTTCGCCCTGCCCCAAATCCGCAGTAAAAGTTACAACTTCGCAGCCATAATTTTCTTGCAGCCATTTTAGAATTACTGATGTGTCAAGACCGCCGGAGTAAGCGAGAACGACTTTTTTAATTTTTGCCTTAGGGGAGATATTTGAGGAAATATTTGTCATAATTTTTAATTTTGAAGTAAGAATTATAGTAATAATTGAGATTCAACTCGAGGCGTCATAGACCTTGATGCGTAGGATTTGACATATTTTAAATTGATTTTTTTAAATGATTGATCGAAATGAATAGCGCCGCGGGTATGGAAGGCGCGCGCAACCTAAAAATGGTAACAAAAAATGCAAATAAAAGAAATCCAAGCACGTGAAGAGATCTTTGAAACCTACTCGGTTCTAAGACAAATTTATGATGAGTTAAAAGAAGAAACTTATATTGAAGATGTTTTAAACATGATGCAACGCGGTTATAAAATGGCAGCGGTTTTTGAAGATCCTAACAATGAAAATGGCCGCTGCATTGGCGTCATCGGCATTCGCACCATTCACAAACTTCATTATGACAAAGCCCTCGAGATTGAAGATTTTATGATCGATCGCAAAAAACGTGGCATCGGAGTTGGCAAGATGTTGCTGCGCTGGGTGGATTGGCAAGCGGCAAATTTTGGCTGCACAAACATTATCGGAAATTTGGAAACCAAACGTCAAGAATCACAAAAAATTTTCTCTCGCGAAAAATTTTTACTTGATGGATTTTTCTTCAAGAAAAACTGCAATTAATAAAATCACCTCTTTCAAGCAAAATGCCTTTTCAGAAACGTTCAAAAATAAATTACTATTTACACAAATATCTCGTCATTCCCATCAAGGTCTTTCGCACCGCGATAGTTGATACTGTAAGACATGATGGCATTGAGCATGCGGGATATTTAGCTTTTTTATTACTCCTTTCCTTCTTTCCATTTTTGATTTTTGTCATCTCAATCATTGGAATTTTTAGCACTTCTGAAACTGGAATGCAGGTTGTTGAAGCAATTTTAACTTCAGTTCCCAAAGAAGTTGCGCAGGGACTTTTTCCTTACATCAATGAAATAATTTCTGGTCCACCGCAAGGCTTGTTAACCATTGCAATTATCGGCGTGATTTGGACCGCCTCATCATCAGTTGAGGGTTGTCGCACCATTCTCAATCGCGCCTACAGAATAGCCTTTCCTCCACCATATTTAATGCGTCGACTTTTCAGTATTTTTGAATTTTTTGTCATCACTTTTATCATCATTAGCGGTGTAGTAATTTTTGTTATTTTACCAAGTTTTCTGCGCGGTTGGGAAGCAGAATTTTTGAATAAAATAAACTTCGATTACCAGATTTTTCACTTACGCCATATTATTTTTCTTTCGATTTTAATATGCGCCACTTCGCTACTTTATTACGCACTTCCCAATGCCAAACAAAAAATTACTCAAACCCTTCCAGGATCAATATTGGCAGTCGGTCTCTGGGTTGTGCTAGAATATTTCTTTTCGCTTTATTTAGAAAATTTTGACCAAGTAGATTTTGTTTATGGCTCACTTGCCGGCATCATAATTTCCTTGATGTTTTTTTATTTTATCAGCTTGGTTTTTATTTTCGGCGCCGAATTTAATTACCATTTTCACCGCACTTATCAGGTATTTTTGAAAGAACGGAAATAAAAAATGAAACTTCCTTTCTGGCCAAATCCTTCCAGCTATCACAACATTGAGCTCGGCCTTTCTCGCGTTTATCAGCTTCTGATGCGACTCGATAATCCACATCTAAAACTTCCTCCCACAATTCACATCGCCGGCACTAATGGCAAAGGTTCAACTCAAGCTTTTTTGCGCGCAATTTTTGAAGAAGCTGGATTAAAAGTTCACAGCTACACTTCACCACATTTAGTAAATTTTAACGAAAGAATTTTACTTGCTGGCAAAGAAATTTCTGATGAATTTTTGAATAAAATTTTAGAGGAATGTAAAGCGGCGGCAGAAAAATCTCCGGTAATTCCCGTCACTTTTTTTGAAGGAATAACCGTCGCGGCATTTCTAGCTTTTAGCCGCGTTAAAGCCGATGTTCTTTTGTTGGAAGTGGGAATGGGCGGTAGGCTTGATGCCACAAATGTTTTGCCAGAAGTTTTATGTTCAATCATCACGCCGATTTCCTTCGATCACCAAGATTTTTTGGGAGATAGTTTAGAAAAAATTGCTTTCGAAAAAGCCGGAATCATCAAAAAAAATTGTCCGGTAATTGTTGGAAAACAAACTCCAGAAATACTTAAAACTATCGCGGAACAAGCGGCTAAAAATAATGCGAAAATCTTCTCCTCAGTTTGTCATCCCCACGAAGGCGGGGATCCAGTTTTGCTTCAAGATCTTCCGGATCCCCGCCTTCGCGGGGATGACAAACTACAATATATCGACTTACCCCTCATCGGCCAACATCAAAAAGAAAATGCTGCCACTGCCGCCACTGCTGCTTTAGTGCAGAAAAAATTTTCTATTAGTGAAGAACAAATAAAATCAGGCTTAAAAAAAGCAAAATGGCCGGCGCGTTTACAAAAAATTACTTCAGGAAAATTTTTTGAAATCCTCCCAAAAAATTTCGAACTCTATCTCGATGGAAGTCATAATCTGCAGGGCGCTTCGACAGTTAAGGAATTTTTGAAAACAAAAAAAGAGCGAAAAATTTTCGTCGTTTTTGCGATGCTAAAAGATAAAGACTGCGCCGAATTTTTAGAAATAATTGCGCCAGAAATTGATGAATTAATCGCCATTGAAATTCTAGGTGAGTCAAGGTCACGCAGCGCTGCAGAAATATTTGAAATCGCCCAAAAATTAAAAATAAAATCAGGAGCAGCAAAAAATTTCTTCGATGCTTTTGCAAAAATTCAATGTAAGGAAGATGCACTAATTTTAGTTTGTGGCTCGCTTTATTTAGCGGGAAGTTTTTTAGAAATTAATCAGTCGCAGCAATAAAATGAAACCAAAAAATCATCTCAATATTTGGACAATGTTGCTCGCAATATTGATGATATGGCTCACCGCAATCTTTATTTCTCTCTATTGCGGACTCTTTGATATCTTGAATGCGATGCCAAAAAAAAGATTGTTGGATTATCCGCTACTCACCTTTTTCATCGCACCATTTTTTTTCTGGATCTCAGCTTATCTCTGTCGCAAATATTCTCCCAACGCTGCTGGCAATCATTTACAAAGCGCACTACTAGAATTAAAAAAACATCCCCATGATTTTGAGAAGGCCTCTCCTTTTTTAAATGTTCGTCTTGTTGTGGTTAAAACGATCAGTTCTTTAATATCTAGTTTTGGCGGCGGAGCCTTGGGAAAAGAAGGTCCAGCGACTCATATGTCCGCCAGTATTTTTGCAATATTTGGTCAGCGCTATAAAAATTTCTTACCTAAAATTACTTTGGAAACTTGGATTCTGGCGGGATGCGCTTCCGGTCTAACTATGGCTTTTAATTCGCCAATTGCTGGCATTGTCTTTGCCGCAGAAAAATCAATAAAAATGGGAAATAAAAATTTCCAACAAAGCATTAGTTGGACGCTGTTAACTGTCGCAATTATCACCTTAATTTTTCACAAATCTTCTCCGGTTTTCATTTTTCGCGCCATTGATTTTGTCTCCGAAATAGATCTTAAATTTTTAGTAATCACCGCAGTGATTTGTGGAATTATTTGCCTGATCGTTAAAAAAATTAGCTTTTATTTTTTATCAAAAACTTCGGCAATAAAATCAAATTGGTGGCACTTAATTCCAATAACCGCAGGCCTCATCGTTGCCGGCATTAGTTTTTATAGCGGAGTTCATTCTTTCGGCGGCGGCATTTCCACCCTGCAAAAAGCACTCTCCAGCGATACTATTTTATTATCTTACAAAGAAGTTGGTGGAAGAATTTTAAATACTATTTTCACTTTTTCTTCAGGATCAGCTGGCGGTTTAATTGTTCCGGCAATGGCGATTGGTGCAGGAATCGGATCGATTGTAAGCGCCATAGCAGAGAACAGTGGCGGTATTTTTTTACTAATCGGAATGGCGGCGTTTTTAAGTGTGATGTTGGGAGAGCCAATTACAGCGGCGGTTTTAGTTTTTGAAACTACTGGACAAAATATTCAGGCTTTACCTTTTTTGATTGCTGCAACGCTGATTTCTTTTGCGACTGGGAAGTGGATTGAGAAAATTAATTAATGAAAAATATATCCAGCAAAATGCGCGGCGCAGTAAAGATCTAGCACCACAGCAATTAAGATTGGATTAGATTGAGTTAGCGGTTCTTGTAAAAATAATTTACGCAAAAATCTTCTTCCAAATTGCTTGCGGGCTTCTTGTTTCAATAATTTTTTTTCCTCTTTGGTAAGTTGTGGTTTTTTAGGAGAGCATTTTTTCAAGGCATAAAGATGCCAAATAAAATAGGTCAACATCAGAACTGAGATGATCATATCAACAGAACGTAAATCGATTTTTACGATCAATCTGTCGGCAACAAAAAAAGTTAAAATATAGGATAGAGCGCCCCACCACCAAATCAGAGTGTTGATGGATTCTTCGCCCTTGGTGGCCTTGCGAAAAGAAGCGTCGATTTTAGCAAAAATCTCTTTCATGGCTAAGATTTATTTTTTTAATCAAATTCAAATTAGGTTTGAATTTGGGTTAATTGAATTGCTGCACGCGAAGTAAATTCGCGTCTCCGCAATAGATTTGTTTTAAGAAGTTTTTTTATAGTTAGTTCCTTCCCAAGGCATGTCGAAATCAAAAGTGCGGAATTCTTGCATAAGCTTAACTGGTTCATAAACAACTTTTTGCTGTTCTGCGTCATAGCGAACTTCTTTGTAGCCTGTAAGTGGAAAATCTTTGCGTAGCGGATGACCTTCAAAACCATAATCGGTAAGGATGCGGCGCAAGTCAGTGTGATTCTCAAAAACGATGCCATACATGTCGAAAGCTTCGCGCTCAAACCAACCGGCGGCAGAAAAAACTGGCACCACCGTTGGCACTTTTTCGCCATCATCCAAAGCAACTTTTACGGTGATGCGATTGTTTAATTTATAGCTCAAAAGATTGTAAATTACTTCGAAGCGCGGAGTTCTAATTCCAAGCATATCAGCGCCAAAAACATCGAGCAAAGTTTTGAAAGAAAGTTCAGAATCGTCGCGCAAAAATGTCAAAAATTCGATAATTTTTTCCGGCGCAACATAGATGATAAGATTGTCGCCTTGGATTGGTTCTACTGGTTTGGCGGCAGAAAAATTTTCCTTGATGTAAGCAAGTTGCTCAAAAATATTTTTATTCATTAGCGTTGAAATCTCCCGGTTCTTTTGATTTTTCTTTGCAGCAATAAAACTCCGTAAAGCAATGCTTCTGCGGTTGGAGGACATCCCGGAACATAAACGTCAACTGGAACGATACGATCACAACCACGAACTACCGAATAAGAATAATGGTAATAGCCGCCGCCATTAGCGCAGCTTCCCATCGAAATTACGTAGCGTGGTTCCGCCATTTGGTCATAAACTTTACGCAAAGCTGGCGCCATTTTATTGGTGAGAGTTCCAGCTACGATCATAACGTCTGATTGGCGCGGCGATGGACGGAAAATTACACCGAAGCGATCAAGATCGTAGCGACTGGCAGCAACTTGCATCATTTCAACGGCACAACAAGCGAGACCGAAAGTCATCGGCCACAGCGATCCGGTGCGCGCCCAATTTACTAGCTCATCAAGTTTTGCGGTAACGAAGCCACGATTATTATCTTCGGCTTCAGCAACTTGGTTGAGAAGAGCGTCTTGGTTTAGGGGACTGAGATTCATTTTATTCAATTATCAGTTAACAGTTAACGATTAACAATTGGCGGAAATCAGCGAGCTAGTTTCAGCTCTTCAATTGCTAATTGTTAATTGATAATTGTTAATTTTAACTATTTCCATTCAAGGGCGCCGCGTTTCCATTCGTAGATGAAACCGACTGTTAGTAAAGTTAAAAAAGACATCATTGACCAAAATCCGAAGACGCCGATTTTTCCAAGCGATACTGCCCAAGGAAAAAGGAAAGCCACTTCGAGATCGAAAATTATGAATAAAATTGCGACGAGATAAAACTGCACATCAAACTCATTACGCACTCTGCCCTCACCTTCAAATCCACATTCGTAAGGAGAATTTTTTGCAGCATCGGGGCGTAATTTTCTAAGCAAAAAAGGAATGATCATTATCACGCAAGAAAGGCCTATTGCCACGGCGAGAAAAATTAAAATCGGCAAATATTGTTCAGAGACAATGTCAGCGCCAGCAATGTTTGGTAGAGTTTGAATATTATCCATTTGTTAATTGAATTTAAGAAATGCGCTCAATAGCTTTTGGGAAACTTAGAAGTTGAGCAGGAAACTAAAAATCATCAAAACAAAATCAATTCAAAAAATTATGACGATGGAAACTTACACGGCGATTGTGACGCCTTTCAAAAATAATAAAATTGATGAAAAATCTTTGGCAAAGATGGTGGAGTTTCAAATAAAAAATGGTGTGAGTGGAATCGTTCCTTGTGGCACAACTGGCGAATCACCGACACTTTCTCACGATGAACATAATTTGGTAATTGAGCTTTGCGTAAAAATTGCCAAAGGCCGAATTAAAATTATGGCGGGCACGGGATCGAACTCGACAGATGAAGCGGTGATGATGACAAAACATGCAAAAAAAATCGGCGCTGATTCTTGTTTGATCGTTGCTCCATATTACAACAAACCAACGCCAGAAGGCGTTTATCAGCATTTCAAAGCCTTGGATAAATGCGGCATTCCACTTTACATTTACAATATTCCTGGTCGTTCGGTGATTAATATTTCCGATGAAAATTTAGCCAGAATTGCTGATTTAAAAAATGTTGTTGGAATTAAAGATGCAACCGGCGATTTAGCTCGCGTTGCCTCTCTTCGCCTTTTGATCAAGAAAAAATTTTCCTATCTTTCCGGCGAAGATGCCACCGTTGTGGGATTTAATGCGATGGGTGGAAATGGCGTAATTTCGGTGACGGCAAATATCGCACCAAAAATGGTTTCTGACTTACAAAAAGCGACTGAAAAAGGTGATTATAAAACCGCGCTAAAACTTCAGGATCAACTGACCGCACTTCACGCCGCAATGTTTTGTGAAACCAATCCCCTGCCGATAAAATATGCTGCAAGCTTGATGGGATTATGCTCGCCAGAAATTCGTTTGCCTTTGGTTGAGCCATCAGAATCTGCGAAAGAGCGGGTCAAGAAAGAGATGAAAAAGATTGGCCTTATTTCCTAATTCTCGATTAGGCACTGGGCGATTTCAACCCAGATCCGTCATTAGAAATTCAGGATACTTTGGCTAAAGCTTGAAAATGAAGGGCGAAACAATGTTTTTAAAACGTAAGCTTACTTCAGCGTAAGTGCGGATTTAAAAACATTGTTTCAACCGCGCAGTTTCAAGTTTTAGGCAAAGTAGACGAATTTCTGATGACGGATCTGGGTTCAATAATCTAGCGCAACACTAGGAGCTAAAGCCCCACAATTCTCATCAACTTATTGATCGCCTCCGGTAATTCATTGGCTGTTTTTTCCGAAGCAAATCCAACAAAAGTTTTTGTCACTTTGGAAAAAAATCCGAAGGAATATTTTAGCGATAAAAATCCGTAAGCGTTAAGAATAACATCGTCAGCAATAATTATTTTTTCTTCATGAATATTGCTGCGATCAAATCCTTCTAATATTCTCGCAAGATCCGATTCATGCTGATTAAGCCACTTTTTATTAAAAACTTTTTTCCGCGCCGCGATATATTTTTTAATCAGCTCCGCAGATTCTTTGGCATGATTTTCATTAGCAACTTTTAGTGATATATCCATATTGCCGACACCCCATTTAAGCAGCAAAGAAACCATCGTAACGTTATCAGCTTTTGCTGCAAAATCCAAAGCAGTAAAGCCTGAAGTCGTTTCCAAATTTCTGTCAATGCCTGACATCAACAATAATTT
This sequence comes from Rhizobium sp. Q54, assembly GCA_945875865.1. Taxonomy (GTDB): domain Bacteria; phylum Pseudomonadota; class Alphaproteobacteria; order Rickettsiales; family UBA1997; genus UBA2645. The sequence goes on from CAMCMF010000020.1 coordinate 20,162, forward strand.
TACGACATCAATACTCTTATCAACAACCGCATAATGCAGAGCATTCATGCAATGATTTTCTTCAATGGTTTTGGCATCTTTATTCACGGCAATTGATAGTAAAAATTCTACCAATTTAGCTTTGCCGAACTCACTAGCAATTATTAGAGGAGTAAGTCCAAAACCAGTTTTTGTTTCTTTATTAACTCCAGAAAAAATTAGAGATTCTACCACTTTCACATTGCCATATTTTGCAGCATAATGAATCGGCGTCCATCGACGTTTTTTTTCAGAAGCCAGCGGATTAAGATCTGCCTCAGCTTCAATTAAAAGCTGCACTATGTTGTAATGTCCACCTATTGCAGCATAATGCATTGCGGTAAAAAAATCAACATTGCGAGCATCAATAATTCCATGATCTCCTTCTGCGGTCTCTAGCATCAATGCCACATCAGATTCATTGCCAAATTCACTTGCGAGATGAAGCAAACTATTTTTTAAAGTACCAAATCTTAAATCGCGCAATTTTTTTTTCGCTTCTTCCGGATTCAAAATCCTTATTTGATTAACAGTAGAATTTATTTCGCTTTTCATTTCTGCAATTTCTTGCTGCGATAATTGCAGAAATTCTTTTCCAGATTTGGTATCAAGAATGTTTGTCATAAAAAATATTATTTAAAGCTAGATCCGTCATTAGAAATTCAGGATAGTTTGGCTAAAGCTTGAAAATGAAGGGCGAAACAATGTTTTTAAAACGTAAACTTACTCAGCGTAAGTGCGGATTTAAAAACATTGTTTCAACCGCGCAGTTTCAAGCTTTAGGCAAAGTAGACGAATTTCTGATGACGGATCTGGGTTGAAGCTAACGACCGCGACCGTGCTGTCTTCCGGCTGCACGATCTTTTGCCTCGATCATGCTAACCCAAAAACCTTTATTGCCGCGTTTGTTTAAAACCTGCGCTGATTGAATCAAGTAGCTCAATTTTTGACCCAAAATCATCGAAGTAAAAAATCCAATCGGCTTCACAAAATCAACTATTTCCGACTTACCCAATCCTTCATTTTGCTCATTTGAGGGCATTAATTCATAACTGCCGCTTTCCCGCTGATTGGACTTAATTTTATTTTCAGCTTTTACTTCCGAATTAGCGCGCGGAATTTTTCTTGATAGGCTTTCATCTTTTTTTTCCAAAACCTCATCCTCTTTAACATAATTTTTTTTCCAGATTGAAAGAGTTTTTTTGCCAGCTTTTTTTAAAGTTAGGTAGTGACGATAAGAGCGATTAATCAGAAATGCTAAAATGAAGCGAGTAAGTAATATCAGCAAAAGAACGGCGATAAAAATCGTGATAAAAACCGGCAATAGTTTGAAGGCAAGCGCCATTGTTTCTTTCATCGATTGCTACATTCCTGCTTTAATTTTTCATAGGCCTTGGCGAAACCAATCAAGGAGTAAGTATCAACCGCAACTTTACCATCGCGCGTCACGCCACTGATGATCATATCCGCAGTTTTTTGCATCTCTTTTATGATGTCGATATCATCACTTTTATCATTAGCCCAAGACATATTTTTGTAAGGAAAAAGATAGAATTTTTTTGAACCAAAAGAAACTTCTACATTAGAATTCTTACTATAAATAAAACCAGCAGAGGTGGTTATTTCATCAGCATCATTTTCGATATCAGTGACTAAAAAAAATGGCTCGCCGCGCTTGTTGTAATTGCCTTCACGTTTGATTGGAGTTGATGCGATATAGCAGACAGCCTTGCCTCCTCTTTGTGATTTAAAAACATTCCAATCGTGAAATTTTTCGATCAACTCTTGAGCAAATACATTTTGCGACAGAATCATACAAAGGGCAAAAACCGTAATTGATAATTTCATAACTTGACTTTTGTTGCTTTAAAAATAGCTTGCCCGCCTCTTTTTTGAGCCTTATAAATCAAGGTCTCATGTGTCTTTTTAAGCTCAAACTTATTTGAGTAAGACTATTTTTAGATAAAAGCAGTCTTCAATAAAAAAATCCATTAATTAAAATGTCAGATCACAAAATTTCTCACGAAATTATTGCGCTTGAAAATTCTGCCAAAGTCGAAGAAGCCGTTTCCGCTCACGCAGATGTTACTCACGAAAAACACAGTCCTTTGGCACAATTCGAAGTTAAAAAAATCGTCGATTTTAAAGTTAACAATATTGATCTGAGCTTTACTAACTCAGCACTTTACATGGTGATCGCAACTTTTCTGATCATCACTTTCATGCTATTTTCTACCCGCAAAAAATCTCTTATTCCTTCGCGTTTACAAACCATCGCTGAATCAGTTTATAATTTTATTTTTGACATCGTTAAAAGCACAATTGGCGAAGAGGGAATTAAATTTTTTCCATTAGTTTTTTGTCTTTTCACCTTCATTTTGATTTCTAATTTTCTAGGCATGACGCCTTACAGCTTCACTTCTACTGCTCAAGTCGTCGTCACTTTCTCATTAGCGATGATTGCATTTTCAACCATCACAATTTTTGCTATTTTTAGAAATGGCTTCTTGGGATTTTTGCATATGTTTTTACCAAGCGGCGTTCCACTTTGGATGGCTCCGGTAATTTTTCTGATCGAATTTTTCTCATTCCTAATTCGACCAATCACCCTCTCAGTTCGTCTTTTCGCCAATATCGTGGCGGGTCACGTTTTGTTAAAAGTTGTCGCCGGTTTCATCATTTCTCTCGGCATAATTTTTGGCGTTTTCCCATTTTTATTCAGCATCATCATGACTGGCTTTGAATTATTCGTAGCCGTGTTGCAAGCCTATATTTTCTCGATTCTAGTTTGCGCTTATCTAGGCGAAACTACTAGAGCTCACTAAGGACAAGTAACAGGTAACAATTAACAAACGGTTCCATTGCTAATTGTTACCTGTTACCTGTTACCTGTTACCTGTTACCTGTTAATTGTTAATTGAATTTGACCTCCTCCCATCGGGTCAAACACTACTCCCAACCAATGGGGTAGATGGGAATAAACTTTAATTTTTAGGTAAAATCATGGAAATGGTAGCTCTTAAATTTATCGGTGTTGGTCTGTGCTCTATCGGCATGGCTGGCGCTGCGATTGCAATTGGCAATATCTTCGGATCTTTTTTCAACAGCTTAGCGAGAAATCCTTCTGCTGCTCCGAAAATCGAAAAATATATTTACATCGCCGTCGGTCTTGCCGAAGCGATGGGAATTTTCGCCGTTCTTCTAGCCTTCCTAATCATGTTCTCATAATAAAATTAGTGATTAGTGAATGGTTAAATCCGTTCACTAATCACTATTCGCTAATCACTATTTTCTAAATCACATGCCTCAATTCGATTTCACAACCTACACTTCACAAATTTTCTGGTTTCTAATTTGCTTCATCGCGCTTTACGTAGCAGTGGCGGCGGTTATTTTACCAAGAATTCGCAGCATTATTTCTGCTCGAAAAAATCTTATCGATTCCGATAATTCTTTCACAGAAAAGCTTGACGGAGAGATCGAAGAATTACACAGCAAAACCATGATTTTGCGCCAAGAATCAGGAAAAAAATATCAAGCTCAAATTGAAGAAGTTGCTCGCGAAGCCTTGAAACAACGAGATAAATCACTGGAAGATTTAAAAACAAAATTTGAAGAAATGACAAAAAAATCGCGCGGCGAATTAAAATCATTTTTTGAAAATTCTAAAAACCAAAGCGCGCAAGCCGTACAAAATTTGGTACAAACCATTAAAACAAAAATTCTTAACTAATGTTGAACGAAAAATTTTGGCTCGCGATCGCGTTTTTTTCTTTTGTAGCTCTAATGGTCAAATATGTTTGGCCTTTACTCGCCAAGGGTATTGATGCTAAATCAAAAAAAATTGCTGAAGAAATTTTGGCTGCAAAAGAGATGAAAGAAAAAGCGCAAAAACTTTTAAATGAAGCAGAAAAATTCTACCAAGAATCACTAAATTTTTCACAAAAATTAGCCAAAGATGCCGCATTAGAAGCGCAAAAATTAGCTACTGAATCAAAGTTAATTTTGGAAAATGAATTGAAGAAAAAAACCAGCGCTGCTCTCGATCGAATCAAGCTTGAAGAAGAAAGAATGATCCGCGAAATCAAGTTAAAAATCATCTCCGACACTATGGAAGTTTTGTCAAAAAATTTCGGTTTAGATGAAAAAAGTCACGAGCAAATTGTTGAAAAATCGCTCAAGAATTTTGAAAATATTCACTAATGAAATTCACAATTTCCTCGCTTAAAGAATATTTACAAACTTCTGCATCAGTTGAGGAAATCTGCGAAAAGCTTACAGCCATCGGCCTTGAAGTTGAAGGAATAGAAGATAAAGCAAAAACTCTGTCATTTTTCCACGTTGCAAAAATCATCGAAGCGCAGCCTCACGAAAATTCTGCTAAATTAAAAATCTGCCAAGTTGAAACTCACGATTCAAAAACTCCGCTGCAAATAATTTGTGGTGCAGCCAATGCTCGCGCTGGAATTAAAGTTGCTTACGCGCCAATTGGCTCAGTGATTCCAACTAATGCCTTAATAATTAAAAAAGCAAAAATCGCCGGCGTTGAAAGCAATGGCATGCTATGTTCTGCTCGTGAATTGGGTCTTGGAATTGATGATGCTGGAATCATTGAAATCGATGAGAAATGGCCAGTTGGAACTAAAGTTACCGAAGCGTTTGGATTGCACGACAAGACAATTGAAATCAACGTCACACCAAATCGCGGCGATTGTTTGGGAGTTTATGGAATCGCGCGCGATCTTGCTGCATCGGGAATTGGAACTTTAAAAACTTTTCAGATCGAAAAAAAATCTGCGCAATTTTCTTTTCCATTTGAGATAAAAAATGAAGCTGTCGATGCCTGCAAATACGGAGCTTTTCGCTATTTTAAAAATGTCAAAAATTGCGAATCTCCAAAATGGTTGCAGGAAAAATTGACTGCCGTTGGATTGAATTCAATTTCCGCAATTGTCGATATTACCAACTATGTGATGCATGAATTTAATCGCCCGCTACATGCTTATGACGCCAAAAAAATCGAGGGTCCACTTGCTATTCGCTTCGCCACAAAAGATGAGAAATTCACTTCGCTAAAAAATGATGAATTTATTTTGGATGAAAAAATCCTGACAATTTACGATTCCAAAAAATCTGTGAGTCTTGCCGGCGTTATTGGCTCAAATAACTCTTCCTGCAATTTAGAAACTTCCGAAATTCTTCTCGAATCAGCATTTTTTAATCCAATTACAATTGCTTACGCTGGTAGAAAATTAAACATTCTATCAGATGCCAGACATCGCTCTGAACGCGGTATTGACGAAGCTTCTTGCGAGACAGGAATTGATCTTGCGACAAAATTAATTTTAGAAATTTGCGGCGGCGAAGTTAGTGAAATAAAATTTGTCGGCAACAGATCTGAAAATAAAAAAATCCAATTTGATGTCGCAAAAATCAAAAAACTAATTGGCCTTGAAGTCGCGCCACAAAAGGCCGTAGAGATTTTATCAAATCTTGGATTTGTGGTTGACAAAAATTTTGAAGTCACTGTTCCATCTCATCGCCACGATATTTTTACTTCCGAAGATTTAGTTGAAGAAGTAGTGAGAATTTTGGGCTACGACAAAATCATCCCCGAAAAACTCCCCTCAGCTATCGACTATCCACTATCGACTATCGATTTAAATCTAAATAAAACCCGCCTCCACCTCGCATCCTCCGGCCTGATCGAAACTATCAGCTGGTCTTTTGTTGATTCAAAACTTCTCGAAATTTTTGCTGAAAAAAATGATCAGCTAATTTTGGCCAATCCCATTTCTTCAGAGATGGATCACATGCGCCCAAATTTGGCGATTGGTTTGCTTGAATCTTATCGCAAAAATTCTCTGCGAAATATTTCTGATTTATCACTTTTTGAAATCGGAAATGTTTTTGTAAAAGAAGGTCAGAAACAAATGATCTCAGGACTTCGTGCCGGAAAAAATCGTGCGCAAAATCACTTTCATGATGAAAGAGATTTTGATGTTTTTGATGTGAAAAAAGATTTTTTTGATGTGCTAGAAATTTTTGGACTTCGCGCTGAAAGCTTACAAACAGATAGCTCACAGGTTTTAAAATATTATCACCCTCACCGCTTTGCTGCATTAAAACTTGGCAAAAATTTGATCGGATATTTTGGCGAAATTCATCCAGCAATTGCTAAAAAATTTGACATAAAAACTCGCGTTAATCTTTTTGAAATTTTTGCCGATGCTTTGCCAAGCCAACAAAAATCATCTTCGCGCAAAGCTTTTGTCCAAAATGATTTTCCAATCGTTGAACGCGATTTTGCTTTTATTACTGATAAAAATTTAGCGGCCGGAGAATTAATAAAAACCATCAGCAACGTCGATAAACAGCTGATCAAGGAAGTAGAAATTTTTGATATTTTTAGCGGAAAAAATATTGAAGAAGGAAAAAAATCAGTAGCACTACGCGTGAAAATTCAACATCTAGAAAAAACTTTAACCTCTGAAGAAATTGACGCAGTTAGTAAAAAAATTATTGAATCTTTGGCGCCCATCGCTTCTCTTCGCAACTCTTAGTAATACAAAAACTCTACCCATCTCAATGAAAAAGGCATTTTCCTTAATAGAACTTTCGGTAGTTATTTTAATCATCGGAATTTTAGTCGCTGGAGTAACTCAATCTAGTCGCTTAGTTGCGCAGATGAGATTATCATCAGCAAGGGCCATAACTAGCAGCTCACCAATAGCAAGTATCAGGGATTTAGTTTTTTGGTTTGAGCCAACATTAGAAGAAAGTTTTTTGACATCGCAGGCTGAAGATGGTACGCAGATTTCGCAATGGAATGACATCAATCCATTTGCAGTAAATAATAAATATTATGCAGTTAAAACTGCTTCAGCAAACGTACTTTACAAAAGCAACGCCATCAACGGAATTCCAGGACTTCAATTTAGTGGGGCCAATAGCCCTACAGGATATTTAACCCTCTCAACAACCGCAGCAATAGGCGGCGCAACAAATATTCAAACTACCAATAATAGATTTACAATTTTTGCGGTAGCAAAGCTTGATATTACGTCCGATCTCGTAAATAGAGGTTTGATTTACAATGGTATTAGTAGCACAAATGGTTGGGGATATTATCGAGAGTCATCGAATAAGAGAGGAATTTTATTTGGTGGAGTTGTTGGCCACTTAAGCACAAGCGCCAGCAGTTCGTTAAATCCGGAAGTAATTAGTGCAGTTTATCAAGGTAACACATCAACTGTTGCGGTCTATGTTAATGGCGCCGCGGAGGCATTTCCTAGTTTAGGAGGCGCATCTCCAGCAACTCCAACTTCGTCACTTTTTATTGGTGGAACTTCTGTTACAGCAGGCAATTGGAGCGGATTTATTTCAGAAATAATCGTCTATGACAGACCATTAAAAACAGAAGAGCGTCAATCGATTGAAAGATATCTCGGTAAAAAATATGGCATCAGAACAGCCTAATTGCTTGTTTTTGCGCAGGATCGACTACCACTTCTAGAAGTTTATTTACTGCAGCAAGATATCCAACGGAAGCTACACAGCAGAACGCTTCAAAATCATTCAATCCGCTTGCAACACAAAATTCTTCATGGCTCATTGAAGCATAGATTCCTCTATTTCTTCCCTAGGCTACAGTCTCTCTAGAATTGAAGCCCCGCCTTCTCTTGTTTAAAATTGTTTAAGGGCGCCCTTAAATTAAAAACTAACGGATTGCCATAGTAATTGGTTTTTGTCTTTCGACATAGCATCATCCTCAGTGTCATCCCCGCGAAGGCGGGGATCCAGTGTTACAGCACGAAAGAGCTGGATCCCCGCCTTCGCGGGGATGACACTGAGAGTGTTGCTCGTTAGTAAGAAACCAA
>CAMCMF010000021.1 GCA_945875865.1 Rhizobium sp. Q54
AGCTCAAAGAAATATTGCCAGTCGGTACCAGCATTTACGCAGACGCTGACCGTAGCGAAATAATAACCACTCTTAGAAACGCTGTCGAAATAATAACCACTTGGCTTAAAACTGAAAATGCTAAAACTCTTACCTTAGAGCAGCTCAAAGAAATATTGCCAGACGCTACCAGCATTTACGCAGACGCTGCCCGTGGCCAAATAATAACCACTTGGCTTAAAAATGGTAAAACTCTTACCTTAGATGAGCTCAAAGAAATATTGCCAGTCGGTATCAGCAGTGAAGCAGCAGAAGCTGCCCGTTGCATAATAATAACCGCTTATCTTAAAACTGAAAATGCTAAAACTCTTACCTTAGAGCAGCTCAAAGAAATATTGCCATTAGTCAGAGGTACCAGCGCTGACCGTAGCGAAATAATAACCACTTGGCTTAAAAACGCTGTCGAAATAATAACCGCTTGGCTTAAAACTGAAAATGCTAAAACTCTTACCTTAGAGCAGCTCAAAGAAATATTGCCATACGGTATCAGCGGTATCAGCAGTGAAGCAGCAGAAGCTGCCCGTTGCAAAATAATAACCGCTTATCTTGAAACTGAAAATGGTAAAACTCTTACCCCAGAGCATCTCATAAAAATATTGCCATTAGTCGGTAAGACCAATAACGCAGACTATTTCCGTGGCAAAATAATAACCACTTATCTTAAAACTGAAAATGGTAAAACTCTTACCCCAGAGCATCTCATAAAAATATTGCCATCAGTCGCTAACGGCATTGACGCAGACTATTTCCGTGGCAAAATAATAACCGCTTATCTTGAAACTGAAAATGGTAAAACTCTTACCCCAGAGCATCTCATAAAAATATTGCCATTAGTCGGTAAGACCAATAACGCAGACTATTTCCGTGACAAAATAATAACCGCTTGGCTTGAAACTTCAAAAGATCAACACAAATCCTTAATCGATATTCTAAGCTATAATTTCCCAGGAGCAGGGGGCGGGGGTGGGGCGATTAAATATAATTTACCCAGATCTGTGTCTATTATAAAGGCAATCAACTTTCCAATAAAATACTTCCCGAAATTATTATCAGATCTATATCCATCATCTCCAGCACTAGCAATTGAGATGCTAAAAGAATCTGTTGTTGATGGTTTTTTTGACAACAGCAAACCAGAGAATAAGTCCCACATCTTTGAAGCTTTAAGTGAGATCATGTCCTTACCTTTGCTACATGATGAGGTTGGTAACAATAGTATTAATCAAGATTTATTAAAAATTCTAGGCCATCAGAACCTTAATCTTACCAAGACAGAATTATTATCCTTAGTAGCTGGCAGATTAAAATCACAATATCCATCACTCTCTGAGTTATTATCACAACAACAAGGCTTAGAATCATCTTTAAATCGAGAGGCGCTTGCTACTGTAAAGAAGATTTTTGGTGAGGATTTAAAAATACAAGACAAGCCAATAACATTAGCTGATTTATTGTCTTACTACGATGCAAGAGGAAATGTTAAGACTTTTCTTGGCTTACTTAATCCAGAAACAAAACAAACAATCAAAAAGCAATTCATACTTCCAGATTCAAAGGCTTTTATTAAAAGAAATGAATATAAGAAGCTAAAAATGCTGCTCGAAGATGATCAAGATACAAAACTAGATTGCCCATTAATAGCTAATTTGTCTGAGTATTTGAAGAGTAAAATAAAATTACCAACAATTAACATTAATAAGTATCAAATTGATTTGAGTGGTTCTGCACTGCCTATTTCAGAAGAAGAAAAAACTAGTTTAAATGATGAATTTAAAAAATTACTTCGTTCTGCTATTCCTGAAAATGATAAGATTTTAACCTTTATTGGTAAGCTGATTGATCTGAACGAAATAAATGAAAGTAATAAAGCAAAGCTTTGTAACTTCTTCAGAGCATCAAAAAATAATATTGCCGCCGCTTTTCAAAAAGAAGGGGGTGTGAATATGTTTAAAAGCATCATAACAACACTTGCTGACGGTTGTGCTGCCAATATCGGCAATCAGTTTAGTAAGGCTATTTATCAAACTTTGATTGAGGATCCAAAAGACTCCCTCTTGTTCCAATTTTTTGATAACAAAATATTCCTAACAATAATAAATTCTGGTGGAGATGTACTGGGCAGCAACAGTGATCCATTCACAAATAGCACAATTAATAACAATTACCTTTCTCCAACTGGATTGGCATTTGGATTGTCGGAACAGTTTGACGAGTTAGACAAAGTCGAACAACCTATTTTTGTTAGTGATCAATTTTTACAAGAGCATACAAAATTAGAAGAAAAGGATGTTAATGCTGCCATTTTAGTGATGTTTTTTAGTGATGAGGGGGGTGCAAAAAAATTATCCGCCTTTGCTGCCTATCTCGTCATTAAAGGTACTATGCCAGCATTGCTTAAAAATCAGCATTTGGAGAAGTTTAAAGAAGAAAATGAAAAGGTTGAATTGGAATTTCTAGCAGCAGTAGCAGTAGCGGCAGAAGAAGCGGCAGAAGAAGCGGCAGAAGAAGCGGCAGAAGAAGCGGCTAAACCAGGAGTGATAGTAGTTAGAGCCGCAGCCATAAAATCACAAGGTCTCGGCTGTTCTATCTTGTAGACAGAGAGTTGTCAGAAAAATTGGGGGAGGGGTCAAAAATGAAGCCCCTCCTCGACTCAATCAAAGGTTTCGTCGATCCTCCCTCAAGGGGAGTATGATTCCGAGAGGGCTTGCAAAATTGCACTTCGTTTTTAAAACATCGCGCCTCCTTCCATTTCAAATTTCACTTAAAAATATGAAAATCAACTTCTCTAAGTCAGGCGATTTTTCTGCGCCAAAAAATTTAACATCAAATTCCGTTGCGGTTTTGGTTTTAACTCAAGAACAGGTTAAAAAATCTACTTTAAAACAAGTAAAATTCGCCAAAGAAAATTTTGATTTTGATGGTAAAAATGGCCAAGCGCACATGGTTGTGTTGGCTGATCAAATCCTTGCAGTCATTGGTGCGGGAGCGGAAAAAGATTTGAACGAATTGCAATTGCAAAAACTTGGTTCACGCGTTGTGGCTTTTTTAAATGCTGCAAAAATCAAGGATGGTAGTGTATTTTTTGAAACAAAAAATTCTGCAAAAGATCTAGCAAATATCGCATTTGGCGCGGTTTTGCAAAGCTATCGTTTCAACAAATATTTTGAAAATAAAAAGAAGGAAAAAGAACTTAGAATACAAGTTTTGTCATTGATGGTAACTGATGTTTCTAAGGCTGAAAAAGAATTCGCGCCGCTAAAAATTTTAGCAGAAAATACTTTTTTCCTGCGCGATTTAGTTTCCGAACCAGCAAATATTTTACATCCAGAAAAATATGCCGAAATCTGCAAAACTTTGAAAAAAGATGGCGTTGAAGTGCAAGTTTTAGGCGAAGCGGAAATGAAAAAATTGGGCATGGGCTCACTACTTGGAGTTGGTCAAGGTTCCGAAAAAGAATCGCAATTAGTAGTTTTAAAATGGAATGGCGGTAAAAAAGGCGAAGCCCCGCTAGCCTTTGTTGGTAAGGGTGTAACCTTCGACACTGGTGGCATTTCGATCAAGCCAGCAAACAATATGGAAGATATGAAAACCGATATGGCGGGCTCTGCTGTGGTGGTGGGATTATTGCGCAACTTGGCACAACGCAAAGCTAAAGTGAATGTTGTTGGGGTTGTTGGTTTGGTAGAAAATATGCCTTCAGGAACCGCGCAACGTCCTGGTGATGTTGTTCGTTCAATGTCTGGTCAAACTATCGAAGTGATCAATACCGATGCTGAAGGACGTTTGGTTTTGGCTGACGCTTTGCATTACACTAATACTAAATTCAAACCAAAATTCATCATCGATTTAGCGACGCTAACTGGCGCTATCACTGTTGCCTTGGCTGATGTTTATGCCGGACTTTTCTCTAATGATGACGATCTTTCTAAAAAATTAGAAAGCTGCGGAATCAGCAGCGGCGAGCGCGTATGGCGTATGCCACTTGGCGAAGAATATGATGATATGATTAATTCTGACATTGCTGATATGAAAAATGTCGGCGCGGGAAGAGGTGCTGGCGCGACTACAGCCGCACAATTTTTGAAGCGCTTCGTTGGCGAAACAAAATGGGCCCATCTCGACATAGCAGGTGTTGCTTGGAAAGGTAAGGGTGATGCGATGGCGGTGAAAGGTGCTACGGGTTATGGACTTAGACTATTGAACGAGTTGGTAAAGACTTACGAGAAATAATAGAGAAATCCTCCGACCTCGCTAAGAGGCGAGGCCACCTCCTTTTTCAAAGGAGGTTTGGGACCGAACCTCCTTTGAAAAAGGAGGTGGCTGAGCGCAAGCGAAGTCGGAGGATTTAAAAAAAATATTCATGAAAAAATTACTAATCCGCGGCGGAAAAAGACTTGAAGGTAAGGTACAAATTGCTGGTGCAAAAAATGCCACTTTGCCTTTGATGATTGCTTCGATTTTAACTGACGAGAAACTTACTCTCACCAACGTTCCTCACGTTTCTGATATTTCAACCATGGCCAATTTATTGGTACATTTTGGAATCGAAATTGGTTTAGATGGTTGCGATCCCGACCTTGGCCATCAAGGTCGCGCACTTGTTTTAGATGCAAAAAATATTTCTAATTCCACCGCGCCTTACGATTTAGTTTGTAAAATGCGCGCTTCAATTTTTGCTCTCGGACCTCTTTTGGCAAGACTTGGCGAAGCAAAAATTTCACTACCGGGTGGCTGCGCTATTGGAACTCGTCCGGTGGATTTACATTTAAAAGCGATGGAAAAACTGGGTGCAAAAATTGAATTGAGCGGTGGTTATGTTAACGCATTCGTTCCAGGTGGTCGCTTAACTGGTGCCGAAATAAATTTCGAAAAAGTTTCAGTTGGTGCGACAGAAAATGCCATGATGGCGGCAACTTTGGCGCTTGGTGAAACCGTAATTAACAACGCTGCTTGCGAACCAGAAATAATAGATTTGGCAAAATGTTTAACTGCGATGGGTGCGAAAATTGAAGGTGCAGGAACAACGCAAATTCACATTCAAGGTGTCGAGAAATTACATGGCGCGCGTCATCATGTTATCGCAGATCGCATCGAAGCCGGAACTTACGCAGCTGCAGCTGGAATCACTGGCGGAAAAATTATTCTACAAGGTGTTGAAATGTGGATTATGAATGGTTTCAAAGATGAAATGGAGCGCGCCGGAATCATCATGAAGCAAATTTCTCCGCGAGAAGTTGAAGTTACTCGCACCACAGAAATTCTACAGCCGGTGAGTATTTCCACTCATCCATTCCCCGGTTTTCCAACCGACATGCAAGCGCAATTTATGGCATTGATGACGGTTGCTGATGGTGTTTCAACAATTGAAGAAACCATTTTTGAAAATCGCTTCATGCATGTTTTGGAATTGGTGCGAATGGGCGCCAATATTGAATCTCACGGAAATTTAGCAGTAGTAAAAGGTGTAAAAAAATTAACCGGCGCTGAAGTTATGGCGACAGATTTGCGCGCTTCAGTTTCGCTAGTTTTAGCCGGACTTGCGGCAGAAGGAGAAACTGTAATTAATCGTCTTTATCATCTTGAACGTGGCTATGAAAGATTGGCTGAGAAGCTGATTGCCTGCGGTGCGGATATTAAAATTCTTTATTAAAACTCGGTCTAATTATCCTCCCCTTGAGGGAGGATCGACGAATCAAAGATGAGTCGAGGAGGGGACCACTCCCCGAATCGCTGCGCTCTTCGACTCTCCCTCAAGGGGAGGGTAATTATCGATGTAAATTTTTTCACAAAATGTTTCAACTAATCATCAAAAAAATTTTCGGATCTGTTAATGATCGTGTTATCAAATCGATGTTGCCGGAAGTTGAAAAAATTAATGCTTTTGAAGCAAAAATTTCAGCGCTTTCTGATGAGGAATTAAAAGCGAAAACTACAGAATTTAAATCTCGTCTTGCCGCTTCAGAGTCTTTGGATTCATTGCTTCATGAGGCTTTTGCCGTTGTTCGTGAAGCGTCAAAACGCGTGCTAAATATGCGCCATTTTGATGTACAATTAATTGGTGGAATCGTGCTGCATCAAGGAAAAATTGCGGAGATGAAAACCGGTGAAGGAAAAACTTTGGTCGCCACTCTTCCTTGTTATCTAAATGCGCTAACTGGCAAAGGTGTTCACGTCGTCACAGTGAATGATTATTTAGTAAAGCGTGATTCAGAATGGATGGGAAAAATTCACGAATTTTTGGGATTGAGCGTTGGTTGTCTGACCAATGAAATGATGGATGATGAGAGACAAGAAGCCTACGCTTGCGACATCACTTACACTACAAATAACGAACTCGGATTTGATTATTTGCGCGACAATATGAGGTTTAGTCGCAGTAGTATGGTGCAAAAAAAACAGGCTTTTGCGATTGTCGATGAAGTAGATTCGATCCTTGTCGATGAAGCACGCACGCCACTTATTATTTCTGGTCCGACCGAAAATAATTCTAAACTTTACGAAGATATTAATCGCTTAATTCCGCAACTCGCTGCTGAAGATTTTCAGATGGAAGAAAAAGAGCGCGGTGTTTTTTTGACCGAAAATGGTATCGAGCATGTTGAAAAAATGCTTAAAAATTCCGGCGCAATTGAAGAAAATTCTGCGCTTTATGATCCAATCAACATCTCTTTGGTGCATCATATAAATCAAGCCTTGAAGGCACATAAAATTTTCCGCAATGAAATTGATTACATCGTAAAAGATGACTCAATTGTGATCATTGATGAATTCACAGGACGCATGCAAGAAGGCCGTCGTTTTTCGGATGGATTGCATCAAGCGTTGGAAGCAAAAGAAGGCGTGAAAGTTAGAAATGAAAATCAAACTTTAGCTTCAATCACCTTCCAAAATTATTTCCGTCTTTACAAAAAACTTTCTGGCATGACTGGAACTGCTTCAACTGAAGCGGTAGAATTTGAAGAAATTTACGGATTAAAAGTTGTCGAAATTCCAACTAATCGCGATGTTACCAGAAAAGATGAAGAGGATGAAATTTACAAAACTGAAGAAGGAAAATTTTCGGCAATCGTTGCTTCGATCAAAGAAGCTCACGAAAAAAAGCAGCCGATTTTAGTTGGAACTGTCAGCATCGAGAAGTCGGAATATCTCTCAAAATTATTGAAGTCGCACAAATTACCGCACAATGTTTTGAATGCGAAATATCACGAAAAAGAAGCGGAAATTATTTCACAAGCCGGTATTTCTGGTGGCATTACGATAGCTACCAATATGGCGGGAAGAGGAACTGACATCAAGCTTGGTGGAAATGAAGAGATGATCATTGGCGATGAAACTGATCCAGAAAAAATTGCTGAAATAAAAGCTAAAGTTGAAGCGGATAAAAAAATCGTCATCGCAGCGGGAGGACTTTATGTTCTTGGAACTGAACGTCACGAAAGTCGCAGAATTGACAATCAATTGCGTGGTCGTTCTGGTCGTCAAGGTGATCCAGGTCGTTCGAAATTTTTCTTGTCGCTGCAAGATGATTTGATGCGAATTTTTGGTTCGGAAAAATTGCAATCTTTGCTCTCAAGTTTTGGTTTGAAAGATGATGAAGCGATCTTCCATCCATGGATTACAAAAACTCTTGCCGGCGCTCAGCATAAGGTTGAAATGCGTAATTACGAGATGCGTAAAAACTTGCTGAAATATGACGATATCGTCAATCACCAACGTAAAAATATTTTCACTTTGCGTAATGAAGTGATCGATTCTAAAGATATTTCGGAGAAAATTAAAAAGTTTGTCAGTCAGATAAATCAAGAGTTGGTGGAAGATTGTATTCCAAAAAATTCTTACGCCGAGCAATGGGAAATCGGTCTTTTAGAAAATGAAATTTTCCGTATTTATGGTTTTAAAGTTGACCTAAAAGCTGAAAGCCAAAAAGAAGGAATCACCGAAAAAGAAATTTTAAATTTTATTTCCGAAGCAACAGCCTGGCTATTTAATGAAAAAGAAAATCTTTATGGCGCGGAAGTTATGCGACAAATTGAGCGTCAAATTTTCTTGATCACGCTTGATGCAGAATGGAAAGATCACTTATTGTCGCTCGATAAATTACGTTACGGAATCAATCTTCGCGCCTACGCACAAAAGGATCCGCTGATTGAATATAAACGCGATGCTTTCAGTTTATTTGAAGATATGATGCTGAGAATTGAAGAGCAGGTGGTGAATCGCGTTGCTCACGTTCAAGTAAGTGCGTCAGAAAATGAAGGATCGATCGATCTTTTATCGCGCGCACCAAAACAAAAAATGTTCGAAAGCAGAAATGATCCAGCCTTTGTACAAAGCGAAGCGAAAGCGCTCGCGACATCAACTCCGATCAAAAGCAATTTCAAAGTCGAAGAGCGCGATCCAACAAATCCAACAACTTGGGGCAATGTTGGTCGAAATGAATCTTGTCCTTGCGGTAGTGGAAAAAAGTTTAAACAATGTCACGGATCTTAACCCTCTTTGCAAAAGAGGATGGCTCAATTGCGAAGCAATTTAGTCGGGTGACTTTCGTGAGACAGATTAAGTTTTAATAGTTTGGTTTCTCTTGAATTAAGCTGGATTCAACCCAGATCCATCATTAGAAATTCGTCTACTTTGCCCAAAGCTTGAAACTGCGCGGTTGAAACAATGTTTTTAAATCCGCACTTACGCTGAGTAAGCTTACGTTTTAAAAACATTGTTTCGCCCTTCATTTTCAAGCTTTAGGCAAAGTATCCTGAATTTCTAATGACGGATCTGGGTTTAATTCTCTTCACTTTTCCTAGATCCCAACCTTTGTGGTGATGACACCGAGAGGTCTAATACAAACAGTAATTAAAAAACTACTCCAGTGATTCTCCTCAGCTTCGGATTTTTTCTCTTCGTTTTTATCAGCATTGGTGGGCTCTCCGCGATAAAAAGCAAACATACTAGCGCAGATTATCTCCTCGCCAGCCACAGCGAAAAACCTTGGCTCATCGCGCTTTCTGCCGTGGCTACCAACAATAGTGGTTACATGTTTCTCGGTATGATTGGCTATTCTTATCTCAACGGAATTTCAGTAATTTGGATTATGATTTGCGTGTTGATCGGAGATTTTTGCGCATCGCTTTTTGTGCATAAAAAATTGCGCATCGTTTCTGGAAAAATTAATGCCCTGAGTTTTCCGGAAGCGATTAGTAAATGGGGTGGAACTGATTACAAAATTTTACGTTTTGTTGGCGCAATTATTCTGGTAATTTTTCTTAGTATTTATGCCGCAGCGCAATTAAAAGCCGGCGGAAAAGCGTTGCATGTTTTATTTGGTTGGAATTACGCAATAGGCTCTGTCATTGGTGCCACAATAGTTTTATTTTATTGTTTAGCTGGCGGAATTCGCGCATCAATTTGGACAAATACTGCACAATCTTTTGTGATGATTGCAGCGATGGGTTTGTTGTTTTTTTTATCGATAAAAGAAATTGGCGGCTTCAAAAATTTCGTCAGCGGTTTAAAAAATATTTCGCCAAATTATTTCAGTCTTTTTCCTCAAGGATTATTTTTTGATGAATGGTGGGGCTTGGCATTTTTTATTTTCGGTTGGTTTTTTGGTGGCTTCGGAATTGTCGGTCAGCCACACATCATGACCAGTTTTATGGCGATGAATAAACCGGAAAGTATTGGTAGAGTTCGTTGCTATTATTACAGTTGGTATTTGCTTTTTTATATTTTCACCATCGGCAGCGGACTTGCTGCGCGCCTTTTAATTCCAATGCTTGAAGGCTTCGATCCTGAATTGGCCATGCCGAATTTGACGCAACAAATCATGCCGGAAATTTTAATCGGATTAGTTTTGGCGGGATTATTTTCAGCGACGATGGCAACGGCAGATTCACAAATTTTGGGATGCTCAGCTTCAATCGTTAACGACTTAATGCCAAAAAAAAGAAACAGCTATTTCGCCGCAAAATTTTCTACTTTCATCATCACGATTTTAGCGATGCTGGTTTCTTTCACTGACAATCAAAGTGTATTTTCTTTAGCGATGATTGCCTGGCTAGCCTTAGCCTGCAGCTTTGCACCGATCATCACCATTTATTCTTTGGGCGGAAAGATGTCACAGCGATTAGCATTAATCACGATGTTTACTGGATTTATCACGATGCTTGTGTGGCGTTATTTAGGACTCGGTTTAGGAGTCTACGAAGCGGGCCCTGGAATTGTGGCAGGAGCTTTACCTTATTTGATTAATAAGTCGATTTCATCGCTGCGGAAATAAGAATTCAGAGACTTTTTTTGAATTTTATGCACGTGCATAAAATCTATCCCCAAGGGGCGCCACTACTAGGTTCTCTTTCGAATATCACCTAAATTTCTTGACGTAAATTTTTTGCTACTTCATCCAAAAATTCTTCAGTGTAGAGATAATGTTTTTTGTGCTCGACATTATTTCCGTGAATGCAAATCGCTAAATCTTTGGTCATTTTTCCCGACTCAACAGTGGCGATGCAAATTTTTTCTAGAGTGTGACAAAAATTAATTAGCTCCTGATTTCCATCTAATTTTCCACGAAATTCTAATCCGCGCGTCCAAGCAAAAATTGAGGCGAGGGGATTTGTTGAAGTTGGTTTTCCGGCTTGATGTTCGCGGAAATGTCGGGTTACGGTTCCGTGCGCCGCTTCGGCTTCCATGATTTTTCCATCTGGCGTAATCAAAACTGAAGTCATTAAACCGAGAGATCCAAAGCCTTGCGCCACAGAATCAGATTGCACATCGCCATCATAATTTTTGCAGGCCCAAACAAAATTGCCGCTCCATTTTAGCGCTGATGCAACCATGTCGTCGATTAAGCGATGTTCGTAAGTAATTTTTTTCTCGGCGAATTTTTCGCTAAATTCTTTTTCAAAAATTTCGGCAAAAATATCTTTGAAGCGGCCGTCATATTTTTTCAGAATTGTATTTTTTGTGGAGAGATAAAGTGGCCAGCCTTTTTGTAGCGCTAAGTTGAAACAAGAATAAGCAAAACCGCGAATTGATTCATCGGTGTTGTACATCGCCAAAGCAACGCCAGAGCCGTTAAATTTATAAACTTCATGTTTGATTATTTTTCCATCCTCACCTTCAAATTTGATTGAAAGTCTACCTTTTCCCGGAACTAAAAAATCAGTAGCTTTATATTGATCGCCAAAAGCGTGACGACCTACGATGATCGGCGAAGTCCAGTTTGAAACGATGCGCGGCACATTTTGACAAACGATTGGTTCGCGAAAAACTGTGCCATCTAAAATATTTCTGATGGTGCCGTTGGGAGATTTCCAAATTTCTTTGAGATCAAATTCTTTTTTTCTATCTTCGTCAGGCGTGATGGTGGCGCATTTAATACCAACGCCGCAAGCTTTGATAGCATTGGCGGCATCGATGGTTACTTGATCAGAAGTTGCGTCACGATTTTTAACTCCGAGATCAAAATATTTTAGATCAACTTCCAGATAAGGCAGAATTAATTTCTCCTTAATAAATTTCCAAATAACGCGTGTCATTTCATCGCCGTCAATTTCAACGACTGGATTTTTTACCTGAATTTTTTTCATAGATTTTGGTTTTTTTGATTAGGGTGTCTCTAAAAATTCTAATTTTTAGAGATGCCATTCAGTTTGTTTGAGCATAGTTTATTGCGCAGGATTTTTCAGTAAAATATTATTATCTAAAATATCTTTGATCACGGTTTCAAGAAGATCGTTAATTATTTTTTCATCAGTTGTAATGAGAGGTAAAATAAAATGTTTATTGCTCAAAGATAATTCAAAATCCTTAATAATTTTTGCATTGGATTTTGGATCTTTTACCGAAACTTTAATTGCCACCTCAGCCTGAGATTTTCCTAAAATAAAACCACATTCAGCTTTATATTGCAGGTGCTCAATGTGGATTTCAATCAGTCGGTCATTTCCTTGTTTAAAACCTTTTTGTAGCAAGCTATCGCTAATTTTTTTCTGCAATAATTCGGCTAAATTTTGATCGGTGCTGATGGTGATTTTTTTATTATCGCAATATTCTTTGCTGCCGATAGATGCATTTTCTAACCTATCATCAAATACCGCCAAATCTAGCTTCGCGCCATTTCCAATATTTGATTTTTTAGTATCAACAGAGAAATCAAATCTGATTTTTTTATCTTTATTAGCGCAAGAAATCACTGTGAGCAAAGACAGGATTATTAATAATTTTTTCATAAATTTGTTGGATTATTTTAGGGCATCTCTAAAAATTTTCTTTTCGGGAGCGTTCAAAACTCCGAGTCAAATCCTAATTTTTAGAGGCGCCATTTATTTATTTGAGAAATAAGTATTACCCTAAAGTTATTGTAACAAATCAATTCTAAAAATTTATCATGAATCTTTGGCAATTATTTAAAATTTTTTTGCGTTTTGGATTTTTGGCTTGGGGTGGTCCAGCAGCTCAAATCAACATGATTCGTGAAGATTTAGTAGAAAAAAGAAAGTGGATTGAAAGAGATAAATTCAAGCGTGTTTTGGCAATTTATCAGGCGTTACCTGGGCCGGAAGCTCATGAACTTTGCGTTTATTTTGGCATGATTCAGCGGGGCAGAATTGGCGCGATCGTTGCCGGACTTGGATTCATGCTGCCGGGTTTGGGTTTGATGCTTTTACTTTCTTGGCTTTATGTTTATTTTGGTAGTTCGATTTTGATTTACTTTGCTGGCGTTGCTCCGGCAGTGGCCGCTTTAGTCGTTCGCGCTACTCATCGAATTTCTGAACATGTTTTGCAGGGAGTTTCTTTATTTGCTGTTGCGGCGATTTCGATTATTCTGACATTTCTAAACGCGCATTTTCTTTTGCTGTTTGTAGTTTGTATTTTCTGGCAAACTCTTTGGACAAAAAATTATCGTAAATCAGCGATTTTATTGGCTTCAATCGCGATTGCTATTTTTGCATTTTCTTTTTTTAGTCAAAAAAATTTAGTGATTCAGGCGGTTGAAAATGTTGGTGAGCGCAATCTTTTTATCGAAGGATTAAAAGCAGGATTATTTTCTTTCGGCGGCGCTTACACCGTGATCCCATTTTTAAAAGAAAGCCTGATCGGCGCATATGGAACAATCACCACCCAATCATTTTACGACGGCATCGCCTTATCCAGCGTGATCCCAGCGCCTTTGGTAATTTTTGGAACTTATCTAGGATTTATTGCTGATGGATTTTGTGGAGCATTTTTAATGACAGCAGGAATTTTTCTTCCAGCTTTTTCCTTCACTTTAATTGGCCATAAGCAAATAGAAAAGTTGCTAGAAAATAAATCACTTCATCTTGTGCTCGATACTATTTCAGCAGCAGTTGTGGGGATTTTGGCAGCAACCGCTCTCGATATTTTTCTGCATTCAGTTTTGTTAGTTTCGCTAAAAAATATTGTGATTTTTGCAGCGTCATTGACAGCGCTTTATCTCAGTAAGAAAAAATGGATAATACCGGCAGTGGTGATCTTGAGTAGTTTGATTGGATTATTGATTTAGTTTAATTTGTAACAGCCCTTACATCTAAGGCTTGATGGACATCTTTAGGGCACCTCTAAAAATTGTCTTTTTCGGTAATTTTGAGTTTTAACAAAT
Source organism: Rhizobium sp. Q54 (assembly GCA_945875865.1). GTDB lineage: Bacteria > Pseudomonadota > Alphaproteobacteria > Rickettsiales > UBA1997 > UBA2645. Next base: position 13,658 of record CAMCMF010000021.1, read on the forward strand.
TTGCTCGAGAGCACGTATATCTAATACGCTTACCTTCTCGCAAATTTGTTAAAACTCAAAATTCCTCGAAAAATCCTAATTTTTAAAGGCGCCCTATCGACTTATAATTTATGAAAACCTACAGCGCCCTAGTCAAAAAAAATTGCAAAGGAGAAGTTGAGGATTTGGTTTTGCTCAAGGAAGGATTTTCTTGGCAAGCCTTTATCTTCACTGGTTTGTGGTTTTTATATCACAAGATGTGGAAAGAAATCATCGCGTTGATTCTGATTAATGCTGCTCTCATTTTATTCACAAAAGTCTTTTCCAATTCCGATAAAATTCTTCTCGAAATCGCTTTCATTTTTATTATCGCGCTTAACGCCAATTACTGGCTTTGTGACCATCTCAAGAAAAAAAAATATGAATTTGTTGGCATCGCTTTTGGCGATGATGTTCTAAGCGCCAAGCTCAATCTGCTCCGCGACATTCACCTCGATCTTTCTCATAAAATTCTCGATCCAAAAATTTCATGAAAATTGTCGTAATCGATTACGGCGCCGGCAATGTTGAGTCGGTTACGAATGCTTTGTCTTTGATCAAGGGCGATGATGAAATTATTCTTTCCAATAAAATCACAGATCTCAAATCCGCCAATTATTTAATTTTGCCCGGAGTCGGCGCTTTTGGTGATTGCATGGCTGGCTTGAAATCGCAGCAAGGTCTTTTGCCGGAATTAAGACAACAAGTTTTAAAAGAAAAAAAACCTTTCCTGGGAATCTGTGTCGGCATGCAAGTTTTAGCATCGATTGGACATGAAGATGGTGAGCATCAGGGACTTGGATTCATCAACGGTTCGGTCGAAAAAATATCTAGCAAATTCGAATTTAATGAAGCCATGAAGTCATCGCCTAGTGATCAGGGTGGGAGGTTGGCTCTAAAAATTCCCCATATGGGCTGGAATAATATCATGATTAAACCCAACAAGCACGCGGTTCTAAAAAATATTGCTGAGGGTGAACATTTTTATTTTGCTAATTCATTTCATTTCATCGCACAAAATGAAAATAATGTTTTAGCGCAAGTTGAATATGGTGAAAATCTCGCTGCAATAATTGCCAAAGAAAATATTTTCGCCGTGCAATTTCACCCCGAGAAAAGCGGCGAAGCGGGATTAAAATTACTTAAAAATTTTCTTAATTGGCGCCCTTAGGCAAGCAGCAGTTAGCAATTATCAATTAACAATTTAGGTGTTGTGAAGATTTCTCAATTCATGTCCAAAGCGCTATTTGACGAGTCTAGCGGCTATTATCGTACAAAGAATCCCTTAGGTAAAAATTCTGATTTTATTACGGCGCCAGAAATTTCGCAGATTTTTGGTGAGTTGATTGCTGCTTATATTTTGCAGATTTCTTCAAGTAAAAAAAAGAAAATCTCCTTAGTCGAAATGGGCGCCGGACGCGGCGTGATGATGCGCGATATTTTAAATTCGATAAAAAAATTAGCCGATAAAAAAATCGCTCCAGCAGTTGATTTTCTTACCTCCACAACTTTTCACATAATTGAAATCAACGAAGTCCTAAAAAAAATTCAGCAAGAAAATTTGCAGAATTTTAATGTGAAATGGCATAAAAATTTTTCTGATTTTTTATCTGGAGAGGAAGAAATATTTTTTATTTCTAATGAGCTTTTTGATTGTTTTCCAATCGATCAATTTGTGCTTACTGAAATTGGTTGGTGTGAGAGAATTATTGTCGAGAAAAATTTTACTCTCGCTGCTTTCGATAAAAAAATTCATGATTTTGTTGAAAAGGAAATTGGCGTTTTAGCTCCGATTGGCGCGGTTTTTGAAAAGAGCCAAGATGCTCGAGATTTTATGAATCAACTTTGTGTAGCTCTGAAAAAAAACGGTGGCATCGCGATTAATTTTGATTACGGTTATTTCAAAAATAATTTTGCCAACAGCTTGCAAGCGCTAAAAAATCATCAAAAAACTAATGTTTTAGAAAATGTCGGAGAGTGCGACATCACTGCTCACGTTGATTTTGCTGCTTTGGATAAAATTACAAAACATTACGACTTAAATTCCTCTTTGATTACTCAGCGAGAATTTTTAATCTCACTGGGGATTTTTGATCGACAAAAAATTTTATTAGAAGAAAATCCGCAACTTGCTGATGAAATAAATTCATCGATTGATCGTTTAATCGCCCCCGATCAAATGGGCGAACTATTCAAGTGTCACATAATTTGGAAATAATGAAAGCAACTAACGAAATAAAAACAACTCAGATTGATCAGGTTTCAACTTACAGCCCAGCGATTCGGCATGATTGGAATGTTGAAGAAGTTTTGCAACTTTTCGCTTTGCCTTTTAGCGATTTGATTTTCAAAGCGGCAGAAATTCATCGTCAGAATCATAATCCAAATGCCGTGCAAATTAGCACGCTTCTAAGCATCAAGACCGGCTCTTGTCCGGAAAATTGTAAATATTGTCCGCAATCGGCGCATTACAATACCGGCTTGGAAAAAGAATCTTTGATGGAAATTCCAAAAATTCTTGAAGCCGCTAAAGCCGCGAAAGAAGCGGGTGCATCGCGATTTTGCATGGGAGCGGCTTGGAGAAATTTGCATGATCGTGATGTTGAAAAAATTTGTAATATTGTCGATGAAGTTAAAAAAACCGGCCTCGAAACTTGCATGACTTTGGGAATGTTAACCGATTCGCAAAGCAAGAGGCTCAAGGAGGCGGGGCTTGATTTTTACAATCACAATATCGACTCATCGCCGGAATTTTATTCTGAAATTATTTCGACACGAAGTTTTGAAGATCGCCTCAACACCTTGAAAAACGTGCGTGAAGCGGGATTGAATGTTTGTTCCGGTGGAATTGTTGGCATGGGCGAAGTGCGTGAAGATCGCGCAAAAATGTTAATTGTTTTGGCGAATTTACCACAACATCCGCAATCAGTTCCAATCAATATGTTGGTGAAGGTTAAAGGCACGCCGATGGAGAAAGTCGAAGACCTCGACCAATTCGAATTCATCAGAACCATCGCCGTTGCCAGAATTATCATGCCGCAATCGGTGGTTAGACTTTCTGCTGGTCGCGAATTAATGAACGAACAAACGCAAGCTTTATGTTTTATCGCGGGCGCTAATTCAATTTTCTACGGCGAAAAATTGCTGACTACTTCGAATCCAGAAATGGAGCGGGATAACAAATTGTTTGAGAAGTTGGGGATCACGGGGAGATAATAAGTCAATTTTAAAAAATCACAAACTGAGTTAATATGAATTTGCAGCTAATATACGACGGAGACGGTTTACAGAATCATGAAATCAATCCTCGCGATCTTTCCTTGGCGATACTTGGTCTTGATGGAGTCCTGAATGAAGCCAACAAAACCCTCAATTCAAGCAGAACAAAAATTCAGGTTAAGGTAAGATCAAATTTGGAAGCGGGTTCTTTTAAAATTAATTTTAGAATAGACCAAAATTTAATAGACAAGGCGACCGATTTGCTTACCTCTGCTGGCGTGGATGCGACATTAAATGCAGCAGGAATTTGCGGCCTAGTTTTTGGTCTGTGGAAATTCTTAAAATTTCTGAAAAACAGAAAACCAACAAAAAAATATCAAAAAAATGGCTTAATAATAATTGAAATTGGGGATGAGATTTTCGAGACAAAAGAAGAGGTGTTAAGGCTTTACGAAAATTGGCAATTAAGAAAATCTCTTGAGGAGATGGTGTCGCCAATAGAGAAAAACGGAATAGACTTGTGTTTGATAAAGCTCGAGAGCGAAGAAGAATTTTTTGATCTAAAAAAAGAAGAATTTGAATATTTCAGATGTCCTCCAGCGAAAGAGGTAATGATAGATGAGCCCGTGAGGTTCAATACAAATCTAAACATAATATCCTTATCTTTTAGGGATAAAAACAAATGGTACGTAAATGACGGTCAATCAAGCTTTTATACAACGATAGAAGATTTTGATTTCTTGAGGAGGGTTGATGACAACGAAGAGTTTAGAAAAGGGGATATTTTAAGAGTCTCAATAAGAAGAGAGCAGTTTTTGAATGAAGAGCAAAGGCTCAGAACCGAATATTTTGTTGAGAAGGTAATAGAGCACAAAAAACCTTACGAACAAATGAGATTATTTAACTAACCAAAAACAGGAGCAATCATGTCAAACATCGAACAAAAATTAACATCACTTGGAATCGCCCTCCCAACCCCAGCAGTGCCAGTTGCCAATTATGTCGGATTTGTAAAATCTGGTAATTTGGTTTTTATTTCGGGGCAACTTCCTTTTGAAAATGGTAAGCTTGCTTATATCGGAAAAGTCGGTTCAGAAATTTCTGCGGAAGATGCTAAAAAAGCAGCGCGCCTTTGTGCCATCGGAATTCTCGCGCAATTAAAAGTTGCTTGCGATGGAGATTTGGATCGTGCGGTTCGTTGCATTAAACTCGGAATTTTTGTTAATGGTGATGCCAATTTCAAAGATCATCCTGCCGTTGCCAATGGCGCTTCTGACTTGATGGTTGAAGCTTTGGGCGATGCTGGAAAACATGCTCGTGCGGCAGTTGGATCAGGCTCGCTTCCATTTGGAGTTGCGGTTGAAGTTGATGCAATTTTCGAAATAAAAAATTAATAACCCCTCTGTCCCCTTTTCAAGGGGATGTCACGCATCCGCTAGCCTTGCTAGCTGCGCGATGACTTCGTAAACTAACGGAATCCTTATGTTACAGCCTTTCCATCTTGCAGTTCCGGTAAAAGATTTAAAAACCACTCGTCAATTTTACGGTGAATTTTTGGGCTTCGAGGAAGGTCGCTCAAATGAAGGCTGGATCGATTGGAATTTTTTTGGACATCAATTTGTAACTCACTTACATGTTGATAAAAAAATTGCTGCAGAAGTGGTTAATCCGGTTGATGGACATGGCGTTCCGGTTCCACATTTCGGTGTAGTTTTGCAATGGGATGATTGGCACAAATTTGCCGAAAAATTGCGTGCGGCAAAAGTGCAATTTGTGATAGAGCCTTACATCAGATTTCGTGGCGCAATTGGCGAACAAGCGACGATGTTTTTTTTAGATCCAAGCGGAAATGCCCTAGAGTTCAAGGCCTTCAAAGATCAATCGCAACTTTTCAGAAAATATGAATAATCTTAATTTTAACGATGTTGTTGCGGCGCATAAACGCATAAAGGATCACATAAAAAATACTCCGCTTTTGAGTGATGAAAAATTAAATGCTGAATTAGGAGCGCAGATTTTTTTCAAAATGGAGAATCAGCAAGAAACCAAATCTTTCAAGGCGCGCGGAGCTTTTAATGCAGTTTTAAATTATCAGGAAAAGCACGGAAAATTTCCGGAAAAAATTGTGGTGCAATCTTCGGGAAATCACGCGCAAGCCATCGCCAATGTCTGCAAAAAATTCGGCATCAAGGCTTTGATTTATATGATCAATAAAGCGTCGAAAATTAAGATTGAAGCAGCGCGCGGATTGGGCGCAGAAGTTGTGTTGTTGGAGAAAAGAAGCGAAGTGAATCGTCTCGCTGAAGAAAAACAAAAAGAAGGTTATTTTTTCATTCATCCATCAGCCGATGCCGATGTGATTTGCGGCCAAGGCACATCTGCTTTGGAAGCGTTGGAAAAAACCGGAGAAGTTGATGCGATTTTTATGCCTTGTGGTGGCGGCGGCTTGGCTTCAGGAACATTTTTAGCGGCTCAGGGACTTTCACCAAAAGCAAAGATTTTTGCTTGTGAACCATTGAATGCCAACGATGTAGCGATTTCTGTTCGTGAAGGAGTAATTTTTTCTTTCGAAGATACGCCAAATACAATTGCTGATGGCACCAGAACCTTAGGGACTTCGGAGATTTGCTTTCACTATCTCAAACAGTTTGACGGAATTTTGGAAATCACGGAAGAGGAAATAATTTTTTGGCGCGAAAAATTAGAAAAAACTTTTCAGCAAAAAATTGAACCGACCTCAGCCCTTGCTATTGCAGGCGCAGTTCAATTCTTAAAAAATAATCCCGCAGAAAAAAACCGCAAATTATTGGTCATAATTTCCGGGGGAAATGTTGCTTAAGAATAATTTAAAGATGCGGCGTGAGGCCCATCAACTCTTGCAGCCGTGGCTACTGATGCTCGATTCGTTGTAACTAAATCCTTAGCGTCAGATATTCCGCTTAATAATTCTTCATACCCAGCAGCTACTTTACCAAATTCCCTCCCTTCGCTTATAGACAGAATTGTTTCCGCCATATCATGTAAATTCTTGACGTGAGGATTATCTCCCTCGCCACGAGAAGGGCTGGTTATCAGAGCCAATCCCTCCTTCCCATCTAACAATTGATGGCGCTTATATTCCATTTCGCCCGGGACAATAATTCTGTAAGCACTTCTTTCAAAATCTTGTCCGTTGTAGAGTCTTTCGCGTAACACAAGAGCTAAAACTTGTTCCGCAGAAAAATTTTTTAAAGCTGAAATATAGCATAAATTATTTTCTTCCGTTTTCTTTTTAGGATCGAGAGAAGTGCCATTTGCAGCGAGTAGAAGACATATTTTTAAATCTCCTGTTTTTAGTGCGCTGTCGAATAAGCTATCTTTTCCACCGCTTCTATTGTTGAGAAATTCGTGTATTTCTAGGGAAGCAATTTTTGTTCTGAAATCGTATATTTGAACTCTCAGCCCTGCCTCATCTTTTGCTGTAATATTTTTTAAAAAACTGTCTTTGCCAGTTTGATTTATAGGCATAATTAATCCGGTTTTTATTGTTTATTCACATTTTTAGAGGCGTCTGTAAGTCTTGCCGATTTGAAGCCGCTGGCCACCAAATAAGTTTCCGATGAATCTTTGCGCGAAGAATCTGGTTTAAAATATTTCACAATTGCAAATTTTTTTCGTAATGCTTTTAAAATTTCGTCAGCATCTCCTCCCTGAAAAATTTTGCCGACAAAAAATCCGCCATCGCGTAAAATTTGTTCAGTTAAATTTAGCGCTTCCTCAAGAAGAGCAATGATGCGTATATGGTCGGTATTGTGATCTCCGGTAGCATTTGCAGCCATGTCCGACATCACTACATCGCATTTTCCAATGCGATTATAAGGAATTGTTTTGAGCTCATTAATGATTTTTTCTGCAGCATCTTCTGCCAAAAAATCCTGCTGAAAAAATTTTACGCCGCCGATGGAATCAACTGGCAGAAGGTCGAGCGCTACCACATTGCCATCGCCAACTTTTTGCACGGCATATTGCGACCAGCCGCCCGGCGCGGCGCCAAGATCGAGAACAATTTTTCCTTTTTTAAAAATTTTAAATTTTTGATCAATTTCAATAATTTTAAAAGCAGCACGCGACTTCCAGCCCTCAAGCCTGGCGCGCTCCACGAAAGGATCGTTGATTTGTCGCAGCAGCCATTTTTGCGAAGATTTCTTCAGGAATTTTGCTTTCTTTAAGCGCTCAAATTTTTGCGGCATTTTTTTTCGTGATAAATCAATTGAAAAAGGTGAATAGGAAAATAGCTTGCCCCGCTTTCAAAATGAAGCAAGCAAACAGATATGAAAAAAATTTCTACGATTGGAATCATTGGTGGCGGACAATTGGGGCGCATGATTTGTTTTTATGCGCATAAGATGGGCTTTAAAACCGTCATCTTTTCTGACTTGCCAAATTCTCCTGCCAGCTTCGTTACTAATCAAACTATTGTTGCCGATTATACAGATAAAAAAGCGCTGAAAAAATTTGCTGCCTTGGTTGATGTCGCCACTTTTGAATTTGAAAATATTCCTTTTGCAACCGCTGATTTCGTGGCCTCACAAGTTGAGCTTGCTCCAAAAGCGCAAGTTTTAAAAATTGCTCAAAATAGAATTTTGGAAAAAAACTTTCTTAATTCGATCAAAGTAAAAACCGCAGAATTTGCAGAAATTTCCAGCCTCGAAGATTTGCAAAAAAACTTAAAAAAATTCGGCAAAGCCATTTTAAAAACTGCGACGATGGGTTATGATGGCAAAGGTCAGTTTGTTTTAAAAACTGCTGCAGATGCTACAAAAGCTTGGGCGAAAGCTAAAAATCAAAAATTAATTTTAGAAAAATTCTGTCCTTTTGATTCAGAAATTTCGGTGATGGTGGCGCGTTCAAAAGATGGTGAAATTTCTGCTTACGAACCTTTGACGAATATTCACAAAAATGGTATTTTGGATATTAGTATTTATCCGACTAAAATCTCTAAAGCCTTGCAAATAAAGGCGCAAAAGCTGGCAGAAAAAATTGCCAAAGAAATTGACTTGGTAGGAATTTTAGCGGTGGAAATGTTTGTGATTGGCGATGAATTGTTGGTGAACGAGCTCGCCCCAAGGCCTCACAACTCCGGACATTTTTCGATGGATGCTGCGGTGACTTCACAATTTGAGCAATTAATCCGCGCTATTACTGGCTTGCCGCTTGGTTCAACAAAATTTCACTCAGAAGGTTTTATGAAAAATCTGATTGGGGATGAGGTGAAAGATCTCGAAAAATTTTACAAAAATTCTAACGCTAAAATTCATCTCTACGGCAAAGATAAAATTGCCGCGGGAAGAAAAATGGGTCACGTAAATATTCTGAATTAACCTACTTTGAAAAGCGAGATCGGAGGATTTAAATCACCCGATTTCGCTTCGCTCAACCACCCTCTTTTTCAAAGAGGGTCAATTAAGAAAAAATGAAAAAATCTCTTTTCGAAAAATACGATTTTACTACGCAAAAATCAGGTTTCCTCGGCGTTGAGGAAAAATATTTAAAAACGCCAGAAGATGCTCAAGTCGTCGTCGTACCTTTTGGAATGGAAAAATCTGTAAGCTATAAAGGTGGCACCAATAAAGGTCCCAAAGCTATTCTTCGTGCTTCGCGTCAGGTTGAACTTTTTGATGAAGAATTTTGGTGCGAGCCTTTTCGTCAATATGGCGTGGCGACGATGAAAGAAATGCCGATTGAAAATAGTACGGTTGCAAAAGGTTTGGATCAGCTCGAAGAAATTACCGAATCAATTTTAGCGGCGGGAAAATTCCCGTTAATTCTTGGTGGCGAACATTCAATCACTGCAGGTTCAATTCGTCCTTTTGTAAAACGTTATCCAGATTTGGCGATTTTGCATTTTGATGCTCATGCTGATTTGCGCGATGGCTATTTGGGTGAGCATTATTCGCACGCTGCGGCACTTCGTCGCGTGATGGATCATCCGATTTCAACTTTAATTTCTTGCGGTATCAGAAATATTTCTGCTAGCGAAATTCCTTATCTCGAGGCCAATAAAGATCGAATCACAATTCATTTCGGCAAAGATCGTCGCAATTGGGATGCAAAAAAAATCGTTGAAAAATTGCGCGGTCGTCCGGTTTTTGTAACCTTCGATTTGGATGGTTTTGATTCGAGTTTAATGCAAGCAACTGGCACGCCAGAACCTGGCGGCATAATGTGGGAAGACGCTTTGGATATTATCCGTGAAGCGAGTAAAATTTCTAATATTGTTGGTGCAGATGTGGTTGAGTTGGCGCCGGTGAAGCTTCTCCATTCCTGCGATTTTCTAGCAGCAAAGCTTTGTTATAAAATTTTGTCTTACGCTTTTCTCAACAAGCCGAAGAAATAAATGTCAAAAGAATTAAGAGAGCTGAAATTGGAAGCGCAGCTAAAGTTGCTGCTGCAATTGATTTATGAAACTCCGCATTGCGATGTTAAGATTAAAGATTTGCAGATTTTCTTCCGTACAAAAAATAATGGACGAATTGGTCGCGGTAAAGATGGGGCTCATGCTGCGGCTATGCCGGCGCTGGCTTTTGCCTTGGGTGATACAAGTTTTAAAGGAAAAAGAACCCTCGATACCGGATATATAATGCCGGACGAGTTTGTTGTTCAAGCCCTTTTGATGGAAAAAGTTAGAGACCAAATTTTAAAATATGAGGTGGAGAGGTTTTTGATTTCGCGGCAGAATCATTGCCATTTTTTGGCGCATAAAACTCCGCATCCGCTTTCAGGAAAAGGTGCGACTGATGCAGAAAATTTATGTCGTGATGCTGTTGATCTTGGTTTGAATTTTGAAGTTTCAGTCCAACATGACAAGGATGGCAGATTTGTAAAAATCACAATTGCCAACGCTGAAGCTCTGGCGGATTTTAAAAAACATTTTCCCGCAATTCCTTTTAAAGCCGGCGAAACTTATGTTGTTTTTACTCAAGAAGGCTTGATTGGCTTGCTGCAATCGATGCTGGAGAAAAAAATAAATTATCAGGGCGTTATTCCGCTTGATGAAAATGGTGCGGTTTTTTTAGCACTTAGAAAAAATCCCGGACAACCTCATTCTCTTGGTTATGCAACTTGCGGCGGACATTGTGGCGATCCTTATCATGCGCAACTTGTGGCAGCGATTGACTTGAAACATGAATTTGGTTTGTCGCTAAAAGATCCTGCGAATATTTCGGCGCTGCAAATGATTAATAAGACTGGTGATGTTGCAGTTTTTATGGTGGAAGCGACGAATTTTGAAGCGCAAAAATTTTCGCCAATTGAGCGCGAATTTGTAAAAGGAAGTGGAGATATTTTGTCTTTCAAGGAGATGCGCGATCGCAAATTGCCGCTTAGAAATATTCCATCTCTCGATCTTTATTTGAAATTTTGCGAAGAAAAATTGCAGGATTTTGCCAAGGCAATTGCGGTGAAAAAAATTTCGGTTCCAGTAAATTGTAGAGTTGCCAATGGTGGCGTAGTACAATTTCCGGAAAATAATTTTGGTGCGATCGAGTTTTATGGCGATGATCTAGGGGTTTTAGCAACAAGCCTGAAAGAGAAGTTCGGTGGAGAAATTATAATTGACCAAGAGCGCGGTTGTGCAATTATAAATGATGTAAATCCGGCGCAAGTAATTGCACTTTTTGAAGGAAAAAAAATCAAAGAAGATCTTGAAAAATATCGTCGAGATCAGTCGCAAAAAGCTAAGGAGTGGGATGCTGCAATAATTATTCAAAATGAATTTCGTCAAATGTTGGCGCGTAAGGATTTGGAGGAGAAGACCGGTATTGGAATTAAGAAATCTTCCCGCAGAAATTTTATAGATATTTTGTACGCATTACAGAAGGCGGATCATTCTGTAGGTAATGATGATATTTTTGGAATGACAGATCTGGGTGATGATGGCGGAAAGCAATATTATATGGGCGATCAACCCTCAGAAGATCTTGAGCATAAAGATCCAAGTCATGTTTTGTCGCTGCAAGAACAAGTTTTGTTTAAAACTTTTTGCCGAATACCACTTTTTTTATATCACGCAACCAATCAAGAAGCTGCTTTGGCAATTGAGAATAATGATTATATTTTTTCATCTCATGGCTTGAAACGACAGGGAGGTATTACTCCAAAAGGCAGGCTTTATGAGAGTATGGGAATGGGAGGGAATATCTGTTTTAATATCGGTTCAAAAGATTTGGCGCCACATTATTTTTGTTCAGGAGGTGGTAAGCTGGGGATGCAGCGTAATATTTTATTTTGTATGGATTTTAAATCTTTACTCAAGGAAAGCAGAGAGTTTGCGCGTGGAGCTTGGATTGGAGAAACGCTAATTCGTTTTTATCGCCCTGATTCAATGGAAAGCTCGGTAAGAATTGGTGACACGATTTTTAGAAATTTATATCTCGTAGAAAAAGCAAAGGGAGGTAATCAATCTTATTTTAGAAGTGATGGTACTGAATCAAATCTCTTTACCAAGGTTGGATCGAAGATCTGCACGGCAGAAAATCTGGTGGAATTTCTTGGCTATCAATTAATTGAAAATTTGCGCTTAATTGATGGAAGTGCGCGCAAATATTTATTGGAAAATCCAGGCGATGAAAAAGCAATTGTCTTGGTTGCAGATAAAATATTTTCCAATATCGGAATAGTTTGTTATGTGCCAAGCAAGCTGTGCATCAGTAATCCCAGCGCTAAAATGGAAAGGCTTGAATTAGAAAGTTTGAAGAAGATTTCCGCTGCAGCAGCACGGGCAATTAATCTTGATGATACTAATATTTTGGATGGGTTAAAAGCGAAGCATCCAAATCTAGCTCAATATTTAAAACTAGTGCTTGCTGATAAGGATAATGGTCTAGGTAAAAATCCGGAAATTTTTTTTATAATACGTGCAATCCATTTTGGGGCCAGTAAATCTTTGGAATGGCTTATTAAAAATGATTTTTTTAGCGACGTGATGGTGGATTTTAATTTGAGTGGAAGTTACAGCGAGACAATGAAAGAAGTTTTACAAGCTTGGCAAGGTGTTGTTAAGACGAATGGGGAAGCGGGAAAAAAAATCACTGATGTTTTTACTGAGCAGGGAATTTTTACGCAAAAATTATTTGAGGCTTTTTCTAATATTTTTATTAAAGATCCTCGCCCGCTTCCACAACTCTTGGGAGCAAATGGCTTGGCTGGAGTCTCCGGTCCGGAGAGTAGAAAATAAATTCTAAATTGAGTCCCGTATCGTCTAAGAGCCTGTTTAATATCTTTTTTAATCCCTTAACCAAACCTCAAAATAATTAATTTATGTCAAGAGCAGAGTCAGGAAGGCTTGTCCATTTTATCATAACTGGCGGAACCATTCAATGTGAATTACTTCCGGATGGAAAGTTGGCCCCGCGGGAAGGAGTCAATTTATTTGAAAATGCAGGAGTTGATAAGAAGAAATTTCAAATAGACGAAAGAATAGCATATGTAATTGATAGTCAGATTTTTGATATAAAAGAGCATGGAAGTAAGATAATAGCCTTATTAGAAGAAACTGCGGGAGGCGGAGGAGATGTCGTTATAACAACAGGAACAGATACTATAAAATGGCTTTCTGCTCTAATAAGAAATTATGAAAAAGACAAAAACCCTAAAACTCACAGAAGAATTATTCTTTTATCCTCAATGCTTGCTCCGATTGATGAAGAAGGGCGGGATCATGTAAATAACTTGGTCAGAGCGGGTTTTAATCTTGTTGAAACTTCCAAGGAACTTATACCAGATGGCGTTTATGTCGCAGCAGCAGTAGACATAAGTGCCAATAAGATAAATTTTCTTAACGTAGATAATTCGGATTCTAGATTTGATAAAGTACCAGAATTGGATACAAGTAGATTGGTTGGAAGTGATGTGATTGTTGCAACTCTTGCCCCTGGTAAAATTTCGTGGGAAGTCGAGCCGATTAGTGTCGAGAGAAAATTGGCAATTGTAGGAGCTAGTGAAGAAGAGGAGAGATTAAAAATTTTTATTAAAGGTTGTTGTTTTAGAAGATTGCCCACTCTTCATCAGAGCGATGATAAAGCGGTTTTGAAATATTTTCAGAAATTGGGAAATGAAGATGTTGTTGCTATGGAAATCGGAAAAACTTGGCTGGATCACAAGGGGAAAATTAAAGCAGAGAAAATGGCGCTGATTAAAACTTTGAAGGAGCGAGACATAAAAATCGTTCTTAACAACCGCGCTGTTTACAAAGAGGAGGCGGGTTCTTTCGAGAGCTACTTAAATCCTGATGAATTTGAGTCGGTTAAGCAGCAATTAAAAGGAAGGGAGCAATTTGTTTGTGTGATAGGTGCTATTTCAACAAATGCTGCTTACATGAGATTGGCGGATTTAGATACTAAGCCCAAAGTGCTTAGTGATGTGCAAGAACCAATTGTAGCTGAGGAACCTAAGCCAGATGAAGGCGTAATTGGCTTGTCATATCTTCCAAGTGTGGATTTATTTAAGGAAGGTTTTGCTAACTCAAGAGGAGATCTTCCTAAAAATGTTGTGATTGAAACTTTGGCCGGAGGAGTTGTTCCTAATACATTGGTTGAGCAAGGTCTCATTAAAAAAATTCCAGAACAAAATGTTCAAGTGGCGGGGACTTATAAAACTCCTGAGTTGAAGCAAAGTGTATATGATACAGCCGCAGATATACTGCAACTAATGGAATGTGGAGTTTTAACGAGTAACAAAGGAGCATCAGA
>CAMCMF010000022.1 GCA_945875865.1 Rhizobium sp. Q54
TGCGAAGAAGGTAAGAAGTGATGCTAGTAAAATAAATGATCTGATTTTCATGTTTGCTGGATGTTTAATTGAACCCAAATCCGTCATTAGAAATTCGTCCACTTTGCCTAAAACTTGAAACTGCGCGGTTGAAACAATGTTTTTAAATCCGCACTTACGCTGAGTAAGCTTACGTTTTAAAAACATTGTTTCGCCCTTCATTTTCAAGCTTTAGCCAAAGTATCCTGAATTTTTAATGACGGATCTGGGTTGAAGGCCGAATCACAAGATAAAGAAATTTTTTTTGATGCAAGAAAAATTACTGACCAATTGCTTTACCATGTCTTCTTGGATCAGAACCGCCTTGTAAGCCAGATTTTGAAATGGTGACACCGTTGAGTCCGCTAGTGATATCAGCGGTCACGACCTTATGTCCCATTTTTTCTAAATCTGATTTTAATTTGGTGAGAGAAGTTCTGTTTTCTAGCTCAATTTGATTATTCAAAACTACGTGATTGGGTAGCGAAATTGCTGCTTGTACATCGAATCCCCAATCCAAACTGGCGATAATTGTTTTTACTACATATTGGATAATTTTTGGTCCGCCCGGAGAGCCAATCACCATTATTAAATTATCTTTATCATCAAAAATAAAAGTTGGCGACATAGAGCTGCGCGCTTGTTTTAAAGGCTGCACGCGATTAGCAACTTTTTTGCCATTGATTGTTGGAGCTAAAGAAAAATCAGTCATTTGGTTATTAAGCATGAAGCCATCAACCATTAAAACTGAACCGAAAAGATATTCAATTGAGCTAGTCATCGAAACAGCATTGCCCTCGCGATCGATAATTGAAACTTGAGTGGTTGAAGGCTTTTCTGCGACTGCGGGATTGAGTGGTCTTGTAAGTTTTTTGAAACTTCCGGGCTTCACGTCGGTCATGGTGCGATCCAGATTAATCAAGGCCGCTCTTTGCTTAAGATATTTTTCATTAAGCATTTGTTTGATCGGAACATTCGGCATATCAGCGACATATTCATTTCGATCGGCATATGCCAAGCGCGTAGCTTCGGAGATTAAGTGTATGGCTTCCTTTGATGAGGGTTTGATTTGTGATAAATCGAAATTTTCGAGAATTTTTAAAGTTTGCAAAATGGTCACTCCACCAGAACTCGGAAGTGGCATCGAGCAAATTTTATATTTGCCGCGATAAGTTCCGCATAATAAGTCGCCGCTTTTGATGTTGTAATTTCGAAGGTCAGACATCGAAAGATAGCCAGGATTTTTCTTAGAATTTTTCACCGCATCAACCATATCGTGAGCAATTTTTCCCTCATAGAAAGGCTTGATTCCTTGATCGGCGATAGTTTCAAAAGTTTTGGCTAGCTCGATATTTTTTATGATTGTGCCGACTTTTTTTGGTGAGCCATTTTCTGTGAAGTAAATTTTCATGCCCTCGTAATCCTTGAGATAGGGCAATTGTTTTAAGACCACGTAAATTTTTTCATCGAGCGGAAATCCATCGTTAGCAAGTTTAATTGCTGGTGTGAATAAATCTTTCCATGGCAATTTTCCGTATTTTTTATGAGCTGCATAAAGTGCTTTTAAAGCGCCTGGCGTGCCAACAGAAAGACCGCCGCCAACTACATCATAAAAGTCACGTGCTTTGCCATCCTTATCCAAAAAGATTTTTTCATTTGCTGCCATCGGCGCTCTTTCGCGACCGTTGAAATAAACCGAATTTTTCTTTTTCGCATCGTAATAAAGCAAAAATAAACCGCCGCCAATTCCCGAAGATTGTGGCTCAACAACGTTCAAAACCATTTGTGCCGCAATCGCTGCATCCACTGCGCTACCGCCTTTCGCCAGCATTTCTGCGCCAGCTTCCGAAGCTTTAGATTCTGCGGTTGAGATCATGTAATTTTTTGCTGAAGTAACTTTGTAATCAGAGAAGCCAGAAAATTTTTCTCCGATCCAAACATCATTATTAGCAATTTTTTCTTGCTGAACTTCGCAACCGCGATTGACGCATGAAGCTAGAAGAGAAAAAGTCGCGATTAGAATAAATTTTTTTATCATGGCTTAGAGTCTTTGAGGAATTTGAGGTTATTATGAAAGTGGAGTGTCAGACAAAAGTTGAAGCAATAACCTTCTGATTTATAAACGAATTTTGTAATTTTTTACTAGCAAGCGCCCCAAGAGTGTCCCACAAAATTATTCTATTTTCTTAAAAACTAAAACTTCCATATTGGGGACGTTGCAAATCTAACTTCCCAGAAAAACCGAAGTCAATTTTTTTTCCAGTTCAAAATCTTGAAGAATTTCGCTAGAAATTCGTCAAGATTTTGAATTAATTTTGGTTAATTTGTTGTAAATTTTTGCTGTTTTGTTGTTTTTAGTGTGAAGCTGGCGCACCTCTCCCTTGTTCAGGTCGTGAGCAGCTGTGGATTTAAACTTTGAGTAGCGAGTTTTGTATTTTCTTCTGCGAGAACAACCAATCTTTTGAGATTAAAAGCAATCGTCTGTATGAAGGCGTGGAATTGGTTTTTGGCGAGTCCTCGGTATCTCGTTCTTTTGCTGCAGTTAGAAAAAACTCTTTCGTAAGGTGATCTTAAGGCGCAATACCATTTGTCTAAATCGAAGTTTTTACCCTTCATGTTATTTTTTTTAATGGCGCAGAGGTGGAGATTATTTGCTTTGGCAACTCTTTGAACATTCTTGTCGCAGTAGCCTTTATCCGCATAAACAGCTCCTTGCTTTGGCGTGACGTTTTTGAATCCTTTCGAGTCAATCACGTTGGCGTGAGTAATTGCCACCTTGTTGATTAAGCCAGACTGCATGTGCTCGCAGATTTTTTTATTTTTATTTGAGCGAGTTGCAAATTACTCGTCGCTAAAGCGACTGCGTCATTTGTCGACGGAAACATGTTTTTTGTAGCCGAACCAGAATTTATTTTTGCTCTTAGCGCCGAATCTAGCGTCTTTGTCTGAGGTAAAATCTGCGACGGTTTGATTATTTAACTTTTCTAGTTTGGCTTCGATGGCCTTGTCTCTTTCTTTCCACAAAGTGGCTTTGGAGATTAGGTGAGTTGCGTCAACGAAGGTAAAAACTTCACTGATGTAACCCTGAGATTTTAACTGATTACGCAGAGCTGCAAAAATCTGAGAAAGTTTTTGAGTGCCAATTTTTTCTCGAGCTCGAGTGAAGGCGGTGTGGTCAGGGGTTTTATCAACCAAGCTGAAGCGACAGAATAATTTTGAGGCAACATTTTCTCGGAGGAATTTTTCTAATTCGCGATCAGAAAGATCTTCAACGAACTGCAGGAGTAAGCACAAAAACATGCGGAAATTGCCGTAGCCCTTGTGGTCGGAGTCTTGCTCTAGTTTTTCTAGCTCGAGTTCTGTTTTAGATAAATCCCACAGAGTTAAAAACTTTCGGTAAATGTGATTTTGTGGGACTAGGTCGTCTAAACAAATCATCTCCATTTGTTTTGGCTCGAAAGACATTCAATTTTGTTATTTTGTTGGTAAAAACTCACAACTAAATATGCCGTGAAGGCATGCAAAACATAGCTTCACAAGGCTTTAGTAGCAACAAGATATTTGGGAAATTTGTAGAAAATTAACAGGAATTGTTTTTTGGATTTGCAACAGCCCCTTTAATCATACCAAAATTTTGAACATCTATAAACCTTAGAGAGAGTTGGTGCACCCGGCAGGATTTGAACCTGCAACCTTCTGATTCGTAGTCAGATACTCTATCCAGTTGAGCTACGGGTGCTTAAAAAATCAAAAGCTTGAAGATTGCTCCTCAAGCTTTTGATAAATTATTTTTTATTCTGCTGCTTTACGTTTTTTCTCCACAGCAGTGACTTCTTCTTTTACTGCAGATTTTTTTGCTTTAGCAACGCCAAGTTTTTCACGTACGGCATTTTCTAATTCTTCTGCAACTTTTGGATTTGTCTTTAAGTAAGCTTTGGTATTTTCTTTACCTTGGCCGATTTTAGCGCCTTTGTAAGCATACCAAGAACCTGATTTTTCTAGGACATCATGTTTAACTGCAAGCTCAATTACTTCGCCAAGTCTAGAAATTCCTTCGCCGTAAATGATTTCAAAATCTGCGGTTTTGAAAGGTGGAGCAACTTTGTTTTTTACAACTTTTACGCGAGTTTCATTTCCAAGAACTTCTTCTTGGTCTTTGATTGCAGTGCCGCGACGAATATCTAAGCGAACTGAAGCATAAAATTTTAAAGAGTTTCCGCCGGAAGTTGTTTCTGGAGAGCCAAACATCACGCCGATTTTCATGCGAATTTGGTTGATGAAAATGATGGTCGAATTGCTTTTTGAAACTGTTGAAGTGAGTTTTCTCAAGGCTTTAGACATCAAGCGCGCTTGCAAACCCATTTGATTGTCACCCATTCCGCCTTCTAATTCAACTTGTGGAACTAAAGCTGCAACTGAATCGACGACGATCAAATCAACTGCGCCGGAGCGAATTAGAGTGTCAGCTATTTCAAGAGCCGCTTCACCATTGTCTGGTTGAGAAATGATTAATTCTTCCAAATTAATGCCGAGATTTTTGGCATAAGCTGGATCAAAAGCGTGTTCGGCATCGATGAAAGCAGCGGATAGTCCGGCTTTTTGCGCTTCAGCAATCGCATGCAAAGTTAAAGTAGTTTTTCCGGAAGATTCTGGTCCGTAAATTTCGATGATACGTCCACGCGGATAGCCACCAACACCTAAAGCAATGTCTAGTGAAAGTGAGCCGCTAGGAATAACTTCAATATCAAGAATTGGTTTCGAACCATATTTCATGGCAGAGCCTTTACCGAATTGCTTGTCAATTTGCGATAATGCTGCTTCGAGGGCTTTTTTACGATCATTCATATTATTTTCTCCGTGGTTTTTGTTAAGAGGGTTTAGTTATTTAGTAATTTTAGCATAGTTTCGCCAAGCAAAGCCGGGCTATCAGCAACAGACATGCCCGCTGATTTCATAGCTTCAATTTTGCTTTCTGCTCCACCTTTTCCACCAGAAATAATTGCTCCGGCGTGACCCATTCTGCGTCCTGGGGGAGCGGTGCGTCCAGCGATAAAGCCAACACATGGTTTTGCGCGACCATTTTTTGCTTCAGATTTCAAAAATTCCGCCGCTTCTTCTTCATCGCTTCCGCCGATTTCACCGATCATGATCATGGCTTCAGTTTCTGGATCGCCTAAAAACATTTCCAAGCAATCGATGAAATTTGTGCCGTTAACTGGATCGCCGCCGATACCGATACAAGTGCTTTGACCAAGCCCAACGCGGGTTGTTTGATGAACTGCTTCATAAGTTAGAGTTCCCGAACGTGATACGATGCCGATTTTTCCACGCTTGTGAATATGTCCGGGCATGATGCCGATCTTACACTCGCCTGGAGTGATAATGCCGGGGCAGTTTGGTCCAATCAAACGAGATTTAGAACCAACTAAAGCTTTTTTAACTTTCACCATGTCGAGAGTTGGAATGCCTTCGGTGATGCAAATGATCAATGGGATTTCAGCTTCGATGGCTTCAATGATGGCATCCGCCGCGAATGGGGGTGGAACGTAAATTACGGAAGCGTTGCAATCAGTTTTTCGCCTGGCGTCATAAACGGTGTCGAAAACTGGTAATTCGAGATGTTTAGTTCCACCTTTTCCGGGCGTAACTCCGCCGACCATTTTTGTTCCGTAAGCGATTGCTTGTTCAGAGTGAAAAGTGCCTTGAGATCCGGTAAATCCTTGGCAGATGAGTTTGGTATTTTTATTTACTAAAACTGACATTTTCTAAAATTTAATTTGTAATTTCTGCAGCCTTAACTGCTTTAACGATTTTTTCGGCAGCGTCACCCAAATCATTCGCGGCAATGATCGCGAGACCAGATTTAGCTAAAATATCTTTACCTAAATCGACGTTAGTTCCTTCTAATCGAACAACCAAAGGAATGCTCAAATGAATATCTTTTACTGCTTCGATAATGCCATTGGCAATGATGTCGCAGCGCATAATGCCGCCGAAAATATTTACCAAAATTCCTTTTACGTTGGGATCGGATAAAATAATTCTGAAAGCCGCGGTAACTCTTTCACGAGTAGCTCCACCTCCAACATCAAGGAAGTTTGCTGGTGATGAGCCATAAAGCTGAATGATATCCATCGTTGCCATTGCAAGACCAGCGCCATTAACCATGCAGCCGATTTTGCCATCCATTTTAATGTAGCTGAGATCATATTTAGAGGCTTCGATTTCCAGTGCTTCTTCTTCATCTAAATCGCGCATTTCTTTGATCTCATCGTGACGGTGAAGAGCATTATCGTCGAAATTAATTTTGGCATCCAAAGCAATAATATCACCTTCATGCGTTTCCACCAAAGGATTAATTTCCATTTGTGAAGCGTCAGTTGCGATAAAAGCAGCGTAAATTGAAAACATCATTTGAGAGAATTTTTTCAATAAATCGCCTTTGAATCCTAAAGCAAAACCAAGTTTACGAGCGTGGCAGGCTTGAATTCCTGTGGCGGGATCGATGATTACAGAAATCATTTTTTCTGGATGTTTTTCAGCAACTTCTTCAATTTCAACGCCACCTTCAGTTGAGGCCATAAAAACAATTGCTTTGCTTTTGCGATCAACGACAGCGGAAAGATAATATTCTTTTTTGATGTTAGAGCCGGCTTCGATATAAAGACGTTTAACCACTTTGCCTTCAGGACCAGTTTGTGGCGTAACCAAAGTCATACCCAAAATTTGTACGGCTTTTTCTTTTACTTCTTCAGTTGATTTTACAACTTTAACGCCACCAGCTTTGCCGCGGCCACCAGCGTGAATTTGTGCCTTAACTACAAAAACTTTATTACCAGAAGCTTCCAGTGCTTTAGCGGCTTCAACTGCTTCTGGAACTGAAAAGGCTGGATGTCCCTCAGGCACAGCAACGCCAAATTTTTTCAGCAGACTCTTGGCTTGATATTCGTGAATATTCATTTGAATTTGGGAACTTAGTTTAAAAAGGGCGGCGGACATTAAAAACCATTTTTAACTTGGCAATTACTTAAATTTTTTGTGACTAGGAACATTTTAATAACCAGACCGAATGAGCAAGGACAAGAGTTGAGTGCGTTTTTAAAAGCGCAGGGCTTTTCACCTTTTATTGAACCGCTTTTTGTTGTTGAAAAAGTGACAATTCCAAAAATCGAAAAAGCTTTTTCAGCGGCAATTATTACCAGCAGCAATGCTTGCCAGGCCTTAGATCTTATAGGCTTTGATCGCGCAACCAAAATTTTTACGATCGGTAAAAAAACCGCGGAAGAGTTACGAAATTTTGGTTTTAAAAATATTATACTCTCGCCAGAAAATTCTGCGGAATCCTTGGCAAAAATAATTGAGCAGGAAGTGGGTAAGATCCTTTATTTGCGGGGCTCAACCATTAGTTTTGATTTTGCGGAAAGATTCAAAAATATTAGTGAAATCATCGCTTACAAAACTCAGGCCCGGGAAAGTTTTTCCACAGAATTTTTAGAATTTTCCAAAAAAAATTCCTGTGACCAAGTTCTGATTTTTTCTCGCAATAGCGCCGAGATTTTTTTTAATCTGGCTATTAAGCACAATCTGCTTGAATATTTTTCGGGCTCGCAAATATTTTGTTTGAGCGAGAAAATTCAAAAGCGCACTGCAGAATTAGCCAAGGAATTCAACTTCAAAAAAATCGCAAATTTTAGCGAAAATAAACTTCTGAAAAATTTTTATGAGTGATAAAATTTTACCAAGCGAGTCAGGAAAATCTGAGAAAAAAAATCGTGTTTTTTTACCAAAGTTAGTTCTTTCTTTTGTCGTAATAATTCTTGCTTACGTAGGATTTCAATTTTGGCAAAATCACTCCAATAAAGAGCGCGCCAAGTCAGAGCTAGAAAAATTTTCTAACAGCGACAGCGATATTTTTGATCTTTCTAAAAGTGAGGAGAATCAAGAAAGCCAATATGATATTGCTGATCTTACAATAAATGAGATGAGAGAAAGAGGTGCAGAATTTGTTTATAAAATTTTGCTGAAAAATCAGGTGCAACTTGATGCTCTAAAAACAGATATTCTTTTGCTCAAAAGTGAAATTTTAAAATATAAAAATCAGGAAAAAATCGGTAAAATGATTTTCACTTATGTTGGCTTGAGGGAAAAAATTTTCGCCGGATTAAAATATGATAATGAGCTCAAGAATTTTGATATTTTAACTGCCAATAATAGTGATTTGCAAAACAAGGTTGAGGCTTTGGAAAAGCTGCTTCCAACCTTCATTACCAATGAAGAACTTATCGCGGATTTTAAACAATTAATTCCCGAACTAATTGTTACTAAAAAATATGGTGAAGAAAGTGGCGTGATGTCAAAAATTCGTCGCAATGTTTCTAAGTTAGTGGTGATTCGCAGAATTGATGAAAAGGGAAATTCCGACATTGATATTGCTTTGGTGAAAATTGAAAAATTTCTGCAAAAAAATGATTGCGCAGAAGTTTCTAAAATTACCAATTCACTTGAAGAAAAATATAAAATTATTCTCAAAAAATTTCTCGGAGATTTAGCCGTTTCTTGCGAGCTGCAAAAAACCGATCAAGAGATTTTAAATTTTTTAAAAAACCTAACCTAGTCTTATAAATGTTCGCTGTTCTGTGGTTTTTATTCATCGCTTTTACCATCGCTTTTTCTTTAGTGTGGCTGCTCGATCACAATGGTGATGTCACAATAACTTGGCTGGGCTATCAATTACAAACTGATGTTTTAACCGCGATTTTGTTGACCTCCCTGCTATCGATATTGATCTTTTTAATTTCCTATTTGGCGGCAAGAATTTTAGCGATTCGCTTTCCAACTTTACTAAAATTTTTATTCAGAAGAAGTTACGTTAGACATTTGGAAAAAGTAATTAAGCGCCATCATAAAGCTTTTGCGATTATGTCTAAAAGCTTGTTGGCATTGGAAGTGCATGACGAAACAGCTTCACGAAAATTACAAAAAGATTTTGCAAAATTAATAAAATATGCGCCGCTTAATGATTTTTTTGTCGGCAAATTTTCTTTTGAAGATCAAAAATTTTCTACTGCTGCGGAATATTTTTCGAGATTTGGCGAAAACCGTCACGCCAAAATTTTAGTGCTGCAATCCAAATTTGAAGAAGCTTTAAAAGCTGATGAAGCTGTGAAGGCGATGGCCCATGCTAAGCAAATTTTATTGGTACAAAAAGATAATTTGCGAGTAGCGAGTAAGCTTTTTTCGCTCTATAATAAAAGTGGATTGAAAGCTGAGGCTGAAGCGATGATCTCAGAATATGGCCTTGATGAATTAAGTAAAAATGATGAAAAACCAAAGGCAAAAAAACTCAATTTTTTTAAAAAACTTTTTTCCAGATCATGAATAAAAATCTTTCTTCAATAATCGAAAATGCTTTTGAAAAAAGAGCGGAAATTAATTTCTCAACTAAGGGTGAAATTCGTGATGCAACCAATGAAACTCTAGCCTTACTTGATGTTGGTCAAATTAGAGTTTGTGAGAAGAAAGACAATGTTTGGCGAGTGAATCAATGGATTAAAAAAGCGATTTTATTGTCATTTCGTCTCAATGATAATTTTCTAACTAAGCATGAGATGCAAAGCGGCGGAGCGGTTAGTTATTTTGATAAAGTGCCCTTGAAATTTTCCAATTGGAGTGAAGAAGATTTTCGTAAAGCTGGCTTTCGTGCCTTGCCAGGAGCCGTTGTGCGTCATTCTGCCTTTATTGCCAAAGGCGCAGTTTTATTGCCATCTTTCGTAAATCTCGGCGCTTATGTTGATGAGGGTAGCATGATTGACACTTGGGCGACAGTTGGCTCTTGTGCGCAAATCGGAAAAAATTGTCACATCTCTGGTGGCGCTGGAATTGGCGGCGTTCTCGAGCCTTTGCAAGCTAATCCCGTAATCATTGAAGATAATTGTTTTATCGGTGCGCGTTCGGAAATTGCTGAAGGTGTTATTGTTGAAACCGGCTCAGTAATTTCGATGGGAGTTTATATCGGCGCTTCAACAAAAATTATTGATCGTGAAAGTGGTGAAATTTTTTATGGACGCGTTCCAGCTTACTCAGTTGTGGTTCCGGGAAATATCGCTTCAAGCAAAGGCGATAAAAATATTTCACTTTATGCTGCAGTGATTGTCAAAAGAGTTGATGAAAAAACTCGTTCAAAAACTTCAATAAATGAGTTGTTAAGAGATTAATTTTACATGCTTTCCGCCGCGAAATTTTTTACAGTTCTGATTTTCATCATCATCAATTTCTTGATTTTGTTCACGGTTAGAACCCGTACCACCACCGTTACCAGCCTGATTATTGCTCATCTGGTTGCGGTATTATTTTTTAGTCTTTCGATCGCCAGCAATGATGCTTTTAAGGAGTTAGTCTTGAGTTTAATCATCTATTCGATGGTGATTTTATTTTTGATTTCAAATTACGATTTTACTTCTTCTTCAAGCAATATCGCCTTGAAAATAAAGGGCTGGAAGCGTCGGGTAGTTTTTTATATTTTTAGTAGTCTTGGCGTTTTGATGATTTTTCTTGCCATGTTTTTGATCGCAAAAAACTTAGCGCCGATTTCTTATTTGATCCAAGAAAAAAAAATTAATCTGCAAAATGAAATTGTAATTAACCCAATGATTTTGCCGTCTCATCCCGCTCATATTGTGGTAAAGAAATTTTATTTGGGAAAAAATTCTGATCTAGAAAAGTCAGATGAAGTTACTGTTGAACTTGAAGTTAATGAAAGAAAAATTGCTCGTCTGAAAGATAGTTTACTCGATAATTTTCTGCTGAAACGCTCTTCCGACATGATCTTAATTATAGTGGCTATAAGCTCGATTTTATTGCTCCTATCGCAGAAAAAAATTTATCAAAAAAATGAGTCTTTATAAATTTTTTCGTCCATTAATTTTTAAATTAGATCCAGAAGTTGCACATAATTTAGCGATAAATTTTTTGAGTTTTACGCCAAATCTAGCGACACTTTTTACCGCCAATCAAGATTACAAAAATTTACAAACCAAGCTGTGGAACCTTGATTTTTCTAGTCCAATTGGCATGGCGGCAGGCTTTGATAAAAATGCTGCGGCCTTTGCTACTTTATCAAAATTTGGTTTTGGATTTGTTGAAGTTGGAACTGTCACGCCAAAGTCGCAAATCGGAAATGATCGCCCAAGAATTTTTCGATTAACCGAAGATGAGGCGATAATAAATCGTCTCGGTTTTAACAATTCCGGCGCAGAAATTTTTGCACAAAATATCAAAAATAATTTGCCGAAATTTCGCGGAATTTTAGGCATTAATATTGGCAAAAATAAAGATACAGAAAATGCCCTCGATGATTATTCGCCACTACTTGCCAAGTTTTACAAAGATGCTTCTTATGTCGCGATAAATATCTCTTCGCCCAATACGAAAAATCTGCGTGATTTGCAGAATGAAAATCAGCTCGATGTTTTTTTAAGTGAAATCATGAAACAAAAAAATGAGCTGAAAAATCTTCATAAAAAAAATACGCCAATTTTGTTAAAAATCGCGCCAGATTTAACTTACGAAGAACAAGAAAAAATCGCTGCCACAATAATTAAAAATCAAATTGATGGCGTGATTATCAGCAATACCACAATTTCACGACCAACATTAAAAAGCTCTTCTGTCCACGAAACTGGAGGCTTAAGTGGCAAACCACTTTTTGAAAAATCGAATGAAGTTCTGAAAAATTTTTACAACTTCACGCAAGGAAAAATTCCTTTGATTGCCGTTGGTGGAGTTTCATCTGCTGCTGATGTTTACGAAAAAATCAAATGCGGCGCTTCTTTGGTGCAAATCTATTCCGCCTTTATTTATCAAGGCTTTGGACTGGTTGAGGAAATTAAAAAAGAACTGAGTGGAATGGTGAAAAAAGATGGTTTTGAAAATATCTCCCAAGTCGTTGGAGCGCATGACTTCAAAGCTAATCCAGCGAAATAGCAGTTTGACATTGAAAAGCGCTTCAATATGGTGCGCGCCCGTTATTTACTAACGCCCACGTTTCTCAGCTGTTTATGGGTGGGAAACGTTCCCCCCAAAATTGAAATAAAAACTATGCCAAATTTAGTGAAGTTCAGAGAGTTAGGTCTTTCTGACATGATGCTTGAATCCTTACGCAAGAAGGGTTTTGAAGAGCCAACGCCAATCCAAGCCAAAACAATTCCATTCCTTCTCGCCAATAAAAAAGATCTAATCGGAAAAGCTCAAACCGGAACCGGTAAAACTGCCGCTTTCGGAATCCCGATCATCGAAAATATCGTTCCTGATTCGAAAAAAGTTCAGGCTTTGATTCTTACCCCAACTCGTGAATTAGCGATTCAAGTTGCTGAAGAAATAAGCTCATTCGCTGAAGAACAAAAAACTCGCATCATCGCGGTTTATGGTGGTCAACCAATCGAGCGCCAAATCTCTCGTCTACAACGTGGAGTTGATATCGTGGTTGGAACGCCTGGCCGTATCATCGATCACTTGGAACGTCGTACTTTGGACATTTCAAATGTTGCTTATGTCGTTCTTGATGAAGCTGATGAAATGTTGAATATGGGTTTCGTTGAAGATATCGAAGCGATCCTAAAAGCTGCGCCAAAAACTCGTCGTACCGTTCTTTTTTCTGCTACAATGCCAGCGCATATCGAACGTCTTGCTAAGCAATATATGGGCGAATATGAAATCATTGCTACAGCCACAGATCAAGTTGCTCGCAACAATATCCAACAAATTTATTTTGAAGTTTCCAACTCCGATAAATTCGAAGCTCTTTTCAGAATTATCGATGCTGAAGAAGCTTTTTACGGTATGGTTTTCGTGCGCACTAAAATCGATGCCGATGAAATTTCTCACAAATTAGCTAATCGCGGATGCAGAGCTGAAGCGATTCACGGTGACTTGTCGCAAGGTCAACGCGAAAAAGTTTTGCAAAAATTCCGCAGCAAACAAATCACAGTTCTAGTTGCCACGGACGTTGCAGCGCGCGGAATTGACGTCGAAAATTTGACTCACGTTATCAACTATTCGATCCCGCAAGACCCAGAAAGTTACGTGCACAGAATTGGTCGCACAGGCAGAGCTGGTAAGAGTGGAATAGCGGTTACTTTGATTACGCATTCAGAATATCGTAAACTTATTTCAATCCAAAGAATTGCTAACGCCAAAATCACTAAACAAAAAGTTCCAAATGTTGCTGACGTAATTGAAAGCAAAAAACAGCGCATCAAAAGCACTTTATCTGAAATTGTTGCGGCAGGAAATTTTGCTGATTTGGAAGTAATCGCTGCGGAAATTTTGAAAGAAAATCCAGATCCAAAAACTGCGATCGCAGCTTTGTTGAAAATGGCTTTCAAAGATGAGCTAAACGAAAAAAGTTATAACGAAATCAACGAACTTGGTTCTTACAAAAAGAACAAGGATTTCGATTATGATGATAATGGCAGAGATGGCGGCTATCGTCCAATTGGTGATCAAGGTAAAAGAAGTTATGTTGATCGCAAAGGAACGGCGCGCTTATTCATTGCTAAAGGTCGCGTTGATAATATGGATCCAAAAAAATTGGTGGAATTTATTCAGCGCGAAACTGGTGTTGAGCAACGTCACATCGATGATGTAAAAATTCTCGATAACTTTTCCTTCTTCGCTGCATCTTTCGAAGATGCCGAAAAAATTCTTCAAGCTTTCCAAAAACAATCTACTGGCGGCAGATCATTAGTTTCTAGAGCCAAAGATAAGGATAAAGATCAAGAAGGTGAAAGAAGAAGCGGCGGCGGAAGAGATAGAGATCGTGGAGATCATGGAAACCGTGCTGGAAGAGAAGATCGTGGTGGAAGAGAAGGCGGCGGACGTAAATTTGGCGGCGGCGGTAGAAGAGACGACAGAAAATAAAATCTCTTTTTCAATCGAATAAATAAAAAGCCGACCTCAAGAAATTGAGGTCGGCTTTTTTATTGCGGTGATTTTGCGTGAGAGAAATTAGCTTACGGGCGCCTCTAAAAATCCTAATTTTTCGAGGCGCCCTAGAGAATAAACCGGAGGATAAAGCTTTGGAAGAATTCCACTTAAACCCAAATCCGTCATTAGAAATTTACATAATTCGCCTTAGCCAAGAAAATACGCGGTTGAATCAGAATTTTTTAGTGCGCACTTATCAAGTGATAAGCTTACGCCTAAAAAATCCTGCTTCGCCCTTTATTTTCTTGGCTAAGGCGAATTCTGTTAAATTTCTAATGACGGATCTGGGTTTAATAAACCAGAAAGTTTTCTAATTTTAAAAGTCTGTAAAAAAAGTGAATTAGATGTTGAGTGATTGAAAACTCGAGAGGAGGGTATTGAAATGAGGACTTAGAATTGAACCCCCGCGACCGCGAAGCGGCGCAGAATATAACTGACGTTGGTTCGTTATTCCGAAAAAAAATGGTGAGCGCGGTTGGAATCGAACCAACGACAACCTCATTAAAAGTGAGGTGCTCTACCGACTGAGCTACGCGCTCGCAAAAACGAGGCGGCGCATTACAGGTGCCAAAGTTAAAAATGCAACAAATTTGTAGAAAAGTTGGTGATTATATACTTATTTCCCCTAATTTCTCTTGACAAGTTGTTTCAAGCCTTTATTCTGTAGGCATTGATAACAAAACTATTTTTTATGAGAAATTTTAAAAACTTAATGGACTTCACAAACTTCTTCAAAACAGAAGAAAAATGTCATAAGTATTTGAAGTCTATTTTGTGGCAAGAAGGCAAATACTGCCCTTTCTGCGGCACTGATAAAATCCACGAATACGATTCTAATTTTAAGAAAAATCGCTGCTACTCTTGCAAACAAGATTTTTCAATTCGCAAAGGAACAATTTTTGACTCTTCCCGCATAAGCCTGCAAAAATGGTTCATGTGCACTTACTTGGTAAATTCAAACAAAAAAGGCATCTCAAGTTGTCAGTTAGCTAATCAGGTTGGCATCACTCAAAAGTCAGCTTGGTTTGTTTTACAAAGAATTAGAGAGGCTTGCCAATCCAATGATTTCACTAATCCATTTAACGGCATCACAGAAATTGACGAGGCTTACTTGGGAGGCAAAGAAGAAAACAGACATGCAAAAGATAAGAAACTGACAGGCAGAAAAGAAAAGGCGGTTATAATTGGCTTGGTGAACAGAGATACAAAACAGGTTAAAGCATTAAAGGTTGTTAGCTCGGAAGCAGAATATCTACTGCCTAAAATTTACATGAATGTTGCCGACAACTCAACAATCATCACCGACACTTTACAAGCTTACAAACCATTGAAAAAACACTACACTCACAAAACAGTAAAACATTCGATGGGCGAATATGTTAAGAACGATTCGCGCGTAGCTTTCAAGATTCACACTAACACGATTGAAGGATTTTGGGGTGAGTTAAAACGAGGCATAAAGGGAATTTATCACTGGGCGAGTCACAAACATATTCAAAAATATTGCAACGAATTTGCTTATCGCTATAACAATAGAGAAATGAAAAATAATGAAAGATTTGTAGATTTTCTTAGTGGTGTAGCAAATACGAAATTAACTTATAAAACTTTAACAGCATAAACTATGAGACAAAGAGCTATAAGGATTCCTGAGCTTCAGGATAGGCAAATGAATTTTGGTCAAGTTATTAATATTTTAACTAATTCAGCAAAAAAACCTGCTAAACCAAAATTTACTTTCATTGATTTGTTCGCTGGAATCGGCGGCTTTCACATAGCTGGCTCTGAAAATGGCGGCAAATGCGTTATGGCTTGCGAGATAGACAGAGCCGCAAGAGAAACATATCAAGCTAATCACAAGATAAAAAATTTTGTTGAAGATATAACGAAGGTAAAAGCAAAAGATATTCCTGGCCACGATTTGCTTTGCGCTGGCTTTCCCTGTCAGCCATTCTCACAGTCGGGATTTAAGAAGGGATTTGATGATATAAGAGGAACCTTATTTTTTCATATTGCCGAGATAATCCGAGTTAAAAAACCGAAAGCTTTTTTTCTTGAGAATGTGAGGCATTTACTAAATCACGATGACGGCAGAACTTTCACCAAAATAAAGCAGGTCTTAGAAGAGCTTGGATATTCTTTCTCATACAAAATAGTGAAAGCGTCTGATTTTGGACTCCCTCAGCATCGCCCTAGGCTTTTCATGGTAGGCTTTAAAAACAAAAAAACCAAATTTGAATTTCCAGAAAAAATCCCGCTAAAAAAGACAATGTCAGATATTTTTGGCAAACCCTGCAATAAAACTATTGGCTTTACCCTTAGAGTCGGCGGCAGAGGCTCTAAAATTGATGATAGGCATAATTGGGACAGATATTTAGTCGCTGGTAAAGAATACAAAATACAACCGAAAGATGGCGTAAAAATGATGGGCTTTCCCGCTGATTTCAAATTTCCAGTTTCTGAAACTCAGGCAATGAAACAGTTAGGAAACAGCGTTGCAGTTCCAGCAATCAGTAAAACAATTGAAGCAATTACTAAATATCTATGAGCAAGATTTTTGAGGTTTTAAACCTAGGGGACAAGCCGCTACACATTTTATTCAAAGAAATTGTAAGTGGTGCAAACTACACAACGCCTAGTCAGTTAATTAATGATTGCTGGTCTGAATACGAAAAACGCGCAGAGAATAAATCAACAGATTCTTCTAAGAATAGAAACGGACAATTCTTAGAGCTGCTAGTGCAATACATACTTTGCAAAAATGATATTTTGCCTTTTTACAAGCAGGCAAAAGTTGCCTTCGTTCCCAATGTAAATTTTGATGCGCTGCTTTATACGAAAGAAATTGGCTCAATAGTTCTAAGCATAAAAACCTCGTTAAGAGAAAGATATAAACAGGCTGATTTAGAAGCTATGGCGTTAAAGCAAGTTCACCGTAGATCAAAAACCTTCTTACTTACGCTCTCCGAGGAGTATTTGAGCATTAACAAGAAGATAGCCAAAGGTGATGTTGCTGGCTTGGAAAAGGCTATAAATTGCCGCAATACTGATTTTGATTCGTTTATTGAAGAGCTGAAACAATACACCATTGTTGAAGCTGGAAGCATTGAAATTGTTACTGGCAATTTAATCAAGCAGGGGAAATAAGTATATAATCACCGAAAAGTTTGGAAGCGTCTCTATCTAGCTTCTATCAAGGATTTTCTCAAAAATTTTTTCTAAGAAAAATGAGTCAAAAAATTATTACCATTATTCCAGTAAGACTCGCCTCTACTCGCTTACCAAATAAGCCGCTCGTCGATATTTGCGGTAAAAGCATGATTCATCGAGTCTATGAGCAGGCACAGAAGGCCGATCTAGGCGATGTCGTAATTGCTTGTGATGGCTTCGAGATTGCTGCTGAAGCAAAAAAAATTGGCGCAAAATTTGTGATCACCGATCCAAATCTTCCTTCTGGAACAGACAGAATTTATGCCGCTTTCAAAGCTCTAAAGCAAGATTTTGATGTGATAATAAATTTGCAAGGCGATCTGCCAAATATCGATCCAAAAGTTATTCAAGCTGCTGCCAGAGCAGCTTTACGAACTGATTGCGATATTGCGACAGTTGCTTCAAAAATTAAAAATGCTGCAGAAGTTACCAATCCTAACATCGTGAAAATTGCAATTGCGCAATCAGGACGCGCCCTTTATTTTTCTCGCTCTGCAATTCCTCACAGCAAAGAAAATTTTGATGAATATTTTCATCACATCGGAATTTATGCTTACAAAAAATCTGCTTTAGAAAAATTTGTAAATCTTGCGCCGTCAAAGTTGGAGAAGCGCGAAAGCCTCGAGCAACTTCGCGCCTTAGAAAATGACATGAAAATTTTTGTGGAAGTAGTTGACGCGCATCCTCTATCGGTTGATACTAGCGAAGATCTAGAGCTTGTGACTAAACTAATTGCGCAAAATGAATAAAAAAAATTCCGAAAAAATTATCGGCTGGAAAGAATGGTTTAGCCTTGATTGTCTTGGCTTGCCGGCGATTAAGGGCAAGATAGATACTGGCGCCAAAACTTCAGCGCTACATGCTTTTAACATCAAAAGTTTTTACATCGAAGATGTTGAATATGTCAGATTTGACATCCATCCTTTACAAAAAAATAAACAACTTTCTCGTTCTTGTGTAGCTCGCGTTATTGACCAAAGAATGGTTTCCGATTCTGGTGGAAAAAAAGAAAAAAGATTCGTAATAAAATCCGATATTTCTATTGGTGAAGTAAAAATCAGAATCGAATTAACCCTTACCAATCGTGACTCCATGGCCTTTCGTATGTTGCTGGGGCGCGAAGCAATTAAGCAGGCAAAAATGCTAGTCGATATTTCAAAATCTTTTTTGCAGGGTAAAAAAAAGAAAAAAGAAATTTTAATTCTCTACAAGCACCGTCACAAATCAAACTTTTCGTAATTCTAATTTTTTTGAAACGCACGTATATACCGAATCGGCTTCAAGAAGCTGATTCAAGATACCAAACCGATTCAAGCTACCGACTTCATTTTTAGTTTGTCATCCCCGCGTAGGTGAGGATCCAGAATGTCTCAAGATTCTCTGGATCCCCGCCTTCGCGGGGATGACAAACTTGTAGACTGCGTGTCAAAAAAATTAGAATCACAAAAATTTCTTAGAAAATTTTAACCCAGATCCGTCATTAGAAATTCAGGATACTTTGCCTAAAGCTTGAAAATGAAGGGCGAAACAATGCTTTTAAAACGTAAGCTTGCTCAGCGTAAGTGCGGATTTAAAAGCATTGTTTCAACCGCGCAGTTTCAAGTTTTAGGCAAAGTAGACGAATTTCTAATGACGGATCTGGGTTTAATTCGTGACAGCGCCATGCAACCAAATCAAATCTCTCAGATTTTTTATGAAAATAGTTTTACTAGCTTCCAATCCTAACCTCTATTCCAACCAACGTATCATTGATGCGGCAAGAAAGCGCAATCATGAAGTTGAGTTTGCAAATGTTGGCGGATGCTACATTAAAGTTGCAACTTCGGGCTGTGAAATTTTTCACGATGAGGCAAAAAAATTCGAGCAAATTGATTGCGTGATTCCGCGCATCAAGCCCGCAATGACATTTTATGGCAGCGTGATTATTCGTCAGTTTGAAATGATCGGTGTAAAATGCTTGAATGGTTCGGAAGCAATCACCAAATCGCGCGATAAATTGCACAGCTTACAAATCTTGTCGCAGCACGGAATGGGTGTTCCCATCACTTCTTTTGCCAATTCATCTTACGATACTAAAGATTTAATTAAACTGGTTGGAAGTGCACCACTGGTGGTTAAATTGCTGGAAGGAACTAAAGGCATTGGCGTGGTTTTGGCGGAAACAAATAAAGCGGCGGAAAGCGTAATTAATGCTTTCAGAAGTTTGAAAGCGGATGTTTTGGTGCAGCATTATATTAAAGAATCAAAAGGCTGCGACATCAGATGTTTCGTGATTGGAGACCAAGTGGTTGCTTCAATGGAGCGTGTCGCGCAAGAAGGAGAATTCCGTGCCAATATTCATCTCGGTGCCACAGCCAGAGCAATTGAAATCACCGAGGAAGAAAGAGACATGGCGATTCGTTCAACAAAAATTATCGGACTAGAAATTGCTGGTGTCGATATGGTGCGATCAATTACTGGACCAAAAATTCTAGAAATAAATTCCTCTCCCGGCCTTGAGGGTATTGAAGGCGCAACCGGCGTTAATATTGCGGATAAAATGATTGAATATATGGAAAGATAAGTAATTGTTATTTTCATTAAATACTGAAGCCCACATTTCTTTAACCCAGATCTGGGTTTAAATCCTTAATCCACAGTGGAAAAAATGAGATCAGAACCAAATAATATCACCAGACTTACCATCGACTTACCATCTTCAATGCACCGCCTCATCAAGGCTCAAGCTAGTTTACAAAATATGAGTATTAAGGATTTTGTAGTGCGAGCAATTGAAAATGATGTGGATAATACTCCGATAAAGACGAGAGAATTAAACGCCACAACCATTCGAGCTCTTCGTTATTCAATCAAAAATCCGCATAAAGGCAAGTCTCCTAATAGTTTAGATGATATGATGAAGGATTTAATGAGTGCTCCTAAAAAGAAAAAAATCACCACGGGAAAAAAACCAATAAGACTTACGCAAGATGAGTATACCAAATCAGCTTCAAGAAGCCGAACTACAAGTTTGTCATCTCCACGTAGGTGAGGATCCAGAATGTTTAGTTAGTGCTGGATCCCCACCTGCGCGGGGATGACAAACTAAAAAATGAAGTTCGCTTCGAACGCATCGACACCCATTCTGATTTATTTAAAAAATGAAAAAACTTGAAGCAAAAAAAATATTTAATGGTGAAGTCGAATTTCTTTTTGGCGCTCACAATTATTCACAAGTTCCAACTTTTCACTTTCCTGAAATTGCTTTTGTGGGATCGTCAAACGTTGGAAAATCTAGTCTCATCAACGCACTTGTCGGAAAAAAAGCTGCTATTGTTTCCAACACTCCGGGACGAACTCGTCAGTTAAATTTCTTCAAAATTTTTGGTTTTGAAGATGGCTTTATTTTGGTGGATATGCCGGGTTACGGCTTTGCCAGAGCTAAGGCGGCGCATGTGGGTCATTGGCAAAGAACTAGTTTTGAATATCTCACCAAGCGTTCAAATTTGCAGCGGGTTTTTTTGTTAATTGATCCAACCAAAGGCTTGAAAGAACCTGATCTAGAGGCGATAAACATCTTTAATACTTTGGCAGTTTCTTTCCAAATTGTGCTGACAAAAATTGATAAAATGAGTCGCGAAGAATTAGAGAAAGCGCAAAATAAAATAAAAAAACAAAGCGAAAAATGGCCAGCAGTTTTTCCGGGAATTATAACTTGTAGTGCACTTAAGGGCTACGGAATCATGGAATTGCAAGATGAGATCGTTCGCATCTTAGAAAAATTATGAAAATTCTTCTGATAATATTTTTAACAAGTTTGGTAATTTTGCTGCTGGTATTTTTGCTGAATATTTCTACATATAATGGCAGACAAGTCGATGACCAAAAGAAAATCTCAAATGAAAAAAAATCTTAAAAATAATCTACCACCAATCTCGGGACGCAGCTTAACACCTAAGCAAATCGTTGATGAATTGAATCGCTTTATTATCGGACAAGATGCTGCAAAAAAAGCAGTAGCAATTGCGTTACGAAATCGTTATCGCCGCAAGCTAGTGGAATCGCCACTGCGCGAAGAAATCGTGCCAAAAAATATTTTGATGATTGGGCCAACCGGAGTAGGAAAAACTGAAGTTGCTCGTCGTTTAGCAAAACTTGCCAATGCACCATTCATCAAGGTCGAAGCCACAAAATTTACCGAAGTTGGTTATGTTGGTCGCGATGTTGATTCAATCATTCGCGATCTCATCGAAGTGGCGATTAAGGAAATCAAAAATGAGATGAAAAAAGAAGTGTGTGAAAAAGCAGAAAAGCAGGCCAAGAAACGCATTCTAAAAATTTTAGTTGGCGATACTGCGATTGAAGAAACGCGCGAAAAATTCTCGAGAATGCTTGAAAATGGCGAGCTCAATGAAAGAGAGATTGAGATCGAAGTTATGGATAGTGGCAATTCTTTTGCCTCATCTTTCGATATTCCGGGTGGTCAAGTTGGCATGATAAATGTTGGCGAAATGATCGGCAAAGCTTTGGGTGGAGAAAAAATAAAAAAGATGAACTTAACTGTTGAGGAAGCGCTAAAAACTTTGGTTGATGAAGAGTCGGACAAAATGATTGATGAAGATAAAGTGGTAAAAAGAGCCATGAAATCCGTCGAAAATGACGGCATAGTTTTCATTGATGAAATAGATAAAATTTGCGCACGCGGCGCCATGAAAGGTGGTGATGTTTCGCGAGAAGGCGTACAGCGCGATCTCTTGCCACTGGTAGAAGGAACCACTATCAATACCAAATATGGCACCATCAAAACCGATCATGTTTTATTCATTGCATCTGGGGCATTTCATGCGGTTAAGCCGTCAGATTTATTGCCAGAATTGCAGGGCCGTTTTCCAATTCGCGTAGAATTAAAACATCTCACCGAAAAAGATTTAGTGCGCATTCTGCGCGAGCCGGAAGCAAGTTTAATCAAGCAATATGTAGCGCTGATCGCCGTTGAAAAAGTGCAGTTAAATTTCACCGAAGATGGCATTAATGAAGTTGCTAAAGTTGCCCATAGAATTAATGGTGAAGTTGAAAATATCGGGGCCCGCCGACTTCATACCATGCTAGAAAAAATTCTTGAAGAAGTCAGTTTTGAAGCCAGCAACATGAAGGCAAAAAGCCTTGTCACCATTGATTCGAAATATGTGTTAGATCACCTTGGTGATTTGGCTTCTGGCAAAACTGATTTGTCTAAATTTATTTTATAGATTAAAAATGCTTACACATTTTTAGTGATAAGTTGAGTCGCTACGCGCAAAGTAAATTCGCGCCTCCGCAACAATTTTTTAAATAATTTTTGGGATTGTCATAGTAATTGGTTTCTTACTAACGAGCAACACTCTCAGTGTCATCCCCGCGAAGGCGGGGATCCAGCTCTTTCGTGCTGTAACACTGGATCCCCGCCTTCGCGGGGATGACACTGAGGATGATGCTATGTCGAAAGACAAAAACCAATTACTATGACAATCCGTAATTTTTAATAAAAATAATCCTATGATCCCCCGCTATTCAAGGCCAGAAATGGTTAAAATTTGGTCACAAGAAAATAAATATCAGATCTGGTTTGATATTGAAGTTCATGCGCTTGAAGCCTTAGAGCAGCTTAGCATTGCCCCTAAAGGAACCGCTTCGCGTATTCGCGAAAATTTTCAAAAAGCTGGCGGCAAATTTGATGAAGTGCGCATCGATGAAATTGAAAGCGTTACCAAGCATGATGTGATCGCATTTCTTACGCATCTCGCAGAATTAACCGGCGAAAATTCTCGTTTTGTTCACTATGGCATGACCAGCTCCGACGTGCTTGATACCTGCCTTTCCGCGCAACTTGCACAAGCTTCTGATATTTTAATTAGCGGCTTGGAACGCGTTTTAGCAGCGCTAAAAAAACGTGCGATTGAACATAAGGATACAGTTTGCGTTGGTCGTTCACACGGTATCCATGCTGAGCCGGTGACATTTGGTTTAAAACTTGCGCGCTTTTATTCTGAATTTGAACGCAACTTAACTCGCTTGAAAATTGCTAAAAAAGAAATCGCAGTTTGCGCAATTTCTGGTGCAGTTGGAACCTTCGCCAATGTCGATCCATTCGTGCAAAAATATGTTGCGCAAAAAATGGGTCTTGATGAGGAATCGGTCTCAAGCCAAGTAATCCCGCGGGATCGCCATGCAATGTTTTTTGCAACTCTTGGTGTTATTGCCTCATCAATTGAAAATTTAGCGATCGAAATTCGTCACTTACAACGTACCGAAGTTCTAGAAGCAGAAGAGTTTTTTTCCAAAGGACAAAAAGGTTCTTCAGCAATGCCGCATAAAAGAAATCCGGTGTTGAGTGAAAATTTAACCGGACTTGCGCGCATGGTTCGCGCCGCTGTGGTACCGGCTTTGGAGAATGTTGCCTTGTGGCATGAACGTGATATTTCTCACTCATCAGTTGAGCGAATGATTGCACCGGATTCAACAATCACGCTGGATTTTGCACTTAATCGTCTAGCAGGTTTGATCGAAAATCTTTCAATTTATCCAGAAAATATGCAGAGAAATCTCGATCGTTTGGGTGGCTTAGTTTTTTCACAAAGAGTGCTTCTGGCCTTGATTGACGAGGCAGGAATTTCTCGTGAAGATGCTTATAAAATCGTACAAACTAATGCGATGAAAATTTGGTCAGGAGAGGCGACGAGCTTTCTTACATTGTTGAAATCTGATAAATTAGTTTCAGAAAAATTGAGTGATAAAAAACTCGAAGAAATTTTCGATTTCAAATATCACACCAAAAATATCGATCATATTTTTAAACAGGTTTTTAAAAATTAATGGACTATTCAATGCGCTTGGCGCAAGGCTCAATCATCTTTCATTCAATTTATAATGACATTGATGGCCACGCAGTTTCGCGGGATGCGGCAAAAAATAATCAAAATAAAGACGGTAAAAATAAATTTCTTTACGGCGAATTCCCCTTCATCACTTGGTATGCTTTGGTAAAAAAAGCTGATCCAAAAAAAGACGGAATATTTTTTGATTTAGGATCGGGAGTTGGAAGAGCTCCGATCTTGTCGCATTTGATTTTTGATTTTAAAAAATCAGTCGGCATTGAACTGCTTGAGGGCTTGCACAACAAGGCTTGTGAGGTTCAAGAAGAGTTGAAGAAATTGCCACAATCTCCTTTTACAAATTATCTGCAAGATCGCGAATTGTCCTTCATCAATCGTAATATTTTTGACATTGATTTGAGCGAAGCTGATTTAATTTTTTTCAATTATCCGCTGCGCGATGAAAAAAGCTTTCTGCGTTTGGAAGAAAAATTATTAAAAGAATTAAAGCCAAAAACTAAAATTATTTCCACGATTCGAAAGTTTAAGAACCCAGCATTTAAAATGTTTTACAGCGGAAATTATAAATTTAGTTGGGGAATGTCCGGTGCTTATTTTTATGAAATTTAACTGATATGTTTTTTGATGTTGTAATTGTCGGAGCTGGCGCCGCAGGCCTGATGTGCGCTGCAACCGCAGGAGCGCGAGGTAAAAAAATTTTGTTAGTTGATCATGCTGATTCTGTCGGAAAAAAAATCAGAATTTCCGGAGGGGGTCGCTGCAATTTTACTAATCTCCATACTTCACCAAAAAATTTTATTTCCAATAATCCGCATTTTGGCGTTTCGGCTTTGCGAAGATATGGCGTGGGTGATTTTATCACGCTGGTTAAAAAGCATGAAATTGCTTTTCACGAAAAAACTTTAGGACAGCTTTTTTGCGATATTTCTTCGAAAGAAATTATTGCGATGTTGGTGAAGGAATGTACTGATGTTAATGTAGAAATTCTGTTAGAAAAATCGGTTAGTGAAATAAAAAAGTCAGATGATTTTTTTGAAATGAAGATTGGTGAAGAAGTTTTTCAGGCTGGGTCTTTAGTGATCGCAACTGGTGGTCCATCAATTCCAAAAATGGGTGCGACAAGTTTTGGTTATGAGGTGGCGCGACAATTTAAATTAAAAATTATTCAACCAATTCCAGCGCTTGTGCCACTGACTTTTGATCAAAAATTATTGGCAAAAACTGTAGAACTTTCTGGAGTTGCAATTGATGCAATCGTGAGTTGTGGGAAAATAAAATTCGCCGAAGCGATCCTCTTCACGCATCGCGGAATCTCGGGCCCGGCTATTTTGCAAATTTCATCTTACTGGAAAAAAAACGAAGTGATCATCATAAATTTTGCTCCAAAAAAAGATGTTTTTTTGTGGCTGCAAGAAGAGAAGAAAAATAAACCAAAATCAGAAATCCAAAATATTTTAGCACAAATTTTACCAAAAAGTTTTGTAAATTTTTTACTTGGCGAAGTTGGTCATCATGGATTTTTAGCGGAGATGTCGAATCAAAAATTAAAAGAAATCGGAAATTTTATAAATGGCTGGAGCGTGATGCCAAGCGGAACTGAAGGTTTCGCTAAAGCAGAAGTAGCGGCGGGTGGAGTTGATACAGACGAAATTTCTTCCAAAACTTTTGCAGCAAAAAAAGTTCCAG
Source organism: Rhizobium sp. Q54 (assembly GCA_945875865.1). GTDB lineage: Bacteria > Pseudomonadota > Alphaproteobacteria > Rickettsiales > UBA1997 > UBA2645. The sequence goes on from CAMCMF010000022.1 coordinate 25,749, forward strand.
GATTATTTTTTATCGGCGAAGTTTTGGATGTGACTGGTTGGTTGGGAGGCTATAATTTTCAATGGGCCTGGGCCTCTGGAAAGGCCGCAGGAGAATCTGTTTGATTTTTTTGAAAGCTCTGCAAGGTTAAATTATTACTAGAAAGACTCGTATCTTTCCTCGGTTCTAAAAATTAGATTCACTACAATTGTCCAAATAAAACAAAAATAACATGACAGCAGATCAAACAAAAACTGACGCAACAAAAGAATTCAAGCCGGTGAAAAAACTTTCACCATTTGTTACCGATCCTTTCAACACTAGAGGTCGCAAAGGTGGAAAGGGTGGACTTCCTGCTTCAGGTGGATCGCAAAAAGGCGGAAAAAGCATCAGTCCACCAAAATTTAAAGGTGGCACTGGCGGAGATAGGTAGTTATTTATACCGAAACCAATTCAAGTTACCGAACTCAAAAATAAAGAGTCGGTATATGGGGTTCCCCACAATGTGGGGCGCAGGCCATCCTGCGTAAAAATAAAATCAATATACCCATTCGACTTGAACATACCGAACTTCTCATTCTTCCGGTTTGTCATCCCCGCGAAGGCGGGGATCCAGCTCTTCGTAAAGACCTTCTGGATCCCCGCCTTCGCGGGGATGACAAACTATAGTTCGGTAACTTGAATCAGTTT
>CAMCMF010000023.1 GCA_945875865.1 Rhizobium sp. Q54
AAGGGCATCTCTAAAAATTGTCTTTTCCGGTAATTTTGAGTTTTAACAAATTTGCTCGAGAGCACGTATATCTAATACGCTTGCCTTCTCGCAAATTTGTTAAAACTCAAAATTCCTCGAAAAATCCTAATTTTTAGAGGCGCCCTAAACTATAAATTTCGCATTACATCATCCTGCACCTTTTTGATTTCCAAATCAGTTAACGGGATGAGCCCTTTTTGCAATAAATAGCCATCGTTTCCGACGGTATTTTTGCTAATTATTTCTTGGATAAACTCGCGCATTCCGCTCACTAAAGTCAGATGTTCTTTTTTGAAATAAATGAAAAGCGGGCGAGAAACTGAATAAGTTCCTGATACAATAGATTCAAAGCTTGGCATCACTTTATCGATTTCAGCGGCTTGAATTACGCCGTGATTTTCTTCGAGAAAAGAGAAGCCAAAAATTCCCAAAGCATCAATGTCATTTTTTAATTTTTGCACGATGAGATTATCATTTTCTCCGGCTTCGATAAAATGTCCGTCGCTGCGAATTACATGACATTTTTTCTTGCGAATTTTGACGTCAGGAAAAGCTGAGGCAAATTCTGGCATCTTCATGCATACATCTTCCATAACTAATTCGACGAAGGCGTCTCTAGTTCCCGAGGTGGTCGGTGGTCCGTAAATTGCGATATTAATTGCTGGCAGCGATGGATCGATCTCGCTCCATTTTTGGTAATTATTTTCGATAAGTTGTTTGGTTTTTTCTTGAGGAACTCTGGCGGCGAGTGCTAAAAAAATCTGTTTTTTTGTGAGATTATATTTTCTGCCCAAGCTTGAATTTGCTAGGACGATGCCATCATAACCGATTTTGATTTCGACAATTTCTTTGACGCCATTTTCTTGGCATTTAGCAATTTCACTTTTTTCAATTCTGCGTGAAGCGTTAGCAAAATCTGGATAGCGATAACCAACTCCCGAGCAAAAAAGTTTGAAGCCACCACCAGTTCCAGTTGCTTCAACTACGGGAGTTTTAAATGAGGTATCGCGACCAAAAGTTTCGGCAATTACTGCGGAGAAGGGATAAAGCGTGGAAGATCCAACCATGTGGATATGTTGCCTTTTTTTTGGATTGAAAAAATCACCAAAAGAAGAGCTATAGGCTGGAGAAGAAAACAGAAGTGAAATCAAAATTAGAAATCGCAACATAACCGTAAAAAATTTATTAATGCCCAACTGACGGCTACATCACTGAGTGAGAAGAACGGCGCGCAAATTGTTAATTTTTTTGTAAAAGTCAAGTTAGGTCTCTTCTTAACCCTCTTTGCAAAAGAGAGTGGAATCGCGCAAGCGATGACGGGTGATTTTTGCGAACTTGAAATCAAAAACTTGCGTCAGTAGTTTTGCGCACAACTTCTCCCGCCCTTAACTTTCCTGCCAATAATGCAAAAATTCTATCCGAAAATATTGCTGTTTCTTGCGATCTTTTTGCATAGCTTTGCGGTATTTGCAGCGGATCGAATTATTGAAGTTAGGGGCAATGAAAGACTAGAAACAGCTGAGGTGATGACTTATCTAAATCTCGCTTCGTTGAAAAAAAATTCCGATGCAGCAATTGAGGAAGGATTAAAAAAACTTTACGAATCTGATCTTTTTTCTGACTCAAAAATTTATCGCGAAGGAAATAAAATTATTGTCGAGGTTGCAGAAAATCCCATTATTTCTGAAGTAAAATTTGTCGGAAATAAAAAGATCGAAGATGAAGCATTACAAAGTGAACTCAGTTTGAAAAAGCGTGAAATTTTTAGTAAGACTAAGCTGGAAAGTGATCTGAAGCGCATCAATGATATCTATCTCAAAAGCGGCAGATTCCTCGCCAAAATCGATCCGAAAATTATTCAAAAAAGTCAGAATCGCATCGAGTTAATTTTTGATATTTCTGAAGGGCCAAAAGCAAAAATCGCCAGCATTTATTTAGTGGGAAACCAAGCCTTCTCTGATGCCGATCTTGAAGCGGAAATTTCTACCAAGGAATCAAAATGGTGGAAATTTCTTTCATCAAGCGACACTTACGATTCCGATCGCATGGAATTCGACAAGGAAAAATTGCGCCGCTTTTACACTTCAAAAGGTTACGCTGATTTTGCAGTTGTCTCCGCCGTCGCACAAATTTCGCCGCAAAAAGACAGTTTTTTTATCACATTTTTATTGGAAGAAGGAATCAAATATGATGTTGGTGACGTCACGATCGCCAACCATGTAGAGAAATTCGATAGTTCAATTTTGGAAAAAGAAATCCTCATCAAAAAAGGTAAGGTTTACAACGCCGATTTGATCGAAAAAACCATCGAAAAAATGGTGGAAGTGATGTCGGAAAAATCTTACGCCTTTGCAAATATCGAGCCAGCTTTGAAACGTAATCGTGAAGATAAAACTATCGATGTTGAATTCGTAATTCAGGAAACGCCGCGCATTTACATCAATCAAATTCACATTTCTGGAAATACCCGAACTATCGATGAAGTAATTCGTCGCGAACTGCGCATGCGCGATGGTGATCCCTACAACATAACAAAAATAAATCGCTCAAAACAGCGTTTGGAAAATCTAGGATTTTTTGAAAAAGTTGAATTTAAAACCAAGCGTATAGGCAATAGCGACAAGGTTGATTTGGATATTGAGGTGAAAGAAAAAAAGACCGGCGAAGTGAATTTGGGGATTGGTTATTCGACGGTAAATAAAGTCACCGCCAATGCCGGAATCAAAGAAAGAAATCTTTTTGGAACCGGTCAGGAGTTGGGTTTTAATGTACAAAAATCCTTCATCAATTCCAGTTATGAATTGAATTATACTAGGCCTTATTTCATGGGACGTGCCATCGATGTCGGCTTCGATATTTTTCAATATGAAATGCAAAAGCGTTATTCCTTCGCTTACGATCAGCAATCGCAAGGCATAACTTTCCGCGGCAATTATGCGATCACAGAATTTTTGGGACATCAATTGCGCTATTCTTACAGCAGCCAAAACATTGGCAGCATTGATAATAACGCCTCTTTTAGCATCAGAGCTTTGCAAGGAAGTTTCACTACTTCGGGAGTTGGACAAAGCTTCACTTACGATAAAAGAGACAATCGCATGAATCCAAAAAAAGGTTATTATTTAACGGTCTCAGAGGATTATAGTGGCGTTGGCGGTGATATAAAAAACCTGCGCCACGAAGGTTCGGCAGGAGTTTATGTTCCAACTTTTAACAATGATTTCATTTTTAAAATCTTGGCGCGAGGCGGTTCGGTTGCAGGGATTGGACAAGATGTCCGCAGTAATAATGGTTTCTTTTTGGGTGGTAATAACTTCCGCGGTTTCCAATATGCCGGTATCGGTCCACGCACTAAAAATGCTGCTGGCAGTGCGGTTGGTGGCGATATTATTGGTGGTAAAAGTTACTATGTTGGAACGCTGGAATATACTTTCCCACTTGGTTTGCCGCGTGAGTTGGGGATTAATGGAATTTTATTTTCCGATAATGGAACGGTGAAAGGTGTTGATCCAGGAAGTCGCATCGGTGCTGATATTGAAGATTCGGGATCTCTGCGCTCATCTTACGGACTCAGTATTGCTTGGGCTTCACCGATGGGACCAATTCGTTTGGATTTTTCTAAAGTTACCAAAAGCGAAAGATATGACCAAACGCAGAATTTTCGTTTTAGTTTCGGAACAACGTTTTAGAAAATTAACAATTAGCAATTAACAATTAGCACTTGGAGTGTGAAGAAATTGTTAATTGTTAATTCTTACTTGTTACTTGTCATGATCCGCATTTTTCAACTACCAAACTATTCTCAGTTAAAAGTTTCTTCACTTTATGAAGTGAAAAATTTTACTGAAGTGAAAGAAAATATTTTATGGGTAGATCTTCAGGATCCCACGCCGGAGCAGATCAAAGAGGTTGAAGCTTTTTACAATATCAGTTTTCCAACGCGTCAGCAACAAGAGGAAATCGAAACTTCTTCGCGCTATCTTGAAAATTCTGGTGTCATCAAAGTTAACTCAACTTTCATCAACATAATTCCTCACAGCGGCAAGTTGGAAGAGAATGAAATGTCCTTCATTCTCACCGAAAAAACTTTGCTGACTTTGCGCTATTTTGATAGCCGCGTGATTTCCGAAACGGTGAAAAAAATTAAACAATATCCGGCAGTTTTCTCTACTCCGGCAAAAATTTTTATCGCGATTTTTGAAGCGCGTGTTGATTTCGATGCTGATTTAACCGAAGCGGTTTCAAAACATGTCGCTGATATCAGTCGCAAAATTACTTACGATCGCGCTTTGGATGAGAAGATGCTTTTGAAAATAAATGAATGTCAGGATTTAACCATGTCGCTGCGCGAAGCTTTGTTTGACAAGCAGCGCGTGCTTTCATCATTGCTGCGTAATGAAGATTTAATGCTCGATAGTTACAATCGTTTGCGCTCCATCATCAAGGATATCAACTCACTAATTGAGCATGCTAATTTCAATTTCACACGTTTGGAATATTTGCAAAATTCCTTTTTGGGTTTCTTGAATATTGAACAAAATAAAGTGATCAAAACTTTTACTGTAGTGTCGTTGGTCTTCATGCCGCCGACTTTGATCGCCAGCATTTATGGCATGAACTTCGAATTTATGCCGGAGTTAAATTTGAGTGTCGGCTATCCTTTTGCGCTGGGTTTAATGCTATTTTCTTCGATCATTCCGCTGCTAATTTTCAAACGTAAAAAGTGGTTATAACATGAAAATAATTTCGCTGATTTTTACTTTATTTTTTGTTTCTTGTTCGATGTCTCAAGCGGCGCCCCAAGCTTCATCATTCTCAATCAAAAGCGCTAGTTTGGAAGATGGAGTTATGATCCCAAACAAGCATGTTTACAACAGTTTTGGTTGCACAGGAAAAAATATTTCACCGCAAATTTCTTGGCAAAATGCTCCGCTTGAAACTAAAAGTTTTGCGCTAACTGTTTATGATCCAGATGCCAAAACAGGAAGTGGCTGGTGGCATTGGTTGGTTTTAAATATTCCCAAAAAATATTCCGAATTGCCACAAAATTTCGGCGAAAAAAATCAGTTCAATTTGGAAGAAGGGGTGATGCAAGTGCGCAATGATTTCGGCGCTTTCAATTTTGGTGGCCCCTGCCCACCAATCAAGGAGAAAGCCCATCGCTATATTTTTACAGTTTACGCGTTAAGAGCAGAAAGACTTGATTTGAGCGAAGGTGCAACTGCAGCTTTAGCGGGATTTATGATTAATCAAAGCATCTTGGCGAAGGCGAGTTTTACTGCTTATTACGGAAGGTAAAATCACCCGACGCTCCTCGCGCCACCCTCTTTTTCAAAGAGGGTTTCAGTCCCAAGCCCTCTTTGAAAAAGAGGGTGGCGTCGCAACAAAGTTGCGATGACGGGTGATTTTGATCGGCTACAAAAACTCCTTAATCTTCTCACAAGCTCTCATCAGCGCTGAAGCCTTATTAATACATTCCTGATATTCCGATTTCGGATCTGAATCAAAGACAATTCCAGCTCCGGCTTGTAGATAAATTTTCTCATCCTTGATCAAAGCAGAGCGCAGCGTGATACAGGTTTCCATATCGCCATTGCTGGCAAAATATCCTACACATCCGGCGTAAAAACTGCGTTTCACTTCTTCCATTTCTTCGATGATTTCCATGGCGCGAATTTTTGGAGCACCGCTTACCGTGCCAGCAGGGAAGCCAGCGATTAAAGCATCTAGCGCATCATATTTTTTATCCAGAACTCCTTCAACATTAGAAGAAATATGCATAACATGGGAATAATTTTCGACATTCATTTTTTCTGTTACCACAACTGAACCAGCTTTTGAAACTCTGCCGACGTCGTGGCGGCCTAGGTCGATCAACATTAGATGTTCGGCGACTTCTTTTTCATCAGCCAAAAGTTCGGCGGCAATTTTTTTATCTTCGGCCAGATTTTTTCCTCTTTTTCTGGTGCCAGCTAAAGGACGAATAGTAATTTTCCTATCGTTCAAAGACACCATGATCTCAGGAGAAGCGCCGCTTAACACAAAATCATCAACTTTTAAATAAAATAAAAATGGCGAAGGATTTATCGAACGCAAAGCGCGATAAAAAGAAAGTTCGGGAATTTTTTTATCGAATTTTGAAGTGAAGCGCTGTGAAGGAAGAGTCTGAAAAATATCGCCATTGATGATGTGTTTTTTTGCGACCTTAACCATGGCACAATATTTTTCTTCCGAGCAATTTGATTTAAAATTAAAAGTAGGTTTGACCGTGATTGCAGGGATTTCGCGCGAGGAGTTAAGTAGGGCTTCGGTAAGTAAAATTTTCGCGGCAACATCACTAAATTTGCTCGGCGAAAAAACCGGCGCGCAGATTAAAGCGCAGTCAAAAAGGCTGTCGAAAACCACCATGATTTGGGGGCGAATAAAAATGCTATCGGGAATTTTTAATTCATCTTTGAGATTGTGATTGGGCATTTTTTCTATCAGACGAATCATGTCATAGCCCATATAGCCAAAGATGCCGCTGCACATCGAAGGAAGGCTCTGCCCGCCGTAATCTAAGTCGCTCCAATTGATGCGAGAGCCTTTGATCAATCGGCGTAAATTTTTTATGGGATGACCTTTTTCTTCGGTAAAATTTTCGCGTTTACTGGCAAAATTTTTATTGATGAAAGATTTCTCACCTAGACATTTCCAGGCTAAATCCGGCATGAACCCGAAGACGGAAAAGCGTCCACGATTTTGTCCATTTTCAACTGATTCGAGAAGAAAATGCGGCGAAGAAAATTTTTCTGAAATTTTTAAAGCAGCAAGAACTGGCGTGATTTTATCGGTAGAAATTTTTTTAAATAAAACCGTCGAGCCAGATTTTTTTAGCGCAGAATTAAATTTTTTTTCAGAAAAATTGAAAGACATGAGTGGCGTTATTTTTCTTCTTTTTTAGCGGAGATTTTTTCATTTACTTTCACCGGATAGCGCTTGAGTAAATAAGAATTATATTCGCTCATAATTTCAGTTCGTAACTCTTCCGCGGCTTTGGTTCTTTGTTCTACAGATTGCATTCCACTGACGTCTTTTTTCTTAATCTGGCGCAGAATTGCGATGCTAAAACTTTGATCCTGTTGCAAAATTGCTGAAGTTGCTTGATTTAATTTTAGATCAAAAAGCGCTTCCAGAAATTTACTTTGATAAGCCATTTGACGCTCTTTTACGGTGACATAAAGATAGCGCGCAAATTCATGATTTTTCTCGAAGGAAGCGTGATATTTAGAGGCAATGTCTGCAGCAGAATTCGGGTTTGCTTTGATCTCATCAGCAATCTTTTTCGCGAGATCTTTTAGGGTTTTTACTTTTTTAGTTTTGAGTAAATCCGCAACTATTTGCGACTCAACTTCTACCAATTTTCTTTCACGACTTAGGATAATTTTTTCCAATTTAATCGCATAAAATCCTACAGAATTTTTGGCATAAAAAATCTTTGAAGTTTGATTTTCTTTTAGGGCAAAAGCATTTTCAGCAAAATGTTCCAAGCTAGCATTTTCAGGGATTTGCTGAGATTTTTCATTTTGTCCAGAAACATCAAAATCTGCTGATGAATTTATTTTTAGATTAAATTTTTTTGCGACTTCAGCAAGTGAGTTTGAAGTCAAAAGCATGTCATCAATTGCCGAAACTTTTCCCTGCAAAATTTTATCTTCGCGATCTTTCAGCATGGTTTTTTTTAGGCTGTCTTTGGCGGCGGCGAAAGAAAGTGCTTGAGATGGTTTAATGCCGGTTAATAAAAATACGTGAAAACCAAGAGGGCTTTGAGTGGCTTCACTTACCTGCTCCATAGTGAGTTTGAAAGAAACTTCAGCCAGTTGTGGAATCAAATCTCTTTCGGTAATTTCATTCAGTGTAATTGCTTTTTGATCCTTGTGTTTTAGCTCTTTTGCTAATTTAACAAATTCGGTTTTGAGCTTTGATTTATCTGATCCGGCAACCTGTTTCAATTTTTCAACAAAGCTTTTTGCTTCTTCATCTTTTTCAAAAAGTAGGTGATAAAAATTTCTACTTTCCGGCTGCATCATTTGTGATTTATTTTTCTCATATTCGGCGAGAATATCTTGGTCGGAAAGTGCGAAATCCTTGCTGAAATCTTTTTTAGAAAATTGGATATAAGAAACTTTGCGCATCTCTGGTAAATTGTAGCCTTGCTTGTTTTCTGCATAAAATTTTTCGATTTCTTCTTTGCTTGGTCGAGCAAGATTTGTGACATTTTTTTCTGAAATTGTTACCATATCAGCAACGCGCTTTTCCTGTTTAAAATTTTCTATTTGCGCTATTTCAAAATCGCTGATTGGAGCAGCGATGGAAAGGGTTTGTAAGACCATCACTGAAGTAACATCGCTGGCAATTTCATTGACATATCTCTCTTCATTCAAGCCATTATTAGTAAGAAAGTTTTTGAATTTATCATGATCAAATTTGCCATCTTTATTTTTGAATGAGGGATCTTTGGCGATGGCTGAGAGAATGATTTTTTTGTTGGCAGAAATCGCAAAATCAGCGCCGAGTTTTTCGATCATGATTTTGTTGACCATGCGGCCCAACACATCTGATTTAAAGCTTTCCGATTCAACATATTCTGTCGCTTCTTTACTTTTATTACTGGCTAAAACTATATCGCGATCAGCGCGTAAAGCTTTGTTGAAGGCGTTGGAGCTGATTGTGCTATTGCCAATTTTTGCGATCCATAAATTTGGGCTGCCCAGAATAAAACCGCTAATTCCAAAAAGAACGAAGCTCAAAGCGACGAAACCTAAAATAATTTTGAAAAATAAATTGCTGGCGAGTCTGCGAAATAGTTGCATTGCGAAGGGGGAAATGATTTTATAAAAAAATGAAGAGTCATGATTTTTAGAATTTAGGCTTTTCAAAATCAATCTATACCGAAGCCAATTCAAATCTCCGAACTAAAAAATAAAGAGTCGGTATATGGGGTTCCCCACGACCGGGGGGCGCAGGTCATCCTGCGTAAAAACAAAATACAATATACCGAAGCCAATTCAAATCTCCCCTTGAGAAAATCTTCATAATAAAAAAACTGCGCGGCTCTTTTAATTTCAGTAACGAAAAAATGTTAATAGTTCAAAAATTCGGCGGTACTTCGGTTGGCGATATTCTGCGCATTAAAAATGTTGCCAGAAGAGTGAAGGCTGAACTCGACAAAAAAAATAAAGTTATCGTAGTTGTGTCGGCAATGTCTGGCGTGACCAATCAGCTCGTGGGTTATTGTAATGAAGTTTCCTCTTTGATTGATGATGCCGCTTTAAGTGAATATGATTCAATAATTGCAACTGGTGAACAAGTCACTTGCGGCCTTTTGGCGCTTGAGTTGCAATCGGTTGGTTACAAGGCCCGTTCTTTTTTGGGTTGGCAAATTCCGCTTAAAACTGATGTTGTTCACAGTAAGGCGCGCATTGAATCAATCGATGGTGAATTTTTGCTAAAATCACTTGAGGAATTTGATGTGATTGTGATTGCCGGTTTTCAAGGAATTAATGAGGAATCAAACCGCGTTACTACTCTTGGTCGCGGCGGCTCCGATACTTCTGCGGTTGCAATCGCCGCAGCAGTAAAAGCTGATCTTTGCGATATTTATACGGACGTGAATGGGGTCTACACTACTGATCCGCGCATCACCGACAAGGCTCGTCGTTTGAAAAAAATCAGCTATGAAGAAATGTTGGAAATGGCTTATAGTGGCTCAAAAATTTTGCAAACCCGCTCAGTTGCAATGGCCATGGCACATAATGTGCGAGTTAGAGTTTTATCAACTTTCGAAGAAGCTACGGATTCTTCGGGAACAGTTTTAGTCAACAATAATGAGGAAATTATGGAACGTAGAATGGTCACTGGAATCAGTTACAGCAAAAGCGATGTGCGCATCACTTTAGTAAAAATGCCAGATCATCCCGGTATTTCATCGGCGATCTTCGGGGCATTAGCTGAAAAAGAAGTTAACGTCGACATGATCATACAAAATATCAGCTCTGACGGACGTTTTATCGACATCACTTTTACTACCGGCAGAGAAGATTTGGAGCGCGCAAAATTAGCCATCAATTCAATCAAGGATGAAGTGAAATATGAGCAAGCTCTAACCGACGATAATATTGCCAAAATTTCAGTGATTGGCGTTGGTATGATTAGTCATTCCGGCGTTGCCTACACTATGTTCAAGACTTTAGCTGATAAAGGAATTAACATTCTTTTGATCTCAACTTCTGAAATCAAAATTTCAGTTTTGATTGCCAAAGAATATGGTGAATTGGCGGTGAGAATTTTGCATGACGCTTATGAGCTTGATAAAAAATAATTCCTAGAGGACATCTCTAAAAATTGTCTTTTCCGGTAATTTTGAGTTTTAACAAATTTGCTCTAATACACTTAAGAAACGTCGGCGGTGGAAATTTTTAATATTTTCCCATCGATTTTTAGCAGCAAATTTCCTTCCAAATCCACATCTTCAAAAATTCCTTCGATAGTTTTTTCATCAAGTCTAACAGTAATTTTTTCTTTTAAGCGATAAGGCTTTTGCAGCCAGATTTGGCGAGTTCCGGTGAAGCCAAAATCCAGCCAGTTTTGGTAAAGTTTTTCAAATTCATTCAAGAAATTTTTTAGTAAATTTTCTGGCGAAATTTCGATGGTAAAATTTTTCAAATTGCTGGCAGGAAAAATTGTATTTTCGGGATTTGAAACGAGATTTACGCCAATTCCTAAAATTATAAAATTGCATTCCTTACCAGAAATTTTGCTTTCGAGTAAAAGTCCTGCGATCTTGTGATCATTGATTAAAAGATCGTTGGGCCATTTATTTGAAATTGAAATTTCTGGTGCAATTTTTTCAATCGCTAAACGTAAAGCCGCAATCGCTACCAAAGAAATTTGCGGAATTTTTTCTAAAGAAATTTTCGGCTGGAGAACCAGCGAAAAATAAAGATTTCCTGGGGGTGATTCCCATTTTCTATCTTTTCTTCCGCGCCCCGATTTTTGCGAATTAGCCAGAATAATTTCGTGATCAAAAATCTGGGCTAAACTCGCTAATTCAAGGGCGTGAGAGTTGGTGCCTTCTAGCTCTTCAAATTGATGAATTGTAAAATTTTGGTGAGTGAAATTTTTCATATTTATCGAGTAAAAACCCAATTATTTTTATCGGAGATTTTTTTGTCAAATTTGTAATTTTCCTGCGAGAAATCTTTTAATTTTTCTGGATTTGTAATGCGATTTCTAATCGCAAAATTTGTCATTAATCCTCGCGCTTTTTTTGCATTTATTCCGATAATTTTTAAGGCGCCATTTTTCTTTTCTTTGAAAGAAATATTGATGATTGGTTGAGTGATTTTCTTTTGATCAATTGCTGCGAAATATTCCTCCGAAGCCAGATTTATCAAGTATTTAGCATCACTATTATTAATTTCTTTCACTAGTTTTTCTCTCCAAAATTCGTAAAGATTTTTGTGAGAAAATCCCATCTCAAGTCGATAAGGTTTGATCAAATCAAGCGGGCGTAAAATTCCGTAAAGTCCCGATAAAATTCTCAAGTGATCTTGAGTAAAATTAAAATCTTGTTCGTCGAATTTTCCTTTTTCTATTCCAGCGTAAACATCACCATCAAAGGCTAAAAGCGCCTGACGCGCAGGATTTTTCTTAAAATTTTTCCAGCGTTCAAAATTTAATGTGGCAAGCTTCGGGCTTATATCCATTAACTTCTCAAGATCTAAAGCGGAGAATTTTTTTAACTCAGAGCTAAGTTTCTGCGCTTCTTTTTCAAATTGCGGAATGCTTGAGATTTGGCAATTAAAGTCACTTTCAAAATCCAAAGATTTGGCAGGAGAGAGGAGAATCATCATAGATTTCTTGCTTTTAAGGATAGTAATGGATTAAGTTTCGCGCTTCATTTCACTTTCTAATTTTTCATAAAAATGACACAAGAATTACCTTTAATGCGCAAAGCAACCGCTGTTTGGCTAGTTGAAAACACTTCCCTAACTTTTTTACAAATCGCTAATTTTTGTGGTTTGCATGCCTTGGAAGTGCAGGGCATTGCTGATGGCGATGTTGCTGCCGGAATCATCGGACAAAATCCAATTTTTTCTGCTCAATTAACTACCGAAGAAATTGCGCGCTGCGAAAAAAATCCCAGCACAATTTTAGTTTTGAATAAAAGCATTTCGAGCCAAATTAGAACTGCTGAAAAAGCTTCAAAATATACTCCAATTGCCCGTCGCCAAGACAAGCCAGACGGCATTTCTTACTTGTTGAAATATTACCCAGATATCAGCAATGGACAAATCAAAAAATTGGTGGGAACGACCGATAAAATGATCGATTCGATTCGCGGTAGAAATCACTGGAATATGAAAAATATTAAAGCGCGCGACGTTGTGTTGCTTGGTCTTTGCAGTCAATCACGTTTCAATGAAGTGATTGCGCAAATTAAAGCGGAAGTAGTGCCAGAAAAGCCGGTGAAAAAAAGAAAAGTGGCAAAAGTTAAAAAATAAATAATGACAGTAGAAATTGGACAAGCAGCGCCACTTTTTTCACTAAAAAGTGATGAAGGCTCTGAAATAGAGCTTTCGGAGCTTAAGGGAAAAAATGTCGTTTTGTATTTTTATCCTAAAGATGACACTCCAGGCTGTACTATTGAAGCACAGGATTTTGCCAAAAAAATTAAAGAATTTGAAAAGCTTGATTGCATCATTCTGGGCATTTCAAAAGATAATATCGCCAGCCATTGCCGCTTCATCGAAAAATATGATTTAAGCTTCAATTTGTTGGCTGATGAAGATGGCGAAGTTTGTAAAAATTATGGCGTGATCAAAGAAAAATCGATGTTTGGCAAAAAATATATGGGCATTGATCGCAGTACTTTTTTGATCGATAAAATGGGTAAAATCGTTGAAATTTGGCACTCAGTCAAAGTTAATGGTCACGTTGAAGAAGTCCTTTCCCGCCTAGCCAAAATATAATCTTGATTATTTTACTTCGGTAAATAGCTTGCCGCGCTCCTTTTAGAGGGGGTCTATAATTTCAATAATTAACATCTCATGTCTATCGCATTAAAAGCAGAAAAAAGAGAACAATTAGGTTCCGCTGCAGCTAAAAAAATCAAAAGAGCGGGACAAATCCCTGCGGTGATTTATTCTACAAACGGCAATATCAATTTGAGTCTTCCGGTAAAAGAATTCGAGCAAGAATATTTTAAAGGTGGCGTGACCACTACTGTCATCGAGCTTGAACTTGCTGGCAAAAAAATGAAAGTCATTGCTCACAAAATTGAATTAGATCCAGTTTCTGATCGTCCAGTGCATGTTGATTTCTTTCCTTGCGACGAAACTAAGGGTATCATCGCTAAGCCAAAATTGGTTTTCATCAATCAAGATAAATCTCCTGGCTTGAAAAAAGGCGGCTTCCTTCACATCGTTATGCGTAAGGTTGAAGTTGTTTGTGATAGTGAAAAATCTATTCCAGAAAAAATCGAAATTGACGCCGGCAATTTACATATCGGTAATAAAATCAGAGCTGAAAGTTTGAAAATTCCAGCCGGAGTTAAATTAACTAACCAAACAAATTTCTTGATTGGAAGTATTGTTGGTCGTGGTAAATCTGAAGAAGAAACTCCAGTTGCAGGCGCTGCTGCTCCAGCTGCCGGTACTGCAGGCGCCGCTGCTCCAGCCGCCGCCGCTGGCGCTGCTGCTCCAAAAGCCGCTGCAAAAAAACCTGAAGCTAAAAAGTAATTTTCTAACAGAAAAATATTCTAAAAAAAAGGGATTCGAATTAATTTCGAATCCCTTTTTTAGTAATATACCGAATCAGCTTCAAGAAGCCGATTCGGTATATTGATTTTGTTTTTACGCGCGACGGCGCACGCCCCACGCTTGTGGGGAGCCCCATATACCGACTCTTTATTTTTGAGTTCGGGTTCTTGAATCAGTTTCGGTATATACCAAATCAGCTTCAAGCTCTAGTTTTTCAATGCTTTCTTGTTGGGCAATTTTGCAAAAATTGGATCGGTGATTTTGGTTGAAAGTAGAGCTGCCAACCAAACTACAAAATAGAGTGGGAAAGGAAAAGCGAGGCGTGATTTATTTTTCGCCAGACCAAGCTTGATGATCTGTGCCGCCTTCTTAACCGGCATTAAAAATGGCATTGGAAAATCATTCACATCAGTCATCGGAGTCTTGATATAACCAGGGCAAATCGCATTTACTTCGATTCCGAATTTCTCTAAATTTCCGCGCAAAGATTCAGCGTAAACTCGAACTGCGGCTTTGCTTGCCGAATAAGCAGGAGAGCTCGGCAACCCCCGAAATCCTGCCAGTGATGACATTAAAGCAATCTGACCTTTTTTACGTTTTAGCATTTTTTCAATCGCCGGATGAATGATGTTTAAAACTCCGTCGAGATTGGTAGAAAAAATTTCTTTGACTTGCGCAAAACTTTCGCTGCCTTCAGCAGTTCCGGCAGAAATTCCGGCATTGGCGATTACTAAATCCAGCGCATATTTTTCTTCAATTTCCTCAATCCAATTTTTTGCTTCGGTAGAATTTTTTATGTCGAAAACTTTATAGGAAACATTTGCTTTTAAGCGCTCACAAATGATTTTTACTTCATCCAATTTTTCCTTATTTCTGCCGCATAAAAATAAATTTATATCAGCTGCGGCATAAGCAATAGCAAGCTCAAAGCCAAGTCCACTACTGGCTCCGCTAATTAAAATATTTTTAGGATTTTGCATGTTTATTACATTTGAAGGAATTGAAGGCAGTGGAAAATCAACGCAAGTAAGGAAATTGCACGAGTTTTTTCTCTCCCAAAAAATCGACGCAATTTTAACTCGCGAACCAGGCGGTACAAAAGCTGGAGAAAAAATTCGTGAAATTTTAATCGATGAAAAAATTGAAAAACTTTGCGCGAAAACGGAATTATTTTTAAATTTTGCTGCGCGTCTCGAACATGTCGAGAAGCTAATAAAGCCAGCGCTTGCTGCAAAAAAAACTGTAATCTCTGATCGTTTTTTTGACTCGACTTTCGCCTATCAAGGTTCGGCTTTTGGACTTGATTACCAACTCATCGAGGAAATAAAAAATATCGCGATTGGTGATTTTGCGCCAGACATTACTTTTTTAATTGATCTGCCGGTTGAAGCAGCATTTGAGCGTATCGCAAACAGATCCGATAATAATCGTTACGAAAAACTCGGATTAGAATTTCACCAAAAAGTACGTGCTGGATTTTTAGCGCTCGCCAAAAAAAATACGCGCATCAAAATCATCGACGGAACAAAAACCGAAGCAGAAGTTTTTTTACAAATTCTTAACCAACTTTCTCAAAAATGAAAAAAAGAAATAAAATCGCACTAATCGGCGCAGGCAATATTGGCGGTACTTTAGCACATCTTATCGGATTAAAAAATCTTGGTGATGTTGTAATGTTTGACGTGATGGACTCAGTTGCAAAAGGCAAAGCTTTGGATATCGAGCAATCTTCAATTGTTGAAAATTTTGACGCTAGTTTGATCGGCACAAATAATTACGCCGACATCGCCGGAGCTGATGTAGCAATCGTTACTGCCGGTATCGCCAGAAAACCTGGAATGAGTCGCGATGATTTAATGGCGACAAATACTGCAATCATAAAATCAGTTGCAGAAGGCATCAAACAACATGCGCCAAACGCTTTCGTGATCGTTATTACCAATCCTTTGGACGCGATGGTTTATGTTATGCAAAAATTTTCTGGCCTTCCAACCAATAAAGTTGTTGGCATGGCAGGAGTTTTGGATTCTTCACGCATGTCACTTTTTTTGGCGCGCGAATTTAATGTTTCAGTTGAAGACGTAAATGCCTGCGTGCTTGGCGGACATGGCGATACCATGGTTCCACTAATTCGCTATTCATCAGTTGCCGGAATCCCAATTCCTGATTTGATCGAAATGGGCTGGACCACCAAAACAAAAATCGATGAAATTATTCAACGCACCAGAGATGGCGGCGCTGAAATCGTAAAACTTTTAGGAACCGGTTCCGCCTTTTACGCCCCAGCTGCATCCGCTGTTTCTATGGCTGAAAGCTATCTTCTTGATCGCAGAAGAGTTCTGCCAGTTGCTGCTTATTTGAATGGTGAATATGGCGTGAAAGACATGTATATTGGCGTGCCAGCAATCATCGGAAAAAACGGCGTGGAAAGAGTTGTTGAGATCAAATTAAACACTCAGGAATTAACCATGTTTAATCGCTCAGTTGAGGCGGTGAAAGCTTTGGTTGCAGAAATAAAATAGGACAGCATGTCCAATATCGAGCTCAAAAAATCACGACTCGCCTTCCTTTATTTCTGCGTTATCGCAGCTTTTTCTGTGATTATTGTGCGTATGATTTTTATCGTTGTTATGGGCGATAAAGTCACGGTTAGCGGTATTTATGATCTGCATAAAATCGGCAAGCGCGCCAATATTTTTGATCGCAATGATGTGTTGGTTGCTACCGATCTCAAAACCAAATCTCTCTATGTTAGTTCAATTTTAGTTAAAGACTCTCAGGCCATGGCGCAGGCTATTGCGCAGATTTTTCCTGATATGACTTTTAATGAAATTTTGAAAAAAATTTCTGACGGAAAACGCAGCAAACAATGGATTTTAATTCGCCGAAATCTGACGCCAACGCAAGTTGAAGAAGTGCAAAATATTAAAATGGCCGGGTTACTTTTTGAAGATGATCGCATCCGAGTTTATCCACAAAAATCAATCGCCAGCCATTATGTCGGCTATGTCGATCTTGATCGCAAAGGTCTTGCCGGAATCGAAATGCAATATGATCGCGAATTGGTAAATGGTGAAGATGTTAAGATCGCGATGGATGTTCGCGTGCAAGATATTTTACATGATGAATTGGTAAATGGTGTCGAAGAATTTCGCGCTAAAGCTGCTGCTGGTGTGGTTATGGATATTGAGACTGGTGAAGTTTTAGCGCTATCATCCTTGCCGGATTTTGATCCCAATCTGCAAGCTAATGCCAGCGCCGATCAGCGTTTTAACCGCGTTACTAATGGCATCTACGAGCTTGGTTCGGTGATGAAAGTTTTCACTAACGCCATCGCTTTTGAAAAGGATTTAGTGAAGTGGGATGATGTTTATAACGTGCGCGACCCGATAAAATATGGGCGCTTCACCATTAAAGATGATCATGCTGTAAAGCCCGAAATGACGGTTGCAGAAATTTTTGCTTTTTCTTCCAACATCGGAACCGTGAAAATTGCTGATAAAATCGGCATCGAAAATCAAAAAGAATTTTTAGAAAAATTCGGTTTGTTAAAAAGACTAGATATAAAATTTCCTGGTTTAGGTCGACCGATTTATCCAAAAATTTGGCGCGAAATTAATCTCTACACCATCGCTTATGGACATGGTTTAGCGATTACGCCGCTGCATTTGGCGACTGGGGTTTCAACCATGGTTAACGGGGGCGAAATGCATCAGCCGTTATTTTTGAAAATGACTAAACCATCATCGGGCTCGCGCGTGATTAAGGAATCCACTTCGGCAATGATGCGGGCTTTATTGCGTAAAACGGCGGTGGAAGGAACGGGGAAAAAAGCTAATATCGAAGGCTATGAAGTGGGTGGAAAAACTGGTACGGCAAATCGTGCTGAAGGTGGTGGTTATAATGAAAGTTTGACGATGTCTTCCTTCGTCGCGGTCTTTCCAATTTCCAAACCGAAATATTTAGTTTACATAATTTTTGATCGCACTAACTACATGTTCAATACCGGTGGAATGGTTGCTGCACCTGTAGCGGGAAGGGTAGTAAAAAATATTGCACCGATTTTGGGAATTCGTCCGAATGTTAATCCTATCTAAAAACCTTCCACCGCTTTCGCCAAAATAATTCCGCAAGAAATAGCGATATTCAGCGAGCGCATTTCATTTTTCATTGGGATAAAAATTTTGTGATGAGATTTTTCAAAAATCTCTGCAGTTACACCAGCGCTTTCTTGTCCAAATAAAATCACATCATTTTTTTCAAATTTAAATTGGTGATATTTTTTATCTCCCTTGGTTGTCGCTAAAATTAGGCGCTGATTTTTTTGTAAAATTTCTGTCGCAAAAAAATTCTCAAAAGAGCTGTGACGAAAAATTTTTGCGTGATTGATGTAATCAAGAGCAGATTTTTTTATGCGCTGCATATCGAAGGGAAAGCCGCAGGGTTCAATGATGTGCAGCTCAATATCGAAACAAACACAAGTGCGAATTATACTTCCAACATTGCCGGCAATTTCTGGTTGGAATAAAACAATTTTTGTCATGTGGCTGTTATATACTGAAACTGATTCAAGAACCCGAACTAAAAAATAAAGAGTCGGTATATGGGGTTCCCCACAATGTGGGGCGCAGGCCATCCTGCGTAAAAATAAAATCAATATACCCATTCGGCTTCTTGAAGTCGAATGGGTATAGGGCATCTCTAAAAATTGTCTTTTCCGGTAATTTTGAGTTTTAACAAATTTGCTCGAGAGCTCGTATATCTAATACGCTTACCTTCTCGCAAATTTGTTAAAACTCAAAATTCCTCGAAAAATCCTAATTTTTAGAGGCGCCCTATATACTGAAACTGATTCAAGAACCCGAACTAAAAAATAAAGAGTCGGTATATGGGGTTCCCCACAATGGGGGGCGCAGGCCATCCCGTGTAAAAACAAAATCAATATACCGAATCAGCTTCTCGAAGTTGATTCGGTATATTCTAAACATCTTTGCTTTTTATTTTGAGCTTTTTAAAAAGCACTTCCCTACTTGAGCAACATAGTTTTTCTAAAATATTTAATGTCAGAAACAGTCAAAATAATTTTCATCACCAAAGGCGAAAAAAAAGAATTTAATGTTCCGGTTGGAACCACAGTTCTTGAAGCTGCTCACAATAACGACATCGATTTGGAAGGCGCTTGCGAAGGCTCTCTTGCTTGCTCTACTTGTCATGTCATCCTTGATAAGGGTTTTTATGAAATGCTTAAAGAGCCTAGTGAAGACGAAGAAGACATGCTTGATTTGGCTTTTGGCCTAACTCCAACCTCAAGATTGGGCTGCCAAATAATCATGACTAAAGAATTGGATGGCTTAACACTAACCGTTCCTGAAGAAACTCGTAACATCTCAATCAACCAATAATTTTATGAATAAAAGTTTAGCTATAAAGCTCGCCACAGCATTAGTTGTAGCCCTAGTAGTTTACAGTGTTTTTTGGTTTTTCAAACTCGGTCAACTCGAGAAGCGAGTGAATAAATTTGTGACGGAAAATGCTGCACATGTTTCGATTGGAGAAATTTCAGTTTCGGGCTTTCCTTTTTCACAAAAAATTACCATTAAGGATTTTAAATTTAATATCCCAACCCCAGCATTAGACAAGCGTCAAGTTGTAGTAAAACATATCGAAGCTGTTGCAGGAATATTCGCTTCTGAATTTGTTGTTACTTTGCCAGAACCTGTTGTGGTACAGGATGCAGAAGGCATGATTGCCAATGTTGAATTCAATACTGCTCCAGAAATAATGACTACTCTCGACGAAGGCAGAATCCTAAAATTGAGCTACAAGGATTCCGGTTATCGTATTCTTGATGATAAAAAAATTGTGATTTATGCCGCAAGTTCCTCGGTGGTGAATGTTGAATCTTCATTTGGCGAAGGTGATAAAATCATCACCAAAATCAATGTTGATATAAAAGATATCGAAGGTTTTGCTATCTTGGATATTTACAAAAATGCTTTGGAAAAAGACATTATGAATGGTCTTAAAACTGGCGAAATTGCTATTGGTAGCGCTTCTACTGCTTTGATTCCAGCTCAATTAGATATTGCAAGTGCTACTGGTCAAGCAGCTCTGACTCCGGCTACTGCTGTAGAATCTTCAGCTCCCGTTTCAGAAGTTGCGCTTCCAAATGTTACCGCTCTCGAAGTAGTTGCAAATCCTACCGAGGCTGCAGCGATTCTACCAAATCCTGAAGCTGTAATTAAAAGCAATTTTCTTTTGAGTGCAGAATATGTTTTAGCGCCGAATCATATCGAACAACAACCAATGCTTGATCCAACCAAGATCCAAGAAGCTCCGCTACAATATACCAAAACTTTCAACATCGTTAATTTGAAATTCTCAAATTCACTTTATGATCTTACAATCAATGGTGAAATGACTGCTTTGCCAGATGATTCGACACCTTCTGGCGGGTTGTCAATCAAAGTAACAAATATTGATAATTTGATTAAAAATGTGACTGATGGATTGAATCAAATGATGGAAAAATCTAAACCATCTGACATGAATATAGCTGCCGATTTAATCGCTTCAAACCATCATGCCGGAGTTGATCCTTACAATGATTTCCTAAAAAAAATCTCGGGAAATTTGGGTAATGTAGCCAAGGAAATGGCTGCCAAAAATGCTGTTAGTAAAGAAAGCATCGCGCAGTTTGACATTAGAAGAGAAAAGAACCTCGACTTCATTATCAATGAAATTCCATTGCGCGAAGTGCTAGGAAAATTCTAATGAGGATTTCCGATATTCTGGCGCAAGCTAAACGCGAGATTATGAATGCGGGTGTGAGTAATAGTGGATTGGATGTTCTGATCCTGCTATCTCACACCCTTTCTTTTTCTAAAGAGCAGATAGTTTTTAATCCGGATTTTGAGTTGAATTTAAAGCAAGAAGAGGATTTTTTAAAAGCAGTGGCGCGCCGCGTTGCTCGTGAGCCCATCTCACATATCATAAATAAAAGAGAATTTTTTGGTGCTGATTTTTTTGTAAATTCCGATGTGCTTGATCCGCGTCCTGATTCAGAAATTTTAATCGAAGCAGTGCTGCAAAAATTTTCTAATAAAGCTCTACAAATAAAAATTCTGGAAGTCGGCGTTGGTTCGGGATGTTTGATTATCACCTTACTTACGCTCTACAACCAAGCCCAAGCAACCGGTCTCGATATTTCCAAGAAAGCTTTAGAAATTTCTGCTAAAAATGCTGAAACTCATAAAGTTTTATCGCGTTTAGATTTGCGTAATAGCGATGTTTTTTCAGCGCTTAATTCCGATGAAAAATTTGATCTAATCATTTCCAATCCGCCTTATATTCCTACGGCAGATATTTTGGAATTAGAGGTTGAAGTCAATAAATACGAGCCTTTATCAGCTTTAGATGGCGGTGTTGACGGTTTAGATTTTTATCGAAGAATTGCCGTAGCAGCGCGAAATTTTTTAAAAGAAAATGGCGAAATTTTTCTTGAAATTGGCTACGGTCAAAAAGAAAAAATAACTGAAATTTTTGCTGAGCAAAATTTTACGCTTCAAGCTTTTAAATCAGATCTGTCTGGCGTTGACAGGGTTTTGCAATTCAAATCAAAATAAAATGTTAGTCGCAAAAACTATCAAAGAATTGCAGGATTTTTTAAAAAAAGAAAAGTCCGTCGGTAAAAAAATATCCTTCGTTCCCACTATGGGAGCTCTGCATCAAGGTCATCTTTCCTTGTTTAAAAGGGCAACAGAAGTTGGTCAAATTTCGGTGGCCAGTATTTTCGTTAACAAGACTCAATTTAATGATCCCAAGGACTACGAAAAATATCCCAGACAGCTGGAAACAGATTTAAATTTGCTGAAAAATATTGGAGTTAGTTGCATTTTTGCTCCGGCTGATGAGGAAATTTTTCCCAAAAATTCTAGTGGGTTTAAAATCTCGCCAACAAATTTTACCGAATGTCTATGTGGAGCCGCTCGCCCCGGGCATTTTGAAGGTGTGGCATTAATTTTATCAAAATTTTTTAATATCGTAAAACCAGATGTAGCAATCTTTGGGGAGAAGGATTTCCAGCAGCTTTTAATTATTAAAAATTTGGTGCGGGATTTAAATTTTGATGTGCAAATTTTAGGTCATGAAATTCTGCGAGAAAAAAGCGGACTTGCGATGTCATCGAGAAATCAAAACCTATCAGATGCCAGCAAAATCAAGGCAGCAGAGATTTATCAAACTCTACTTGCGATCAAAAAAAATCCAGAATCCTTGTCATTTCAAGCTGAAAAATTGCTAAAAAGTGGTTTCGAGAAAATTGATTATTTAGAAATTCGCGATGAAAAAAATCTAAATTTGATTAGCAATTTTAGTTGCGAAAATCCCACCCGAATATTTATTGCAGTTTATTTGGACGGACTTAGGTTAATTGATAATATACCCCTTTAAGTGGCTTCCCGCCTGACCTCACAAAGTATTTAAATATGATCTACATCATC
Source organism: Rhizobium sp. Q54 (assembly GCA_945875865.1). GTDB lineage: Bacteria > Pseudomonadota > Alphaproteobacteria > Rickettsiales > UBA1997 > UBA2645. Next base: position 22,325 of record CAMCMF010000023.1, read on the forward strand.
ATCAGCAATGTTGGCATGGCAGCTATGATGATTTTTATTTACTTCAGATATTCGCGTTTTCGTATTACCAGCGCTGCTGAAATCAAAGGCATGCGCGAAAAATTTTCTACACTTGAGCAAGAGCTAAAAGAGAGTGAACATAAACTGTTGTTAGAAACAAAAACTGAAGGTAACAAAATTCAAAATCTTTTAGTTGAAATAGACGAGCTGCGTAAAGAAAAAGAAAATGAAGTTAGGCTGCGCCTAAATGCTGAAAAACAAATCGAACTAACCCTACAAAAAATTCATGATCTGGAAAGAATGATTGATGATTGGCAACTCATGCAGGATGCGGTGATGAATGATTGCAAAGATACCATGTTTAAAATTGGCAATGATCTCTATAAAAAGCTCAATGTCACTTACAGACAAGAAACTGAAACCAATAAAAATCTTGTCGGAAAATTATCAAAAAATATTTCAGAATTTTTTGAAAAAGCTTCTACAAACCTGACTCTAGCGCCAGTTAAGAATGCGCCAAAAATGCATGAAGAGAAAGCCGTTATTACGCAAAAAACTCATCAAACTCATCTCGATGATCACACAAAAAATTTAATTTCTGACTTGATCAAAACCATGAATGCCTCTGGTCGAATGGCTAATAAGGATTATTTTTTGCCAGCAAATTTTGATGAACAAAGAGCAAAATTAATGTTGTGTGAATTGGCTTTTTGCAATTCAGGAAATCTCTATCTGCTTGATTTTAAGTCTTGTCGTTATGTTGATGAATATGAAGCTTCGAAGCAAACAAATGAAATGTGGGCTCAAGAAAATTTAAAACAAAAATTTGAGCGATATGTTGCCTATCTCGGCAATCCAAAATATCGTGATTCGATTTTAAAATCATTGGCGGCGAGTAGAATAAAATTTGATAAAGTGATGGTGATTGCTCTTGTTCCGCTGCCTGAAGAAGTAAAACTTTTGAAGAATATGGGCTATCAAAATAAAGCTCACAATCTGGGAATAGAAATTTTAGATTTTGACGAAGTTAATAATATTATTCTTTAATAAAATGGATCAGAAAATTTTACCAAAAATCGCTGCTAAGCATCCCTTCAAAATCGATGTTGAGGCCGGTAAAAAATATTTTTGGTGCTCCTGCGGCGCTTCGCAAAATCAACCTTTTTGCGATGGCTCTCATAAAGCTTTTAAAAATGCAGATGGTACCAGCATTATGAAGTCGGTAGCCTATGAGGCGGTTGAGACTAAAACCGTTTATTTCTGCGGATGTAAGCATAGCAAAAATGGCGTTTTTTGTGATGGAGCGCATAATAATTTATAGATGTCAGAGGTAAAAAAACCTATCGATAAAAAAAATCTCTTGGCGCTGATACCGTTTTTTAAGCCTTATAAAAAGGAAGTTTTTTTAGCATTTTTAGCTTTGCTCGTAACCGCTTTGATGGTTTTATTTTTTGGTAAAACTATCAAATATCTTGTCGATTTTGCCTTGGCTGCAAAAAGCTCCCTATCACTCAACCTCACGCTTCTAGCCTTTCTCATCGCGGTTTTAGTGATGGCAGTCGCTGGCTATTATCGCTCATCTTTGATCAATGCCGCAGCAGAAAAAGTTGTCGCTGATTTGCGTCGCAAAACTTACGATCACGTCATTCGCGTTTCAGCAGAATTTTTTGAATTGATGAAAGTTGGAGATGTGATCTCGCGTCTCACCGTTGATACGGTCATACTTTACAACGCAATTAGCTCCAACATCTCATTTTTCCTGCGTAATTTTTTGTTATTTCTTGGCGGAATTTTACTGCTATTTTTTACCAGCATAAAATTAAGTTTATTGTCGCTTGGTCTTATTCCACTTGCGATTGCGCCGATTATTTTTCTGGGGAAAAAAATCAAAAATGTGGCGAGCGAATCACAAAATTCTTTAGCGCTTGTCGGCTCGCATATCGAAGAAACAATCAATGGCATCAAGACCATTCAGTCTTATTTATGTGAAGAAAAAGAGCTGCGCAATTTTTGTAAAATTGTTGATGAATCTTTAGAAATTTCGCTGAAAAAAATTCGTTTAAAATCACTGATGATTGCTTCAGTGATTGCTAGCGCATTTGGTGGGATTGCTCTAGTTCTTTGGGTTGGGGGGCATGATGTTTTGCAGGGAAAAATTACTTCCGGCGATCTTTCTTCTTTTCTTTTTTATGCAGTTGTAACGGCAACTTCTTTGGTGTCGCTTAGTCAAATTTCCGGACAAATGCAAAGCGCTTCCGCCGCCGCAGCACGAATTTTTTCTTTGTTAGAGATCGAGTCTCCAGTTAGAGAAATAGCCGATCCACAGCCATTTTCTAGCAGCAAAGAAGTCATGATAAAATTTAGCGACGTCTCTTTTTCCTATCCCAGTCGCAAAGAAATTTCAGTGCTAAAAAATTTCAATTTAGAAATTAAACCGCATGAAAAAATTGCTATTGTTGGTTCCAGTGGCTCGGGAAAAAGTACCATTTTGCAACTGCTTTTGCGCTTCTATGACGTTGATTCTGGAGCTGTTATTCTCAATGATTGTGATATAAAATTTCTGTCATTTGCTGATTTGCGCAAAAACTTTTCTTACATCTCGCAAGATTGTTTTATTTTCTCCGGCAGCGTTTTTGAAAATATCGCTTATGTCGATAAATCAATTACCGAGCGTGAAGTTGAAGAAATAATTTCTAACAATCAGGCGCTGAATTTTATTAATCATTTGCCGCAAAAATTGCACACATTTGTTGGAGAAAAAGGCATCAAACTTTCAGGTGGTGAGCGTCAAAGAATTGCCATTGCGCGCGCTATTATCAAGGATTCACCGATTTTACTTTTTGATGAGGCAACCTCAGCTCTCGATAATCAAAATGAACAATTCATCAATAGTGCGATGTTAGATTTGGCGAAAGATAAAACTGTGATTACCATCGCACATAAACTATCTTCAGTGATAAATGCTAATCGTATTATTTTTATTAAAGACGGTGAAATCGCTGAGATGGGAAATCACTCCGAGCTGATGGCGCAAGGTGGTTTTTATAAAAAAATGTACGAAGCAGAAGGGGTCTGACCCCTTTTGGTTAGAAAATTTTTGCGATTTCAATTACGAAAGAATTTCTGCCGCTGCGTTTTGAGTTGGGAATTTGATAGCCGCCATAAAAAGTAAAATCCTGTGGGAGTGCGTAACTGAAGCCTAGAGCGGCAAGCCCCCAATTTTGATGTCCAGAATACCAATCGCCAATCAAACTAAAATCATTGGTAATTTTTTGCTCAATTCCACCCATAAAAGCATTAACATTTTTGCCAAACATTTGCTTGGTCCCACTGCTAAATCCTGCAGTTAATCGGGTATTTGTTTGTGGTAGAGTGATGCTTGAAGCGCCATAAAGCCAATGTCCAGAACCATTTCCTTGTAAAGAAATTGGTAACATGGCGCCTAAAATTAATTTTGGTTGATAGGCATTTTCTTTTTCGGCAAGGGGTAAAACAGTTTTTGTACCGACGCTAACGGAAATATTTTCTGATGCTGGGGAGCTAAGATTAAACTGCGTGACATCAATTTCGGTATTGCTCCCAATCCCATGCGAAAAATAATTCGCGCTATTGTAAAATTGACCCTGATCTTTGCCGCGAAATTGCGACTCATGCTGTAGAAAGTTTTTGTCTTTTTCTAGGACGTCAGCAGAAGGAACGTTAAAAATTGTTTGTTGCGCATAAGCTTCACCGCCAAAAAAAATAAGTAACAGGAAGATTAATTTTCTCATGGAATTTGTTTTAAAATTTTGTTTTTGAATTTGGGATATTGATTTTGTTTTTACGCAGGATGGCCTGCGCCCCACAGTCGTGGGGAACCCCATATACCAGGGCCTACGCATGAAAATCCAAGCTCAACCAAACCTCGGTCTAGCTCCCTCTCCCTTGAGGGGAGAGGGTTGGGGTGAGGGTGATGAGCGTAAGCGAAGTTTTGTAAAATTTTACAACAGCTACAAAATTTAAAATAATTACCGTTTTAATTTTCGTTTTTTAGTTGGCGTA
>CAMCMF010000024.1 GCA_945875865.1 Rhizobium sp. Q54
GCAAGTAGCAATTAAGGACATCTCTAAAAATTGTCTTTTCCGGTAATTTTGAGTTTTAACAAATTTGCTCGAGAGCACGTATATCTAATACGCTTACCTTCTCGCAAATTTGTTAAAACTCAAAATTCCTCGAAAAATCCTAATTTTTAGAGGCGCCCTTAACAAAATTGCCACAGCGCCAATTGTTAATTGCTAACTGTTAATTCTTAATTGCCATATATGCCCAGCTTTGACATCGTTTCCAAAATCAATATGCAAGAAATTGATAATGCCGTGAATTCAGTTTTGCGCGAAATCAGCAATCGCTACGACTTCAAAGGCGCAAAATTTTCAGTAGAGTTACAAAACAAGGAAAATCTTATTATCATCACTGCTGACGGTGATTATAGACTGGAATCGATTCGTGATTCACTAAAAGTTTTTGCCACTAAACGTGGAATTGATGCTCGAGCTTTCGATTTTCAAAAAGAGGAAAAAGTCGGTGGCGATATGCTGCGTCAGGAAGTGAAATTACGTAACGGCATTGAGCAAGAAATCGCCAAACAAATCGTTAAAAATGTCAAGGATGCCAAGATGAAAGTTCAGGCCTCAATCAAAGGCGACGAAGTTCGTATCGACGGAAAAAAACGCGATGATTTGCAAGAAGCAATTGTACTTCTGCGGAGCGGTAGTTACATTATTCCGCTACAATTTATTAACTTTCGCGATTAAAATTTATGGGACTTCTCAAGGCATTAGGTGGTATTGCAAGTAATATTGGTAAAGCTGCTGGTCTAGTTATTGGCGCTCCAATGGCACTTGCTGGAACTGTAGTAATTGGATCTATCAAATCTTTAGTGGATATTGCCGCAAAAGGCACAGCTTACTGGATCAAAAATAACTTTACTGGCGAAAGCACATTATTCAATGCCAGCATGGCTTTAACCACTTTTTCTAATGGACTCGGCTCATTTTCAAAAAATTGGAACGGCTTTTGGTTTGCTGGAGCGAAATATTGTGGTAGCAAAATGGCTGAATCATTGGAGGAAGTCTTAAATATTTCTGGCTGGGCCAGCACTGGAGCTTTTGATGGTGGCAACAATGATCAGCAAGATTTAAGTATTTATGCTGGCGAGGAGGCTTTCAAAAAATATAATGAGAGACGCGCAGCGAACGCCTCGACTAAAAAAAAGGCAAAAGAGTCCGACTTTGATATTGCGGCAGCCATAGCCGAAAAGTGGCTAACGGAAGGAATAAGAATTCAAGAAAACAAAGCATTACCTCCGGCGGAAAAAACTCTCAAAATAAAAGAATGGTTCGAAGAGCCTAAAAAAAACAAAACCCTCAGGGCAATATTGCGTATCGTTGGGGTTGGAGATACCGTACAAAATGCTCAAAGAATTTTTGAAAAATATGATGCTAAAATCGCCGACCTTGAAGCGAAGATAGTAAAGGCAAATACTGACAAGATAGTAAAGGCAAATACTGACAATGAAAGCGAGAGCGATCCCACTGCATTAGAAAAAACGAAAAGTGATCTAATGATAGCCGCTAATACTCCATCTGAAGCTATGCTAAAAAAAATGCTTAACCAAGCTGGTCAAGCTTTTAAAGAGGCTTTACCACACAGAGCAAAACCGAATTCGACAGTGGGGAAAGCAAAGGCGACAGCTGTGCAGGGCGTAAGGGTAAGGGGTAGTACTGCTGCATAGAAATAGCTCCATGATGAGTGCGGTGGTTAAGATTGTTCAATCCCCTTGAGTAATGGTCAGGATTCTGCTAAAAAATTGGGGGCGAAAAGTGGGTTTTTAGCACCACACTTTTTTAATTATGCCGAGATTGTTGAATTTTTTTTCGAATGGCAATCGTAGTCCCGTGGGTTTAATGGGCGCGTGCATGTAAAACTTGAACCATAAATCCTCTTTGTTGATGTAGCGATATTGGATTTTAAACTGAGAAAAATCTAACTTTTTGAAGCTGAGTTTATTCAGATTAAAGTTTCCAGAATGGGGCTGTTGCAAATCAATTCCATTACTCAAGGGGACGATACATCTAGGACATCTCTAAAAATTGTCTTTTCCGGTAATTTTGAGTTTTAACCCAGATCCGTCATTAGAAATTTAACAGAATTTGGCTTAGCCGAGAAAATAAAGGGCGAAGCGGGATTTTTTAGGCGTAAGCTTATCACTTGATAAGTGCGCACTAAAAAATTCTGATTCAACCGCGTATTTTTTTGGCTAAGGCGAATTATGTAAATTTCTAATGACGGATCTGGGTTTAAGGGCGCCTCTAACAATAATTACTCAAAAGATTAATTTCTTTTGCGCCGCTCTCAGCCGCCGCCGATAAAATGCACAATCTCGATTCTTGCGCCTTCATCTAAAATCACCGCAGAAAAATCATGTTGATTTACGATTTCTAAATCTTTTTCCACGGCAACTTTTTTACTATCAAGCTCTAGCTGTTTTAATAGATCAGAAAGGGTCATTTTTTCTGTAAGCATCTTTTCTTCGCCATTAAGAAAAATTTTTATCTGTGACATTGAATTAAGAATTAAGATTTAAGAATTAGGATTCTACTTTGCCGTAGGTTATAAAAAATTAAACAGAATTTTATTAATGCTCTATTCGCGCTACCTCTTCAATAAAGCAGCAATTTCTTTTTTAGGGATTGTCACAATTTTGATCTTTCTCATCTGGTTTAGTCGCGCCGTGCCTTTTGTAAAATATATCACGGAAAATGGCGTAGAATTAAGCCAATTTTTCTATCTCTTCATTTTGATTCTGCCGTGGCTGCTGCTTTTGATTTTGCCAATTTCCCTTTTTGCAGCAATATTATTGACCTACAACCGCTTGATCGTAAGCAATGAAATTTCCATTCTAAAAAATTCCGGTCTGACAAAATTTCAAATATGCAAACCTATTTTAAAACTCTCTTTAATTGCCTTTATTTTTTGCCTAACTCTCTCGTTTTATCTAATGCCTTACGCCAATAAAGAACTACGAATTTCTCGCAATAATATCACCGATAATTACGCCAATTTATCCTTTAACCCCCAAACATTTGAGACTCTAAAAAATCTCACAATTTATGCCAAAGGTCGTGACAAAAAAAATCAACTTTCTGGTATTTTTCTTCATGATAAAAAATCAGAAAACGATGCACATTCAATCACAATAACTGCCAAAACTGGTAAAATTATTATTGAGGATAAATCAGCTCTACTCTACATGGAAGAAGGCAGCGTGCAAAAATTTAACTATGCTGAAAGAAAATCAGAAATTCTGCATTTCGATAATTATGTTTTTAATCTAACCGAAAATCAAAAAAGCGAAACCACCATGCACTGGAAATCTCAAGAGCGCTATTTGAATGAATTAATAAATCCTGAAGAAGGAGTGTCGGAAGAAGAGCTCAGTAAGTTTCGCGCAGAAATTCATGAAAGACTTATTTATCCACTACTATCTCCGATCTTTACGCTGATTGCCTTGGCATTTATTTTATACGGTCAATTCAATCGCCGAGGAAATCTTAGAAATATCGTCAGCGGAATAATTGCAGCGACTACATTCTTGGTTTTAAATATCCTCAGTTTCAATCTGATTGAATCTTCCGCCAAATTTACTGCGATGCCTTATCTCAATTGCCTGATTTTTACATTAGTTTCGGTCAAGATGCTCACACAAAATTACCGCCAAAAATCATGATAAAACTGATTAATTTCTACATCGCAAAAAATTTTCTGATCAAATTTTTGCAAGTGATTTTGGGATTTTCGCTATTGATTTTTTTTATCAATCTCATCGATATATTGGAACATATGAAGGAGGGAGCTACTCCAATTTATATTTCAGTGGCAATGGCATTTTTACAAATACCAGATTTTTTAAACGACATCGCTCCTTCTCTGGTGTTGATCTCGTCGATCATCGGATTTTTTTCTCTCTCTTCAAAAAGTGAAATCTCGATCATAAGAATGAGTGGATTTTCACTGTGGGAAGTTTTACGCCCCATCGCCATATCTGCCTTTTTATTGGGAATTTTTTGGATCACAATTTTCGATTCACTTTCAGTCATGGCGCTAAAAAAATTCAATTATCTGGAAGGAAAATATACTAAAAATGAAACTCGCGAAGTAGTTGAGCCAGAAAATGGCATTTGGGTGAAACAAAATAATCTCGAAAAACCTCAAGAAGAAATTATCATCCGCGCACAAAAAGCCTACAGAGAGAGTGCGGAGTTTGGCGGAGTAACGGTTTGGTTATTCGATAATAATGACGGATTTTATAAAAAAATCGATGCCAAATCGGCGAGAATGGAAGGTAAAAATTGGATTTTAAGCGACATTATTCTCAACGAAAATGACGACATCATCAATAAAAAACTCGATAAATTGCTGATTCCAACTGATCTCACATCCGACTTTGTGATGGATAAAATTGTCAATAATTTTCAGAACGTAAAATTATTTTCCTTCTTCGAGCTGCCAAACTTGATTGACGATTTAAGCTCTGCTGGCTTCGCTTCAACAAAGTTTAAAGTTTATTTTCATTCGCTACTCAGTCGTCCCCTGCTATTCGCTGCCATGACTTCGATCGCTTGTTTTTTCGGTCTCAATCACGTTCGTAATCAAAATACCGTATTGATGTTATTTTTCGGAGTAATCATCGGACTTGGACTTTACATCACCTCAACAATCATAAACGCCTTAGGCTCATCCGGACTAATTCCAGTTTTCGCTTCAACTTGGATTATTGTCGTCATCTGTCTTGCGATTGGAACTTTGCTGATTTATCGCAAAGAGCACATCTAAGAGCCTGTTTAATATCTTTTTTAATCCCATATTTCGCCCTATTTTTTCTTATTTTTTAGTAAAATTACTCCGAATATACCCGATATGCGTCGTAATTTTACTAAAAAAGCGCTAAAAATATGCCAAAATCTGTGATTAAAAAAGATATTAAACAGGCTCTAAAAGAGTTTTTCTTGTAATTTTATTTTAGAAAATAAGGTTCAAGACACGGAAAAATTCTCCGCTCCACCCTTTAAAACAAAATCAAAAATATGAAAAATAAAATTCTTCTCGCCGCATCAATTGCCGCACTTTGCATTTCTGTTTCATGCGCCAAAAAAGACGCATCCCAAGCCAATCAAAATAAAGGCGATCTGAAAGATTTACCAGCTTGGGTTCTTGATCCATCAGTGAAAAATGGCGTTGGTGGAGTTGGTATTGCCAGCCCTTCAAAAGGCGGAATTAAATTCCAAATTCCAAAAGCTGAGCTTGATGCAAAAGCAAATATCGCCGCCACAATTCAATCAGAAATCAGTAGAATTACCAAGGATTCCATGAGATCAGCTAAGGTTAATGAAAATGATGATGTTGAAGAATTTTTTGCTCAAGCAACCAAAGAAGTGATTAAGGATTTACCGCTTTCTGGAGTAAAAAGAACCAACATTTTCAAATCAGAAGATGGCACGCTTTATGTGCAAATGGTACTTGGAAATGAAGATTACAGCAAGTTCTTGAACAATAGCGAAAAAACTTTTCAAGCGCGCGCTGCTAAATCAAATCTTGGTCGCGAAAACATCGATAAAACTCAAGCCGCTTCAAAAGAACTTTTTGATGAGCTAGAAAAAGAAAGAGTTAAAGATTCCGCTAAACAATAATCAAAAATATGAAAAAAATTATCATCGCTACGATTTTATTTTCGCTATTTTCCTGCGCTGCTAATGAAGCGAAAAAAGAGGCTGTTAAAAGTGCTAAAGCTACTGCCGCTTCCTCTCGCATCAATTCTAGCAACGGCAATAGTTCAAATATTTTTAAAGAATTGGATGAATAAGTTTTCTGCTGCGATTACAATTCTACTCATCTCATCTTATGCATCAGTAAGCAAGGCTAACGACGTTCCTTCTTGGTTTGTAAATCTTAAGCAAAATGACTCGCAATATTTGCGTGGAGTTGCTGAAGGTGATACTCTCGAAGAAGCGACGCGCTATGCCCTTGCTGATGCCGCAGCTCGTCTCCTTGTCTCCATTTCCTCAGAATCAAACATGATTCGCGAAGAAAATCAAAATAGCGTTAATGAGGAAATGCGCCAGAATGTGCGTCAGAATGTTGAGAAAATCGACTTCAGTAATTTCGCCGTAACTAAAAGCGAAAAAATTGCCGAAAAATATTTTATCGAAGTAGAAATTGATCGCTCACAATTCATCAATGAACAAAAAGAAAAATTAGGATTCGTAGAAAAAAAACTCAGCAATTTGGAAAAAAATTCTGCGACAAAAAATCCGCTACAAAAACGTAATGATTTAATCAAAAGCCTAGCTTTAGGAAAAGAGCTTGAACTCAGAGCCCGCATATTATCAGGAGCTGGTGAAAATATAAATCTCAAAGAAAAATTATCTCATTTAGCAACGCTGGAAAATGAGCTAAATAAAGTCACCGACAAGATAGAATTTTTCTTCGATCCCTCTTCCGCAAAAGATGTAACTCGAATTATTCGCAACGCACTTAACCAAGAAAAAATCGCCGTTGCTAATGTCAGAAAATCTTCCGACTCTGGACAAATTAAAATTAAAATTTCTTCCAGTAGTAAAAATGAACAAATCTACGGCGCCTACATTACCAAGCTCGCAATCGATTTTGAAAATTCCATCGGCGACAAAACTTTAGCCAGCAAAACTCTTGAAGTTACAGGAAGCTCAAGTCTTAACGCAAAAGAATCTCAAAGCGCCGCATTAAAATCTCTCGAAGAAAAAATCGCCGATGACGGCATTTTAAAAACTATCGGAATCCTAAATTAAATCCCCAAAACCCTCTTTGAAAAAGAGGGTGGCGCCAGTGTCAGCACGCTGGTGACGGGCGATTTATTTTTCATAGGACTTACGCAAAACATAAAATATGAAAATAAAAACATTAATTACACTCCTCCTTCTAACATCTTGCTCAACCACCATCAAAAATTTTGATAAATATCAAAAGCAATTTTTGTCGAAAAGCAGCTTCATGCCAACGGCAGAAAATCTTGAAGGAAAATCGCCGAAGCTGGTAGTTTTCGCTTTGGATGAAAATGAAAATCAAGTGGCGAAGCAGTCTGGACTTGGCGCGGCAATTGCCAATAATATTGAGAATAGTTTGTCGCGCGATCGTCTAGTTGAAATTGTTGATCGCACTGCCGCAATAAAATTACAAAAAGAAATCTCTCTCACCGAAATGAATAAAACCGGATCTTACAAGGGTCCAAAAATTGCCGATTACGCAATTTCCGGCGCAATTTCTAACGCTGATTTTACCAATAAATATAGCTCGGGCAGCACTTACATAAATCCAAAAAATGGCCAAGTTATTAGCATTCCTCCAAAATTTACTTACACTTCCAACGCCGCTGGCAATATCAAAATTTACGAACTGCCCTCACTAACTGTTGTCGAAAATATTGAGTTCTCCGGCAAAAAATCTCGCAACGAAAATGTACAACAAAAAGGCGGATTAAGTCTCGGCGGTTTACAAATTGGTGGCGAGCAAGTTAAGGGTAACGACCGCGATGACGGCCTAGTACGCAAGGCTGGAGAAGATGCGATTGATGAGGCAAGAGTTGCTTTGAAAAATGTTTTTTCGAAAAAAGGCTACATTCTTGAGAAGCGCGTTTTTGACGGAAAATCAATTTTCAAAATCTCGCTCGGATCAGCTGATGGCATTAAACAAGAGGATGAATTTGAAGCAATCGGCCAATATGAAACTGAAAATCCTATCACCGGTCAAACTGAAATCGAACGCCGCATCATCACGACTGGCAAGATCTCCAACAAGATCGATCCCAAAACTTCTTGGATTGTAGTTAACGAAAAAGACAAGGAAAATTCCATCCGACTTGGCGATGCAGTAAAAATAAAATACAAAAAAAGTCAGTTGGAATCATTCACCAAAATGGCCAAAAATCTCGCAGAATAATGAAACTAATCTCCGGACTTAAAGAAATATCCAACAACTACAGCCATTTTATTTTTGACGTTTGGGGCGTGTTGCATGATGGCAATTCGGCATATCCAAATGTTGTCGATGCTTTGCAATTTCTGCGCGATGAAGGGAAAGAAATCTGCATGCTATCTAATGCGCCACGCCGTGCTAACAAAGTTGCCGAGATGTTAAATAAATTTGGCGTCACTTCCGAATTTTACGATTTTATTTTAACTTCCGGCGAAGCAACTTTTTTAGATCTCAAAAAAAATCAGGACGAAAATTATAAAAATTTCGGCAAAAATTATTTTTATGTCGGCCCAGATAAAGATCTCGATTTGCTTGATGGTCTTGATTATGTGCGAGTTGAATCTGCGGCAAAAGCAGATTTTTTAGTCAATACCGGCTTCGAAAATGAAGATTCGACGGTTAAAGAAAAGCTGCCTTACATCATCGAAGCAAAAAAACATAATCTGCCGATGATCTGCGTAAATCCTGATCTCATCGTAGTTAGACAAAACGGACAGGAAATGATTTGCGCCGGTGCTTTAGCTCATGAATATGAAAAAATGTCTGGAGAAGTTTTTTATTATGGAAAACCATTTTTGGCAGTTTATAAAATGACTTTAGAGACTTTCGGTAATCCCCAAAAAAATAAAATTATTGCTATTGGTGATGGTCTGGAAACAGACATCAAAGGCGCCAACAGCTTTGGTATTGACAGCATTCTAGTTACCGGTGGTATTCTCGCAAAACAGCTAAATATCGAATTCTGGCAAAATGCCGATGAGAAAAAATTAGCTGAAATTTGCGATAAATATCACGCCTCCCCTCAATTCGTAATTTCTAATTTAAAAATATGAGACGCTATTCAAGAAAGAAAAATTCAATGAAAATTTTTGTTACCGTAACCCTTATTGTCGCCGCCGCCTTCGCTGCTTCGCAATATTTCCTTAATAACAGAACTATGGGTGAAGTGGTAGCAAAAGTTAATGGTGAGAAAATTTATAAAGCACAGATGCAGCAAAAATTGCTGGGACTTCTCAACTCACAAAATCAAGAAGGAGGCCTTCCAGACATTTCATCTCTACCAAAAGAAGTAGTCGAAATTTTAGCCAAGGAAATTTACCTCGATAATGAAATAGCAAAACTCGCTAAAAAAGAAAATCTGATGAAAGACCATGAGATTAAAGCTCGTGTCCGTGAATCAAAAAATAAAATTTTGCGCCAAGCTTACATTGATTCAATCGTAAAAGATGAAATCACTGACCTAAAAATCAGCGATAAATATGTTGAATTAACCAATGAATTAGCCGGCAAAAAAGAATATTTGATTTCTCATTTGGTAGTAAAAACCAAAGCAGAAGCGGAAAAGCTTTCAAAAGATTTAGCCATAAAAAAATCGATTAGATTTCCTGATGCTGCTAAAAAATATTCACTTGATCAAGAAAGCGCAGCTAAGGGTGGTGAGCTTGGATACATCCTAGAAGATAACATCATCAAGGAAATTTCTGAAAGCCTATTGAAGCTTAAGCAAAATGAAATTTCCTCACCAATTGAAACAAAATTCGGTTGGCATTTGGTAAAATTTTCTGCCTCTCGTGATGCTAAATCTCTGCCTTTCGAATCAGTTAAAGATAACATCAAAGAACAATTGATCGAAAACAGACTGAGCGAAATCAACTCAAAAATCATGAAGGATGTCAAAGTAGAAATTTTGACTGAGGATAAAAAACTTGAAGTAAAATCTGAAGCAGAAAAAGCTCCGGCGATTACAGAAGCAACTGTTAGCGCTTCACCTGCAGAAGCAGCTGTTACTGAAGTTAAAGCTGAAGAAGCTGTCGAAATAAAACAACAAACCGAAGAAAAATCTGACATAAAATCAGAAGAAAAATCAGATGAAAAATCAGAACAGAAAAAATCAAACCATAAAAAGTAGTACTAAGAATCATGGCTTTCACCACAGCCAAAAAAATGATCGCCATAATTCGCAGCCAACCATCTCGGACAACAGCTTGCTGGTTTTTGGTAAGCATCCAATTTTCACGATTCTAGAAAAAAGACGACGTAAAGTTTTTGAGATTTTTGTTACACGAAACACTGAACAAGAGCTGCAAGAATTTCTCAAAAAAAATTCCCTCACTCATCCCCCCTCACTAATTAAAGTCGTCGATAATAATCAAATTGAAAATCTGGTCGGACGAGATCAGGCGCATCAAGGCTTTGCTATGAGAGTTGCCAAGCTTCCGATAAAAAATCAGAATGATCTTCTCGAAGAGCTTTACGCTTTTGGAGAAGGAGAAAAACTTCCGACTTTGGTGATGCTCGATCAAATTTCTGATCCGCATAATGTCGGCGCCATCATTCGCAGTGCCATAAGTTTTGGTGCAAAAAAAATAATTTTCTGCGAACATAGTGCGCCAAAAGAAAATGCTACAATCATCAAAGCATCCTCGGGAACCATTGAATCTGCTGATCTCTTCGTGGTTACCAATTTTAATAATCTAATCGAGAAGCTAAAAAAAATTGATTATTGGTGCATTGGTCTTGATGGAAATTCCCAACATAAAATTTCCGAAATTCGCGATTACAAAAATGTCGCTCTCATCATCGGTTCCGAAGGAAATGGCATTCGCGATTTGGTGAAAAAAAATTGTGATTTTCTTGCTAAAATCGAAATTGACAAAGAAGTAGAAAGTCTCAACGCTTCCGTGGCTGCATCCATAGCTTTATATGAACTTTCACAAAGAAAAAATGTATAAAAAAATTGCCATTATCGCCGCTAAAAAAAATCAGGAAGCTGAGGATAAAAAAAATTTTCTGGTAAAAAAATTTGGCTTTAGTGACTTGAGTTTAAATCACCAAAATGTCGTAAATTCTGCCAATGATTATTATGATTTAGTAATCGCAGTTGGTGGCGATGGTTTGATGCTTCATCTGCTTCATGAATATGAAAAAAATCCGGTACCGATTTATGGAATTAATTGCGGAACCGTTGGTTTTTTGATGAATTCTTTTTGTGAAGAAAATTTTTTAGAAAATCTCGACCAAGCTAAAATCGCACCACTAAATCCTTTGCGCATGAGCGTCGTTGATAGTGCTGGAAAAACTCACACACACATTGCGATCAATGAAGTTTCTCTGCTACGACAAACCAGCCAAATTGCTAAAATCAGAATTGAAGTTAATGGGCAAGAAAGAATCTCTTGCCTAGCCGCTGATGGCGTTTTGCTTTCAACTGCTGCTGGCAGCACTGCTTATAATTTTTCCGCTGGTGGTCCAATAATTCCTTTTGGCGCAGAAATTCTTGCCTTAACTCCAATCAGCCCGTTTCGCCCACGCAAATGGCATGGCGCGCTTTTACCGGCAAACAGTGAAGTGAAATTTGAAATTTTAGAACAGGAAAATCGCCCAACCAGCGCTACAGCAGATTCAATAGAAGTTCGCGATGTGAAAGAAGTGAGAGTCGTGCGAGATAATTCCATCACCTTCAAAATTCTTTTCGATTCCAATCATTCGCTGGAAGAAAGAATTATTCATGAGCAGTTCAACAACTAAAATGTAAGTAAATGGTGGGTCTGGGTGGACTCGAACCACCGACCTCGCACTTATCAGGCGCGCACTCTAACCAACTGAGCTACAGACCCATTTACTTACATAAAAAGAGTGGCGCAACTTATTGGCACAACTTCTAATGTCAACCAGCCGAAAAGGGGTCAGACCCCTTTTTCGAAAAAAAGGGGTCTGACCCCTTTTCGGTTCGCTCACCGATCCTCCCTCGTCCTCCATCGGGGAGGAGGATAATTAGACCGAGATTTTGCAATAAGATTGCGGATTGCTAATGACAGATCTGGACTAAATTCCCTCCACCACTCTTCCAAACAACTGAGCCGGCAGCGATCCGCCGGCAATCTTATTGGTCGGCGAATTATCATCATTTCCAATCCACACTCCAATCACGTAACGCTCGTCAAAGCCAATAAACCAAGCATCGCGAAACTCTTGGCTGGTACCGGTTTTGCCATAAACATCGCTAGAAATTTTAGCATTTTTTCCAGTTCCATGCAGCACAACTTCACGCATTACTTCTTTGATATTTTTCAAAGCATCATCGGAAATTATTTGCTCAAAACCTGAACTTTGTCTTTGGTAAAGCAATAATTCCTTGTCATTTTTGATTTCTAAAATTGTGTAAGGAATCACCGGCACGCCATTATTGGCAATGGTTGCATAAGCGCTGGTCATCTCAAGCAAACTCACTTCGGAAGTTCCTAAAAAAATTGTTTGGTCATTCTTTTTAATCGCAGAGGTGATGCCACATTTATGCGCCATGTCAATAATGGCAGCGCTTCCGACATATCGACCAATTTGAATCGCCACCGAATTTAACGAATCAGCAAAAGCGCGCTTTACTGTCACTGAACCGAGATAGCGATTTTCATAATTTTCTGGCAACCAAGCTCCGATGTTGATGGGCTTGTCTTCGTAGACATCGTCAACCTTCAAACCTTTTTCAAAAGCTGCGAGATAAACAAAAGTTTTGAAAGCCGAACCCGCCTGTCTTTTGGCATAAATTGCACGATTAAATTGGCTTTGCTGATAGTCATTGCCGCCAGACATCGCAATCACCGCGCCATCTTTTCTCATCACCACAATTGCGATTTGTGATTTATCTAATTTCTTGGAATTTTTTTCGGAAAATTCTGCTAAAATATCCTCAAGTTTTTTCTGAATTTTTTCATCCAAAGTTGTAGTGATCGAAATTAATTTTTCCGCCTCACCTTTCTTGGATAAAAATTCTGGAAATTGTCCGTAAACAAAATCGCTAAAATAAAATCTCTGCGCGTGATATGCTGTGTAGCTTGGGTCGGAGTCAAATTCTGCCAGATTTTTTTCATTCAAAAATCCTGAGTCAATCATCGCTTTTAAAACTACGTCCGCTCTTTTTTCGGCAGCGCGACGATCGTTTTTCGGCGAATATTTTGTCGGCGATTTTAAAATTCCCGCCAACATTGCCGACTCATTTAAATTGAGCAGCGCCACATCTTTTCCAAAATAAAATTTCGCCGCTGCGCCAACACCGTTATTACCGGAACCGAAATAAGCGCGATTGAAATAGAAAGCTAAAATTTGCTCTTTGGTGAATTGACGTTCCAGCTGAAAAGCCAGAAGAATTTCCTGAATTTTTCTTTTGAAAGTTCGATCGGAAGTTAGGAAAAGCATCTTCGCCAATTGCTGCGTAATCGTACTGCCGCCCTGCACTATTCTACCGGCCTTTTTATTGACGCTGTATGCGCGCGCGATGCCGAAAATATCGATGCCGTGATGCGAAAAAAAGCGACGATCTTCGGTGGCTACAACTGCATTGATGAGATTTTGCGGCAATTCGTAATAAGCAATTTCGCTGATGTAAACGCCGCCGCGATTGGTGATTAGAGTTTCATCGGAATAATTAATGCGCACCAATTGCTGACCAGTTTCATTTTCCAGATCGCTCAAACTTGGCAGGCCTTGGAAATAATAAAACAGCGCGATTGTAGCAAAAATGGCAATCCAGATTGAGAAAAAAAATCCCCACTTCAGAATGAATTTCAAAGGTCTCATCGCAAATTCCGCATTTAAAAAATGAATAAATATATTTTCAAAAATCATCGCTTGCTCCACGAAACACAAGCGCAAATTTCAATTCATGAAAGAGGTTTTCTTTTTGGTGATGGAATTTTTGAAACCTGCAAAATTTTTAACGGTAAAATTTACGATTTCGCGGCGCATAAAAAAAGGATCGAAGCCGCTTTGCAAATATTAAAATTCAGCGCTGAACTTTCTGATCTCGAGAATAAATCTCACAAACTCATCAAAAAAAATGCCGTGAAAAATGGCATTTTACGCATTTCGATTAGTCGCGGGATTGGCTCAGTTGGCTATTTACCAACCCACGAGTCTAAATCTCTCATCATCATCGAAACTTTACGCGAAAGAGAATTGCCGAAGGAAATTTCTCTGGGAATTTCAAAAATTATTTCGCCAAAAATTCCTTTTAAATCGATGAATTCTTTGCCTTACGTCATGAATAAAATTGCCGCTTTTGAAGAAAAAAAATTTGATTTGGTAATGTTGTCGGAAAAAAAATTCATCGCCGAAACTTCGTCGGCAAATATTTTTTGGGTAAAAAATGGTAAGATTTTTACCCCTCACGAAAGCTGTAATATCGTGCTTGGATGCATGAGGAAGAAATTACTAAAAATGCCGGAGTTAAAAATAAAAGAAGCGAAGGCGACTCTCGCAACTCTCAAGAATGCTGATGAAATTTTTCTGACTAATTCATCATTTTTACTTTTATCTGTTGATAAATTTTTGGATAAAAAATTAGTAAAAACTCGTGGAAGTGAAATCAGAAAACTTCTGGAACAAGATCTAAAAAATTCATGCAAGTAATAGTAAAAAAGGGGCCAGGCCCCTTTTGGATTGAACCGCTGGAATTCGCTCAAATTATTGCTGATAATTATGGCGCTGAGGACTGGGTTTTCCTGTATTCTGGGTTGCATGATGTGGTTGAGAATTCGCGCTCTTATGTGGCGCTTTTTCCGCAGAAAAAAATTGTTGGGAATGATTTTGCGGCGGCGAAGAAAATTATTGAGGGCTCGGATAAAAAATGGTTGGGATATTTTTCTTATGAGTTGGGAAGTCAGTTTGAAGCGATGGTTAAAACTAAAAAATCCGCTATTGATTTGCCGGAAATTTATTTGGTGAATTTTGCGGTTGTTTTTGAGTTTGATCATGATGCAAAAAAATTGACGGTTAGTTTTGAGGATGAAAAAAAATTGGAGAAAGCATTGAGATGGACCCCGTCGGACAAAGGGATGACAGATGCAAAACCCTCTCTATTTGTCACCCCGTCGTATGACGGGGTCCAGAAAATCAAATCCAACTTCACCGATAAAACATATCTCAGCGCAATTCGCTCAATTCAAAAAATGATTGCACGCGGCGATTTTTATCAAACCAATTTAACCCGAAAATTTTTTGGAAAATTTAGCAAAAAACAAACTCCGCAAACTGCTTTTCAACTCTTCGCCGATCTCACAAAAATCAGCCCCGCCAATTATTCAGCATTTCTACAATTAGATAAAAATTTTATTATTTCTTCGAGCCCGGAATTATTTTTAAAAATTGAAAACGGAAAAATTTTATCACGTCCGATAAAAGGCACAGCGCCGCGTGGATCAAGCGCTAAAGAAGATAAAAAAAACAAAGAAAACTTAAAAAATTCCCCCAAAGAACGCGCCGAAAATTTGATGATTGTGGATTTGGTGCGCAATGATTTGGCGAGAATTTGCAAGGCCGGAAGCGTTGAAGTGAAAAAACTTTTCGAGATCACTAGCTACAAAACTATTCACCACATGTCGTCAGAAATTCACGGCGAATTAAATGAAAAACTTTCCAACCTCGATGCAGTTCGAGCTTGCTTCCCTGCTGGCTCCATGACCGGTGCACCAAAAATAAAAGCGATGGAAGTAGCGGCAAAAAAAGAAAAAATTAATCGCGGAATTTACAGTGGATGCATCGGAATTTTTGAGGGAAAAAAATCAGCAAATCTATCGGTGGTAATTCGCACTCTTGTGGTGAAAGAGCATGAATTCGAATTTCAGGCGGGCGGCGCCATCACCTTCGATTCCAGCCCGGAAGCCGAGCTGGAGGAGGTTTTTAGTAAGTCGAAGGCGTTAGTAAAAATCCTTAGGAAATAAACTAAAATTATTTCACTTAAGTGGAAGTGGCGATGCCAAGATTACTACCAATATCCAAAGGAGCTGCCCCCAATACATTTGTAGAAGCGCACGGAACCACAGCGTCTTGATTAACTCCCGCTCTTTTTGGATCAATTATCGTTTTAGAATGATCATTAAGAGGATCCCTTGCAATGACCCCTGCAACCTCAGTTGGATTAAGTCCGACAACCTTGCGATCAGAACCAACCTGAACAGAAGTATTAAGAAGAGTCTGTATTTCGTCAGCAGTTTTGCTGTCAGCAAACTCTCCAAATCTCTGCATCAATCTTTTAATCACTTCCTCCGGAGCAAAATCACCGCCAGCGCGAATTACTTTTTTTCCATCATCATCGTAAGCAAAGTGAGGATTATTAACGATCATGCGCACTTCCACCACCGACACTCCAGCATCCTTATCAATCACAGACCATCTTAGCGTTACGCCTTTAGCCGCTTCCGCTCTGTGTTGAGCAAATCCAGATTGAGTGGGATCGGTTTTACCGAACTCGCTGCCCTTCAAGTCAGATCTAATAACCTTCTTGCCATCAAGCTGTACATCAATTCCAACTTGTGCACGCAAAATACCCTGCTCTGCCGCCATTTTAGCTACAACGTCTTGCATCATTTGCATATATTGCACGCCAAGAGCACTAACGGTTACTTCTTTAGTTACACCATCTTCTCCCTTGATAATATTGGGCATGAAAATGTTTTCAGCCTTGCCAGTTTGTTTATTATCAGCGGTTAGAGAAAGATTCACTTGAACGTTTGGATCATCAAATGAAAGACCATGCTTGTTTGCGGCAAATTTAATGGTGTGAAAATACGCCTGTTTCTTTGTGATGAGAACATCAAGCGGATCAGGTCCAATTGCAAATTCCGTGGCACGAATCATGTCGTAAGTTTTTTCGTGAAATGATTCGCTTTGGATTAATCCGTAAACTTTTCTGAAATTATCTAACTCGCTTTTGCCCGGATAATAAACGCCATCCAACTCAACGTTAAATTCTTGATTGGCTTTAGTTACAAACATCAAGTCGTAATAAAGGGCTTCTTGTCTTGTCATTGAGGCAACGCGTCGCTTGATGTCGAGAGATTCTTCAGAAACCACTGGGAATGCTACTAGATTAGCTAATTCCTTTTGTTCCGCCTCAGTTAGAACATCTTTTGATTCCAGATCAGAAATTCTGAGACCAACAATGCTGTTAAAAATTTGAGTATAATTTTCACGCGAAATATCAGTTTTGTTTGAACCAATAAACATATCAATCGCCCTGCTTTCTCGAGCAAGAGGGTCTATTCCTTGCAATTCCACCAGTTGACCATCGTCCAATTCGCTTTCCGGAAAAGTAATTTTTCCAAGAACCTTTGCCATGTCGATAATTTTTGGAGGAGTGCCTTTGTAGGCCGTAGATCCATCGGTAAATTTTGTTTCATCCAATTTTTTTGCACGAGCATTCCAATCAACCATATTGGTGCGCATTTTGTTGCGTCTAGTGATGGAGGACTCAACAGGCTCTTGACCTTCTAGGGGTTTTAATAGCGCCTCTATTTCCAAACCGCCTAAAAGCTGCATGCCCTTATTTGCATGAGCAACAATCGAATGTTGCAAATCCCCTTGCTCCGCTTCAGTTAATTTACCCTTTCCTTCCGGCCTTACCACTCTGCGATCGGCAAGAGATCCATCCAAACTTTTTAAAAGCTCTGTGAATTGCGCTTCATCGGAAAGAACTTCAGTGCAACCAAGAAGCATTTCTTCGCTGGTAGCGAATTGGTTTAAAAATGCGTGAAGTTGTAAATCATCAAAAAGTCCAGTCTCACCTCTGGTAACAACACTGGATTTTTCGGCGAATTTAAAACTAGCATAAATCGCTCTTAAATCTTCCTGAATATCAACATTTTTTTTTGCAGAAACTTCTTTGATTGCTTTAACGATAGCTGCTTTTTCATCGCTAGTTAAAGCTTTATCATCTCGAAATATTCCCTCTAAAAAATTACCGTAGCGGAAGGCGGCTCCCAATTGAGCGCGGAAATAATTACCTTCAAGAGCCAATAATTCAGCAGCGTCAGCAGCATTTAAAGGTTGCCCACCATCTTCTTGAGCGACAGCTATTTTAGCAGAAAGCGCTGGAGAAATGTCGGCGTTTCTTGTTTCGTGAATTTTGAAACCATAAAGCTTTTCGAACTCTTGTGAAAAATCTCTCAAGACTTTATTAAATTTAAGCAATTCTGAATTTTCTTCGATTCTGCCCAAAGCCGCAAAATAACTAATCACGTGCATGTAGCGCATTACGGTGTTGATTTCTGCTTTTCTTTTTGCCGCGCCTATTGCTTCAACTCTTCTAGCATCATCTAATTGATCCCACTGTTCTGCGCCAATCCTTCTCCTCCAATGCCCCGCATCTTTATTCATATCATCAGCGGTTGCCGATAATTCTCTCCACTGTTGATAAAATTGCTCTAAACGCGACGATACTACTTCAATAGATTTTGGCATAAAAAAACCTCTTCGTTATTTGGAGTTGAAGGAATGGTTTTCCGGTGGGGACTGAAAATCTGAGATGTAATTTTACAAATCAGATTGGGGCGATTATTTAGCGGAAAGTTTTTTTAAAATATTTCCGCTAAAAAAATCTGTGGCCAGCGGGATCCTACATGTTTTTTTATCTGTCAAGTAGTTTTTTTTGAGCATCATCAAGCAAAATTATTTCAGCTTCGATCTGCAATTTTACCTCATCAGAAACTCCAGGAAGACCAAACAACATTCCGAATTGTGAGCGTTTTATTTTTGCGGTGGCGCTAAAGCCGATGGTTTTTCGCTGCGTCATTAAGCCGGTGCCAATTTTGTTCATCTTAACTTCTAGAGCCACTGATTTCGTAACGCCGCACAGAGTTAAATCACCAAAAACTTCTGCTCTATTTTTATCTTTTAGAACAACTGATTTGCTGATAAAAGTTGCGGTTGGAAATTTTTCGATGTCGAAAAAATCGGCGCTTTTTAAGTGATTATCGAACTTGGAAATTCCGGTGCTTAGCGCATCAATTTTTACTTCAACTTCGATCGAACTATTTTTTGGATTAGCTTCGTCGATTAGAATTTTCCCAATAATTTTCTCCTCGGCAGCGATGAATTTTCCGCTAACATTTGAAAATCCAAAATGACTGACTGACCAATTTATGTTGGTGTGGTTTGGATCGAATTTATAAAGATCTGCCGCGTTGGCGTAGCAAGAAAATAGGAAGAAAAAACAGAAATTTTTGATGAGTGACATTTGTTTTAAACTAAACTGATTCAAGAAACCGACTTCATTTTTTTAGTTTGTCATCCCCGCGTAGGCGGGGATCCAGCTTGTCTCAAGATTCTCTGGATCCCCGCCTACGCGGGGATGACAAACTTGTGGCTCGGTTTCTTCAACTTAAGGGCGCCCTTAAATGAGTCCAACTAACAAAAATATTCCGAAGAAGTGCGAATAACTTTTTTCGCTGCCGAATCCATCAACAAAGAATTCACGAAAATTTTATTGCTGTGTTTGCATTTTTTTATGCCATCAAGCATATAGCCGTCAGTCACGCCAGCACAGGCGAAAATCACATCACCTCTAGCCATATCTTTGGCTAAATATTTTTTGCTTAAATCCTTGATGCCCATTTTTTTGGCGCGTTCGATTTGTTTTTTATTATCGCCGAAAATTAAACGGCCCATCATTTGTCCACCAATAACGCGAAGAGCTGCTGCGGCAAGCACACCTTCTGGCGCACCGCCTGTCCCCATGTAAGCATCGATGCGAGCATGTTGTGAAGTGCAAGCGATCACGCCGGCAACGTCACCATCGCCGATAAGACGAATTTTGGCGCCAGCTTCACGAACTTTGGCAATTAATTCTTCGTGACGTGAGCGCTCAAGAATCATCACGGTTAATTCGGAAATTGCGCATTTTTTGGCCTTAGCAATATTTTGCAGATTTTTTTTTGCAGAATTGTCGAGATCGATGACACCTTCAGGCAAGCCAGCTCCCACTGCAATTTTTTCCATGTAAACATCCGGCGCATGCAAAAATCCGCCTTTATTGGCAAAAGCAATAACCGCCAAAGAAGACTCGCCCGCATTGGCGCAAATCGTGGTTCCTTCCAATGGATCAAGAGCGATATCAACTTCAATTCCACCTTTACCGACTTTTTCTCCAATATAAAGCATCGGCGCTTCATCACGCTCACCTTCGCCAATCACGATGGTGCCTCTGATATTCATTTGATTTAAAGTATGGCGCATCGACTTCACAGCAGCTGCATCTGCCGCCATATTATCACCCTTTCCGATCCAATCATAGCAGGCAATCGCCGCTTGTTCGGTTACTTCAATAATTTGCGAAGAAAGAGAAGTTAATTTTGTCATTTTGTAAAAAATTAATTGCGCTGATTTGAAAAATTTCCAATAAAAAAGCCGACCTTTGGGGCCGGCTTTTTTCGCCTAACTTAACTTAATTAGCTAGTGAGCTTTTGCTCTTTGAAGTCAACATGCTTGCGCACTACAGGATCGTATTTTGAAAAAATCATTTTTTCCTGTTTTTGTTTTGGGTTGCGACGAGCCAAGTAAAAGAAGCCTGTGTCAGCGGTGCTAACCATTTTAAATAAAATGGAATTTCTTTTTGATTTTGAAGCTTTTGGTTTTCCAGCCATAAACTAACCTTAATATTTGAGTTAAAAAATAGCGCGGCAAACTATGTTTGAGTGTCGCGATGTCAAGTAGAATTACTGATTAGTTTATAACTTTGTCGAGCCAGGTGACGATTGAAACTGCAGCTAGCGTTAGGAAAAACATTTTTAACAAAAGTCGTGGCTCCATTGCATCGAATTTATTTTCAAGAACTTCAAAATCCTTCCGCAGCCAAGCGATATCATGTTTAGTTGCCAAGCCTTCAAGCGATTGAGCATGAGTATCTTTAATCGCTTCAGCAATTTCTTCGGCAACCTTGATTTCAAGTCCCGCCTTGTGAAGTCTTTTTGAAAATTGGAGAGTGTCGATTGTGAATAGAGTCATGGTTGCAGACTCATATGGTGTTTGGTTTTATTAATTGGCGTTTTGCCTTAAAGACGAAATCAAATTAAAAAACTTTTTTAAACTTGCAAAAACTAAATCTGATCCAGCCTTTTCTTGCCCTTAAACCCAGCAGCGATGCCAGTTCGCGAAATTGTCGCCAAACCAAAATTTGATAATTTTTCTAGCACTTCTTCAATGATTTGCGAAGTGCCAATCACTTCAAAAACCAGAGAATCTCCTTCAATATCAACGACGTTGGCGCGATATTTTTCTAAAGCTTGAATGGCATTTTCGCGAGTTTCTTCGTCAGCAATAATTTGCACCAAAGCAAGTTCGCGTTCGATGTAGCCCTCAGAGCGCGTAAGCTCCGCAGCATGATGAACCGGCACAATTCTTTTCAATAACTTACAAATCAAATCGATCGTTTTGTCAGTTCCGTAAGTTGTAATGGTGATGCGTGAAAGTTTTTTATCGCGCGAAATCGGCGCCACTGTAAGGGTCTCGATGTTGTAACCGCGCGCAGAAAAAAGTTCAACAATGCGTGCCAAGGCACCAAATTCATTGTCGAGGATAACTGCAATTACATGTTTTTTGATTTCTGTCATTTCAAGTGGATGGTTGCTGTTGTCCATTTTGAGTCGTTACTAGAGGTAGAGCAAGAGTTGGATCCGAGCCTCTATGAACAACTCGCGATGGAAGAATGAGTTTTTCAAGAATATTCATAAACCTTTCATAAATAAAAGAATTTTCTTCATAAATGACTTGATTATTTGCGCGGTTTTCTTCGCTGCTTACAAATCTCGGACCTTCGAATCTTTTATATTTCTTATGCTCAGCGTGATAAATTTCGCTTATTTTAACTAAATCAAAAGGATTACAAGTTGGCTCTAAATGAAAATGATCCCGCCATTTCTCGACATTATCTTGTAAAAAATTTACCACCATTTGCAGCTCTTCCTGCTCCAATTCTTTTTGCAAAAATCCTATTTGCTCTTTCAATAAATCAATTTGCAGCGACGTATTTTCTGTTATAAGTTTTTGTAAATTTTCTCTTTTTTGCCCAAACTCTTCACCAGATTTTATTGGGCTTCTAAAAATACTAATCTCATACTTTATTAATTTCGCCTTTACAAGCAAAGCATCATCTCTCTCAACATTATCCAAACTGCGATCTAATGGTGATTCGGTTGCAATAGATAACTCTCCCGCTCTTTGAGCTACCGCAAGCTCAACATCCATTTGAGCCTGAATTGCCTTAATTCTATTTTTTGCCACCCATTGTGTAATCACCTCTTGCGGCATCAAATCCATCAAATCTTTTTTTCTTTTCTGAAATATTTGCGCCAAACCTTTGGTGCTGTAGTCATGAGAATCATCAAGTCCGAGCGGCATAGCAAAAATCTGCGGATATTTTTCGCTTAAATTCCATTTTTTTATCACCAACTCAATCGCCTCATCTGGAATTAGAGAGAGGCGAAAAGCCATTTCAATTTCACTGTCGCAGAAAAAATATTTTCCACTTTCAATAAATTTTTTGGTTTTGCGCTCAACGCTATCTCTCAATAAAAATCCAAAAGGAATGTTTCTAGGAATATCAGAAATACTTAACAAACCCGCCGTTCTGGGCATTTTTATATCAGCTTCATTTCGCAGAATATGGTGAGCATCTTTGTATAATATTGATCTCACTAAACCAACTTGAGCCTGATCTACGTGCTCTTCAGCCAAATCCAATCCTATTGCACCAATAACACCCCTAAACAACTCATCGTTACGCCCTAATGATTCCCAATCTTCTATGATCGACTCTTTAGCAAGCCTCTCAAGAATAAAAATTTTTTCTGTCTCATTAAATTTTAAAGCGGGATCATAATCTACCTCACTATCACTGCGAGGTTTAGCTTCAGCATTGGCTTTAGCAAAACTCGCCTCTTTATATTTTCCACCAAATCCTATTACTCCTGAATTGCCAAAATCTACAAACACCGATTCAAAACTAACTATTTTGCCCTCGCCATCTAATAAAAATTTACAGCCAATATTTGCTAAATTGAAATTGGCAAAATCCCAATTGGCGATAAATTTAGAAGCCACGTAAGACTTTTCGATCTCGGCATGAAAATAATCAGGAAGCATGTCATAAATTTTCTCCATCGCCTTAAGTCTATCAAGCTTGTTTCTGGCGACAATTCCTCCGCTTTGCGCTCTTAAATTTATAGCTTCAATTATTGATTTTTGCTCTTTCCATTTTTCAAAATTACTCTGAGTAATAAATCTCGCTGCATCGCCAATTAAAAAATCTCCTAAATCTTGATATCCTGAAACAATAGGCGAAGCCACGCATAGTTGCGGTATTCCACTTTCATTAACATCTCTGGTTTTCATCAATCTTACATCGGGACAACTCAATCCTGTCAGCGCATAAAGATGGGCAGACATAACTTCCCACATCGCATTATGGTTGCCATATTTGATTTTTTTTACTCGGAAAGAGGCTCCGCCATTAGCCGGCATTACTTCCAATATCAGTTTATCTTCAGCGGATAAAGTACGATAAGCTGAAGTTAAAAACTTTTTTTCAACATCGACAAGAAATGCTTCTCTGGTGGAAGATTGGGGATTGGTAAATTTTTCTGAAGGCTTGGTTCTTTTTTTTAAAAAATTTCTTTTTACGAAATTAAGAATAATTCCCCAGCCTTCCAGGCCATCTGCAGAACTACAATCTTTCTCAAATAGTTGGATCTCCTTTAAAAGATCAGGATTCGGCTTTGACATCTATACTAAATCAGCTTCAAGAAGCCGATTAGGTATATTGATTTTGTTTTTACGCAGGATGACCTGCGCCCCACCGCCGTAGGGAATCCCGTATACCAACTTTTTATTTTTTAGCTCGGTTTCTTGAATCAGTTTCGACATATAATATTAAACCGCGTTTATATCTTTGGTCACATATTGCTTCGCCTGAGAGCCCAACAAAATCTCATTATGCGCCGCGCCTGCAGGAATCATCGGAAAAACATTTTCGTTTTTCGCGACAAGGCAGTTAAATAAAACTGGCCCTTTATGGGCAATCATTGCAACGATTTTTTCATCAAGCTCTTTAGGGTCCGAACATTCGATTCCTTTAATGCCAAAACTTTCCGCCAATTTCATAAAATCCGGTAGCGATTCCATGTAAGATTGGCTTTCGCGTTTTTCATAAATCAATTCCTGCCACTGTCTCACCATGCCCATGTAGCGATTATTTATAATCATGATTTTCACCGGCAATTGATATTGTTTGATGGTTGCCAGCTCTTGCATATTCATCATGAAACTCGCATCACCACTGACACAAATTACCAAATCATTAGGATTCGCTACTTGTGCACCAACAGCCGCTGGAACGCCGTAACCCATGGTTCCAAGCCCACCAGAAGTTAGCCATTTTTTTGGCTGATCAAATTGCAAATATTGTGCCGCCCACATTTGGTGCTGACCGACATCAGTTGAAATAAAAGGTTTGTAATCGCGACTCAAAGCATTCAAGCGCTGCATGGCATATTCTGGCTTGATTTCCTTGTCACATTTTTCGTAAGAAAGTGAATCAATCGCCTGCCATTTTTTGATGCGATTCCACCAAGTTGAAATTTCCTTTTGGCGATTTTTATTTTGACGACGATGCCATTCGGCAAGAAGCGCTTCAATCAAGCAAGCCGCGTCACCAACGATTGGCACGTCAACATGAATAATTTTATCGATCGAACAATCATCAATATCGATGTGAATTTTTTTCGAATTTGGCGAAAAACCCGAAACGCGACCGGTAACGCGATCATCAAAACGCGCGCCGATATTGATCATCACATCACATTCATACATCGCCAGATTGGCTTCGTAAGTTCCGTGCATTCCCAGCATGCCGATAAAATGTGGATCGCTCGCCGGAAATCCGCCCAGTCCCATCAAAGTGTTAGTGATGGGAAAACCGGTTTCGCGTACCAATTTTGTTAAAAGTTCAGAAGCTTTTTCGCCGGAATTGATAATGCCGCCACCCGTGTAAAATATTGGGCGCTCAGCTTTTTCCATCAAATCAACTGCCGCAGAAATTTGCTGGTTATCGATTGCAAATTTGCGTTTTTGAACCTGATAAGAAGCGCGATTAATTTCCATTCTTCCATTATATTCTCCGTGACCATTTTGTACATCTTTTGGTACGTCAATCAACACTGGTCCTGGTCGACCAGAACGCGCGATATGAAAGGCTTCGTGAATTACATAACCCAAATCATTCACATTTTTTACCAGATAATTATGCTTGGTGCATGAGCGCGTGAGACCAGTAATATCAGCCTCTTGGAAGCCATCAGTTCCAATCACGCCAGTGGCAACTTGCCCAGAAATACAAACTAAAGGGATTGAATCGAGATAGGCATCTGTAAGGCCGGTAATAGCATTAGTTGCACCGGGACCAGAAGTAACAGTAATGACGCCAACTTTTCCAGTGGAACGTGCATAGCCTTCAGCGGCATGAGCCGCGCCTTGTTCATGACGCGCTAAAATATGATGTAATTTATTTTGACAAAAAAGCGCGTCATAAAATGGCAAAATCGCCCCACCCGGATATCCAAAAATCACATCAACGCCTTCATTAACCAAGGCTTTAACGATAATTTCCGCGCCAGTAAATCTGTTTGGCTGTTTTGAGTTAGTCATGATTTTTAGAGATTTTTCAAAAATGAGAGAGCCCAATTTAAAAGGCCCTACAGTTTCTAATCAAGAAGAAATTAAATTGCTTTTTGTCAGTATAAAAATAGTTTTTTCCTTCTCTTTTTAAATTTTATACGAGCCTTATGTCACAGCCAATCATCAATATTGAAAAAATTCTTCAATCCCTGCCGCACCGCTATCCGCTTCTCTTGGTAGACAAAGTAATTTCGCTGGAAGTGAATAAAAAAATCGTCGCCATCAAAAATGTTACTTTCAATGAACCGCATTTTGCAGGACATTTTCCTAATCATCCAATCATGCCAGGAGTTTTGATTATTGAAGCTTTAGCCCAAGCCGGAGCCTTGATGGTTACCGCCGCCCCAGATTTTAAAGCTGAAGAAAAACTAGTTTATTTCATGTCAATTGATGGCGCAAAATTCAGAAAACCGGTAGTTCCAGGAGATGTTTTGGAGCTTCATGTTGAAGCTGTACAAAATCGTGGCGCAGTGTGGAAGCTTTCAGCCGTAGCGATGGTTGATGGTCAAAAAGTTGCCGAAGCACAACTTGCGGCGATGATTGTCGATAAGGAAAAAAAATAATTTTTGCGAACAGTCGCAAAGGAAAAAATTTTGCGAACAGTCGCAAAGGAAAAAATTTTGCGAACAGTCGCAAAGGAAAAAATTTTGCGAACAGTCGCAAAGGAAAAAATTTTGCGAACAGTCGC
>CAMCMF010000025.1 GCA_945875865.1 Rhizobium sp. Q54
GGGCGCCTCTAAAAATTAGGATTTTTCGAGGAATTTTGAGTTTTAACAAATTTGCGAGAAGGTAAGCGTATTAGATATACGTGCTCTCGAGCAAATTTGTTAAAACTCAAAATTACCGGAAAAGACAATTTTTAGAGATGCCCTTAAGAGCTAAATCATCCGTCATCCCTTACGCGATGCCACCCTCTTTTAACCCAGATCCGTCATTAGAAATTCAGGATACTTTGGCTAAAGCTTGAAAATGAAGGGCGAAATAATGTTTTTAAAACGTAAGCTTACTCAGAGTAAGTGCGGATTTA
Source organism: Rhizobium sp. Q54 (assembly GCA_945875865.1). Taxonomy (GTDB): domain Bacteria; phylum Pseudomonadota; class Alphaproteobacteria; order Rickettsiales; family UBA1997; genus UBA2645. The sequence goes on from CAMCMF010000025.1 coordinate 300, forward strand.
AAAACATTGTTTCAACCGCGCAGTTTCAAGTTTTAGGCAAAGTAGACAAATTTCTAATGACGGATCTGGGTTTAAAAGTGAATAAGGGATCTGACCCCTTGTAGGTCTTGGATTTACTTCGACTTGGTTTCCACCATCTTCGCCAACATAATATTTATTCTATGCCATTTTTTAATTGGCACCGAAGGAATTCCGGCGATAATTTGCATTGGTAAAACATCTCGTATCACGCCGGTCATGCCAGCAACTTTTGCACCATCACCAACCGAAATATGTCCGCCGATATTTGAACCTCCCCCTATCTGAACAAAATTTCCAATTCGCGCACTGCCAGCAACTGCCGCACAGCCAGCGATTACAACTCCTTTTCCAATTATCACATTGTGACCAATCTGCACTAGATTATCGATTTTAGTTCCATCGCCAATCACAGTATTTTCAATAGCACCACGATCAATACAGCTATTGGCTCCAACCTCAATATTATCTCCGATTTCAACAATCCCCAACTGAATAATTTTATGATTTATTCCAGCATTATGAGCAAAGCCAAAACCATCTTGACCGATTTTTGCACCGTTAAAAATCACAGAATTTTTTCCGATAATTGCGAAAGAAATTACCGCATTGGCATTGATGATACAATTATCGCCAATCACACATCCATCCATGATTGAAGCACTTGGACCAACAAAAGAATTTTTTCCAATTTCAACATTTTTGCCAATATAAGCATTTGGCGCAATCACCGATCCTTCACCAATTTTTGCAGTGGGATGAATTAATTTATCAGAAATTTCAGGTTTTTTTGCCTCATAAAAAGCAGCAACAATTTGTGAATAACAGAAGTAAGGATTTTTGTGAATTAGAGTTATCATTCCTTGCGGCGCCTTGTCAGAATTTTTTTCATCCATCAAGCAAAAACCAGCTTTTGAAGTTAAAAAATTTTCCAAATATTGACCGGAATTTAAAAAAGAGATTTGCGTTTCGTCAGCTTTATCTAATGTTGAGATATCAATAATTTTACTATTTAAATCTGAGCCTTCAGCTGGCTTAGCACCTGTAATTTCAACAACTTGCGCTAGAGTTAAAAACTCAGTTTTTTTATTAAAGAATCGTAAATTTGACATGAATTAAGTTATTTAGAAGTGCCTGGAAGTGTAGCCTCTTTATTGTGAAGAGGTCTAAAATAAATTTCAGAAATATAGCGCCGACCTTTGCCGCCACGCTTTAGCTGTACTACAATATCGACGACGGTACGAATATAAGAATTAATTTCACTCGGCGTCATGCCAAGCCCCGCCTGCATCACCATCATTTTTAATTGTTCCATCGCCATTCTTGGGGTATCGGCGTGCAAAGTTGAAATCGATCCGGGGTGACCGGTATTGATGGCGCGCAAAAAACTAAATGCTTCTGAGCCACGCAACTCACCGACAATAATTCTTTCGGGACGAAGACGTAAACAAGCTTCAATCAAATCCTGGGTAGTAACTTTAGCGCGACCTTGAGAGCCTTTCGAAGCAATCAAATGCACGCGATTGGGATGTGAATTCAAATCAATTTCTCGCGCATCTTCTACCGTGATTAGTCTTTCTTCATGCGGAATGGCGCGAATCATGGCATTGGTAAAAGTGGTTTTACCAGTTGAGGTACCACCAGAAATAATAATATTTTTTTTGTAGAGAACGGCGCGAGTTAAAAAATCCTTGATGCGATTAAGCTGTAAAAGTTTTGTCAAAATCATGTCATTTTTATCTTCAACTTCACCAATCGAAGTTGAATCAAACATACCCATTTTATCGTAATCTTCCAAAGTCCATTTCAGGCTTGAAGGCTTACGAATCGACATCACAACACAGCCATACTCACAAGCTGGCGGGAAAACAATTTGAATACGATAACCGCTCGGCAAAGTTGCGGAAAGTAGCGGCTCTTCTTCGCTTAATCTTTGCTCGGTTGATTGTGCAACTAGACGACCCAAAGATTTTAAATGTTCAACATCAAAACTTGGAAGCTCTTCGCGAAACATGTCGCCCTTGAGCTCAACCCAAACTTCAAAAGGACGATTTATTGAAACTTCGTTTACGCCATCACGGTCTAGAATCTGTTTTATCGGTAAAAGATATGAGTCTAAAGCTGCGACGCTCATTTATAAAAGTCGTAAATCGTAAGTCGTAAGCCTGCCAGCCGAAGCTCGAAGAGCGAAGATTGGTCGTAAGTGGCTCAGCGAATTACTGTTAAAATGAATAGAGGATTCCGGTTAGAAAAACGTAACCTTGATTGTCTCGAGTTTGATTTTGTGAAGAGCTCACTGAGCTTTGATTCACAACGTCTGAAGCTAGAACTTGATTTGATTTAAATTCAAATTTTGTTACTTCAAAATATGGCATCAAATCGCGAGTAAGCTTATAGTCAAGACCAAGAGAAACTGCCTGGTAATCATTTTTTTGATATGTTGTTTTTATACCAGTGACGCTGGCAGCAATCGGTCCGAATTGATAAGAAATTCCGCCGGAGTAATAATGCGGATCAGAAAATTTTTCTGCGTTGGAGCTGCAATTTTGTGCCGATAAATTTTGTGATGAATTATAGTTGCAGGAATAAATTCCGTTTTTTGGCATTAGTGATGAACCCCAGCTACCGTAGGATGCTCCGAGAGTAAATCCAAAATAACTTAAAGTTGCGCCCAGATCGTAAGAAAATAAATCGCCGTGAGAAACTCCGTAAGTTGATCTAGCATTTCTAACTTGCCCCTTCTCTGCGGTTGCTGAAATTGCCACTTCAAGATTGTCAAAATTTTGGGAATAATTCGCCGCAAAAGAAAAAATATTTTCGATACGAATAGTATTTATGGTCAAAGCAGTTTGCTTGGTAAAACCAATATTATTGCTGCTTGGCGCATAACTTGCACCCAATTGCAAACCTTCAATGCGCGGTGAATAATAACTGATTTTTGTGGCATCTTCCATGCCATCAAAACTGTCATCTTTTAGCGCACGAAAATTGCTGCGATCGAAAGCGGAATAGCTGGAAGAATTTGCGGAATAATTTGCGCTATTGGCGCGAGAATAAAAACTTTTTGCTCCACCGCCATGTCCAATTGGTGATTGCGCTAATAAAATAAATTGTGGCAATTTTATATTGGCGCAAGCTGCGGAGCCAACTCCACCAGAGCAAGCAGCCGAAGAGCTTTGCGAAGAATTTGCCAGCATCGGTAAATTCACATGCTCGAGATATTTTCCATTAATTCCTCCCGCGCCTCGTGCTAAGCGAGCTGGACCAACTTTCATTTTTTGGTTTACCGCCTGATTATTACCAAATTCAAATTTACCGGAATCACTTTCAGAATATAAAAAAGCCTGATCGAGATTTGGTTTTTCATTGAAGCGATTCAAATTTCTATTCATTTCAAACTTCGCCACCACACCATATTTGGCACCACTTTCTAGCTTAACTCCAGACTTTAAAAAAACCTGAGTATCATTACCAATTGAATCAGGATTGCTGAAATTATTACGACTAAAACCATCGGGTAATTTACTGTTTTCAAAGCTTGAGGATTGATTGCCATTAGCAGCCGAAAAATTCACAAAGCCATTAGCAACAAAAACCGGAGAATTAGTTTTTGTAAATTTTTTATCAGCGATGGTTTGTGAATTAGCCGCGGGCGACAGCGATAGTAAAATCAATGTCAGAAGTGGCTTGTGAAATTTTTTCAAATAGGAATAAATTTGGATTTTCTCTTCACAGCACTTTTCACAAAGTTTTTTAAAAATCTCAAATGGTTTATCTTCCACATTGGCCAATTCCTTCAACCTTGGGGAAAAGACAAATTGATTACGAAACTGTCTTTGAACGCGCTGCGCCGGTTTTAGAAAAATTAGGAAATCCTCATCAAAAACTTCCGCCCACAATCCACGTTTCCGGCACAAACGGCAAGGGTTCCGCCGTTTCGCTTTTAGCCAAAATATTTTCCTGCGCCAATTACAGAGTTCATATTTACACCTCACCTCACCTTCACGAATCAAATGAAAGAATAGTTTTGGATGGCGAAATGATTTCCGATAATTTTCTCTATGAAATAATGGAAGAAGTCAGACTGGCTGCGGAAGGAGTGGCTTTAAGTTTTATGGAAGCTTTTACTATTGGCGCTTTTTTAGCTTTTTCAAAAATCCCCGCCGATGTTCTAATTATTGAATGCGGCATGGGTGGTCGCATTGACATCACCAATATCATCGAGAAAAAATTAGCGACTTTAATCATGCCGATTTCTTTTGATCATATGGAATATTTAGGAAATTCAATTGAGCGAATCGCTTTGGAAAAGGCGATGATAATGCGAAAAGATACGCCGCTAATCGTGGCTTCACAGCCCTCAGCGGCAAAAAATATTATTAAAATTTTAGCCAATGATCAAGAAATTCCGACTTATTTTTATGACGAAGATTTCTCGATAATTATGGATTCGATCAGCGGTAAATTCGATTTTGAATTCGGAGATATTTTTTTTGAAAACCTTCCCAGCCCAGCTCTACGAGGCCCTCACCAATATATCAACTTTGCCACCGCCATTGCCACAATTTCACTTCTAAAAGAAAAATTTAACATCCAAGAAATTCATCTCCGACAAGCAATTTCAAATGTTTATTGGCCAAGCCGAATTGAAAAAATTCAAAATACTTTGAATAAAATTTTAGATAATAGCGAAAGTGAAATCTGGATTGACGGCGCTCACAATGAAGCTGGAGCCTTTGCTTTAGCGCGTTGGATTTTGGAACAAGATGATGGAAAAGAAAATTTTGTAATTTGCGGCTTCAGTCGCGCTAAATGCAAAACAGAATTTTTGGAAAAATTTAAAAACATCGCGGAAGTTCTGGCGGTGCGCGTTAATGGCGAACCTTATCCCGAAGATCCAGAAAAAATTTCACAAATTGGATCTGAAATCGGCATGAATATTTTACCATTTTCTGATCTCGATAACGCGCTTTATCAGATTAAAAAAATCAGCGCCGATCAAGCTTGTCGCGTGATTATTTGTGGTTCACTACATTTGGCGAGAGATGTGAAGAGATTAGGAAATTAGCTACCCTCCCCTTGAGGAAGGGTCGAAGAGCAAAGCGATTCGAGGATCTAGCTGATAAATTCTGACCCCTTCCCCTACTCATTCCATTCGTCGACCTTCCCTCAAGGGGAAGGCAATAGAGCGCCCTTGATTCTATTTTTCCCCCTCCCTAAAAAGCGCGCAACTTCTTCAAATCCTCATCCAAAAATTTCATCCTCATGAGTTTTTTTACTAACTTACCCATTCTTTCGGTTTTAATTTTTTTGCCAATTCTAGCCGCTATTTTGCTGCTTTTGGTCAATTTTAAAAATAGTCGCCACTATTATTATTACGGGCTTTTTGTCAGTGCCGTTACTTTAGTTTTAAGCTGTAAGCTGCTTTTTTTATTCGACAAAAAAATCAGCAATTTCCAATTCATGGAAATTTTCCATTTGATGCCGAATCGCGATATTAAATATTTTCTCGGCATCGACGGCATCTCATTATTAATGATTGTTTTAACGGCATTTTTAACGCCGATTTGTTTAGCGATTAGCATCAATTCAATTCAAAAACGCGTTAAGGAATATGTGGTCGCGTTCCTTGTGCTTGAAGGTTTGGTGATCGGCTCTTTCTGCTGTCTTGATTTGCTTTTCTTTTATATTTTCTTCGAAGCGATGTTGATTCCGATGTTCTTAATCATCGGCGTTTGGGGTGGTGAGAATAGAGTTTACGCGGCTTACAAATTTTTTCTTTTCACACTTTTTGGTTCGGTACTTTTCCTAATCGCCATCATCTTGATTTATTTATATACTGGCACGACTGACATTTTGGTGCTTTCAACTGTATTGCCAAAAATCTTACCACTCGAATATCAGAAATGGTTGTTCCTCGCCTTTTTCGCTTCTTTCTCGGTGAAAGTTCCGATGTTCCCGTTTCACACTTGGTTACCTGATGCGCACGTACAAGCTCCAACCGCCGGCTCAGTAATTCTTGCGGGGATTTTGATCAAGCTTGGTGCTTACGGCTTCATTCGCTTCTCATTACCATTCTTCCCAGCGGCATCAGTTTATTTCGCCGACTTCATCTTCACTCTCAGTATCATCGCCATCATCTACACTTCACTTATCGCCTTGATGCAAGAAGACATGAAAAAGATGATTGCCTACTCCTCCGTAGCTCACATGGGCTTCGTAACCATGGGTATTTTCAGTTTCACTCGCCAAGGAATTGATGGCGCGATTGTGCAAATGATCAGTCACGGCGTAGTTTCTGCGGCACTTTTCATGTGCGTTGGCGTAATTTACGATCGTCTTCACACCAAGCAAATCAAGGATCTCGGCGGTATCGCCAGCAAAATGCCAAACTTCGCCATGTTGGCAATGATCTTCACCATGGCTTCAGTTGGATTGCCCGGAACTAGCGGCTTCGTCGGTGAATTTTTAACAATTGTTGGGGCTTTCAAAGCCAATAAAATCGTGGCAATTTTAGCTGCAACTGGAGTAATTCTTGGCGCTGGTTACATGCTTTGGCTTTATAAGCGAGTATGGTTCAGCGAAGTTACCAATTCTCATATTAATCATGTTTCTGACTTAGGAAAAATCGAATTTATCTCGCTTGGCCTAATGGCCGTCTTCGTACTTTTGATCGGAATTTTACCGAATTTAACTTTGAGTTTTTTTGAGCTTCCTGCTCAACATCTAGCATCAATTTTCAACCAAAAATAATATCGGTTACGAGAAGGGGTCAGACCCCTTCGAAAAAAGAGCGAAGGGGTCTGACCCCTTCTCCAAAATTGAAAAGTCTCCTGCAGGAGACTTTTTGGCGACCCTTGATTTTATATGGATCGCCGACCAGCCATCTTTAAATTTTATCTAAATTTATGACTCTAAATTTTTCTCTCGCTCTTCCTGAAATTACTTTATTTAGCGGCGCACTTTTGGTGTTGATGCTCGATACTTTTCTTGGCAAAAAATTTAAAGAATTTTTCTACACTTCACATCTAATTTCTTTATTAGTTTGCGCCGTCACAATCTTTACTATTTTCCTAACTTTCACGCCAAGTGCCCTCGGATTTAATTCGATGTTTGCCTCCAACTCTCTGACTGCTTTTTCCAAAGGAGTTGCAGTAGCTCTACTTACTTTAGTAATTTTGCTTTCTCTAAATTTTATTTCCAAAACCCCAAAAATTAGTGCCGAATTTCTAGCGCTTTTGATGATCGCAACTTCCGGCGGCATGATTTTAATTTCCGCCAATGATTTTTTGGTTTTCTATTTAGGCCTAGAGCTACAAGCACTTTCGCTGTATCTTCTTGCCGCATTAAATCGCGATTCTGCAAAATCTTCGGAAGCGGGAATGAAATATTTTATTTTAGGTTGCCTCGCTTCCGGCCTACTACTTTTCGGAATCACTTTAATTTATGGCTTTTCTGGAACCGTAAATTTCACCGCTTTAAATAATCTTTATCACACTGACGATCTCGAAGCTTTTAAAAATATTCCCCTCGCCGTAATGCTTGGTTTTATTTTAGTGATCACCGCGATGTTCTTCAAAATTTCCGCCGCACCTTTTCACATGTGGACTCCCGATGTTTACGAAGGCTCTGCCGCGATCTCTACTACCTTTTTCGCCACAATCGCAAAGTTCACCACCGTCATCGCTTTGCTGCGACTCTTCTCCAGCCTTATCATCGGCTGGCCCGGAATTGAAAAAATCTTCCTCCTCGTCGCAATGGCTTCGTTGATCATCGGCAGTTTTGGCGCAATTTTTCAAACAAATATCAAGCGTCTTTTGGCTTACAGTTCAATTGGTCACGTCGGTTTTATTCTTCTCGGTCTAGCAGCTTTTAACAAAGAAGCTTTCGCCGCCTGCGTTTTTTATATCGTAATTTATGCGGCAATTTCGATTGGCTCTTTCGGCTTTTTAACTCTGATCAAAACCAAAAATTCCGATAAGGAAAATGATGAACTTTTTTCAATTTCCTCACTTGCTGGTCTAGGCAAAACAAATCCAACAATGGCTTTTTCGCTAGCAGTTTTAATGTTCTCCACTGCAGGAATTCCGCCACTCGCCGGCTTTTTTTCTAAGCTTTATATTTTGATGGCAGCAGTGGAGCGCGGTCTTTTATTCTATGCCGTTGCCGCAATTATTTTCAGCGTGATTTCTGCCTTCTATTATCTGCGTATAGTCAAAGTTATGTATTTCGACGAACCAAAAAAACCGCTCGAACTTGAAGATTGTGGCAACGCAAAATTGATCGTGTTTTTGGCGGCAATTTTTAACATAATTTTGATTTTCTTCCTTAACTCGATCTTCACTTCAATTAGCAATTTTGTAACATTCTAATGCCCAGCATTTCGCGAAAAAATGATATTGCGCTAAAAGGCGAAATCACGATTGCTCCAGATAAATCAATCTCGCATCGTGCTTTAATTTTCTCGGCATTGGCTCACGGTAAAAGTAAAATCACTAATCTTTTAGAAGGCGAAGATGTTTTAAAAACTGCCGCAGCCTTACGTTTAATGGGCGTTGAAATCAAAAAATTAGATTCGCACTTCGAAGTTAATGGCGTTGGCGTTGCTGGCCTTTCTGAACCTTCTGATGTTTTGGATATGGGAAATTCTGGCACTGCAGCCCGCCTGCTTGCCGGTCTCGTCACTCCTTACGATTTCACTTCTTTTTTTACCGGAGATGCCAGCTTACGCAAACGTCCGATGGCGCGAGTTTTAGAGCCAGTTAAACAATTCGGCGCTAAAGTTATTTCACGTAAAAATGGCTTGATGCCCTTCGCCATTATTGGCACTAAAGATGCTTTACCGATTGAATATAAAATGAGAGTTGCCTCAGCTCAGGTTAAAAGTTGTATTCTATTGGCAAGTCTTGCCACTCGCGGAACTACCGTGATTTTTGAACCAGAAAAATGTCGCGATCATTCCGAAATTATGATGCGTCATTTGGGGTTAAAAATCCTTCAGGAAAATGAGGGGAATGGAAGCAAAATTTCTTACTCCGGTTTACAAGAATTTGACGCAAAAGATTTTAATATTCCCAACGACATTTCTTCTGCAGCATTTTTTATCGTCGCTGCTTTATTGATCAAAGATTCAAAAATTAAACTTAAAAATGTTGGAATTAATCCACTTAGAACTGGCATCCTTACTAGCTTGATCGAAATGGGAGGAAAAATTTCTTTTGAAAATGAGCGCGAAATTGGCGGCGAAAAAGTAGCTGATATTTTAGTTGAGCACAGCGAATTAAAAGCAATCGAAGTACCAGCAGAGCGTGCCACTAGCATGATTGACGAATATCCAATTTTTGCGATTGCCGCCGCAAATGCCAAAGGAATTACTAAAATGAATGGCTTGGCGGAATTAAAAGTTAAAGAAAGTAATCGCCTTTTAATGATCGCACAAAATCTAGAAATTTGCGGCGTTGAGTTAAAAATGGGTGACGATGTTTTGGAAGTTGTTGGTGGAATAAAACAACAAAAAAATCCGGTAAAACTTGCCACAGCAATGGATCACCGCATCGCCATGTCCTTCTTGATTATGGGCTTAACGATGGAGGGCGGAGTTGAAATTGATGACACTTCAATGATTCAAACCAGCTTTCCAAATTTTGAAAAAATCTTCGCTGATTTTGGAATTATATTTTCACAATAGTCGATTCAACACTCGCACACAAATCAGGAACAGCGGTACATTCAAAATCGTGACCGATATTTAGCCCACCAAGCAGATGTAAATTTTGATCGCTAGAAGAAGCTAAAAGTAATTCATTTTTCAATAAGCCGCCTTTCGTCATGTAATCTAGCAGCGGATAGTTTTGTCCTTTCAAATTAAAGCCCAGGCAGTTCACCACAACATCGCAAATTGTTTCATCAACTAAAAATCTCTCACCGACTTTCATAATATTTTTCACGCCTTTTTTTCTGATTTCGATATTCATTTCGGCGATCAAATCAAGCGATGAAGCTGGTGCGCGGTGACGAAAAATATTCCAGTACGGCCAGAAGCGCAGGAAAAGTTTTTTGTTTTTTTGATCAAAATTCTGCCAAAGTTTTGTGGTGATGGGGCGAATAGAATCAATGATGTGACGCAAATCAAATTGCGGATTTTTGCGCAAGAATTTGCGGATTTTTTTTGTGATAAAAAGTAGACCATTTTTTGCATCTTCAGAAGAAATCAAATCAGGATTTTCTTGTACAACTTCAAAATGTCTTTTTGGAAAATTGCCGCGACGTGAAATTACAATAACTTTTCCGGCAAAGCCTTTATTTTTTAAACCAACAAGCACATCAACAGCAGTAAGACCAGAGCCAATCAGACAAATAGTTTCATTACTAAATTTCTTTTCATGAAATGACGCAGCCGCCCTACCCCATAATTTTTTTACGAAATTTTTTGACTCAAAATTATAAGACAATTCGCTTTGCTTAAAACTGGTTCCAAGCAGCAAAACATCAACTTCACAGGTTTCACGATTGCTGGTGGTGATTAAAAAATTCGTCGCTTTTTTGACTTCAACAACTTCATCTTCAACAAAGTGAAATTCGATATTTTTTTTGTTAATTTTCTTCAGGGCTGCAACGGTAATTTCTTGCAAATATTCACCATAAATCTCACGAGGAGCAAAACCATTTTCACCGATTTTTACAAAAATTTCTGGATAAAATTTCTCGAGATATTTTTTAAAATTATCGGGATCGTAGCTAAAAGCGCTCATTTTGGCAACCGGCACATTCAAAATATAATGCGGTGAAAATGGGCTAAATGCCGCTCCTGCATCACTTAGGGAATTTTTATCAAAGACGTAAATCTTATCACCTGCTTCAAGCTTGTCTGCCAAATGAAACAAGGAAAGGCGGCCACAAAAGCCAAATCCAATTACGGCAATTGATTTCATTTTTGACCTTCATCTGCTATTTTTTCGCGACGCACTTTTAAAAACTCCGCCCGCTTTTGTAGGATAATATACCAAATCAGCTTCAAGAAGCCGATTAGTATATTGATTTTGTTTTTACGCAGGATGGCCTGCGCCCCACGGTCGTGGGGAACCCCATATACCGACTCTTTATTTTTGAGATCGGTATCTTGAATCAGTTTCGGTATATTAATTTTTTTAAGATTGTTGCCGGTAGTAAAAGTGAAGGTGAAGGGAAAGATGGCGTGGCACAGCGCAATTACGGCACAAAACAAAAGCCACAGACTGATGCCAAAAGAAAAAAGGAAATGTTCAATATAATTTTCGCCAGCTTGCTTTGGGTGATTAGTAAAAATATTTTTCATAAATTTAAAATTCCGATCTGGTTTTGAAAGCAATGGTGATTGTACCTTCGTCGAGATAATCAAGTTCACTTCCTACAGGAATTCCATGAGCAAGTCTGGTGGTTTTTATGGCAAATTCCTTGATAATTTCTGCTAAAAAATGCGCGGTAGTTTGTCCGTCAATTGTAGCCGATGTGGCAATAATTACTTCAGCAATCCCGCCTTTTTCCAAGCGCTCTTGCAGTGAGTTGATATTTAAATCTTCGACGGTTTTTCCTAAAATTGCTGAAAGGCTTCCACCCAAAATATGATAGCTTCCGCGATAGTTTTGTGTGCGCTCGATTGCCCATAAATCCGCCACTTCTTCAACTACACAAATGATGCTGTGATCACGATTGTCGCTGGCACAAATCGCACAAATATCACCTTCATCGAGATTACCACAATTTTTGCAGGCATGAATTTTATCATACAAAGCTTGCAGATTTTCGATCAAAGGCAGCAAAGTTTTTTCTTTGTTTTGAGCAAGTTGTAGCAGAATACGCTTAGCAATTCGAGGACCCATTCCAGGAAGTTTGGCGATGATTCTGCTGAGATTTTCGATGAGATTTTTCTGCACGCTACTTCCTTAATCCACAATTCGCTTCAACAATATATTTATAAATGGTGAGCTGCTCTAAACCTACCGGACCACGAGCGTGAAGCTTTCCAGTAGCAATTCCAACTTCGGCACCAAGACCAAATTCTCCACCATCAGCAAATTGCGTTGAAGCATTATGCATGACGATTGCAGAATTAACGCGTTTTAAAAATCTTTCCGCCGCCGCTTTATCTTCGGTGATGATGCTTTCGGTATGAGATGAGCCATAAATTGCGATTTGTCGAATCGCATCATCAATGTCGCGAACCACTTTTATGGAAATAATTTTATCGAGATATTCGGTGTAGAAATCCTTCTCCTCAGCTTTTTTGATGCGCGAATCAAACTCGACAGATTCTTCATCGCCGCGCATTTCGCAGCCCGCTTGTTGTAAATCATCCGCCAAAATTGGTAAAAGTTTTTTGGCGATTTTGCGATCGATTAGAAGCGATTCGGTAGCGCCACAAATTCCTACTCTTCTCATCTTGGCATTAAGCAAAATTTTACGGGCTTTTTCCACATCGCAACGCTCGTGAATGTAAGTGTGACAATTGCCATCGAGATGACGAAAGACCGGAATGTTAGTATTTTCTATCACCGCTTTGATGAGAGATTTTCCGCCTCTAGGCACCACAACATCGATGTGATTATCCATTTTTAGTAATTCAGAAATATATTCGCGCTCAATATTTGGAACTAGAATAACCGCATTTTTATCAATGTTGAAGCGCTCCAGAGCCTCACGATAAATTTCTGCCAAAACTTTTGAAGAATTTATTGAATCAGAACCACAACGCAGAATCACCGCATTTCCTGACTTCAATGACAAAGCAGCAATATCCGATGTAACATTGGGGCGCGACTCGTAAATGGCGAGCAAAACACCGATTGGAGTGCCGACTCTTCTGATATGAAGACCATTTTCTCTTTTAGCTTCGTAAAGCACTTTGCCGATTGGATCAGGCAATTTAATAACATCCTTAACCGCATTACTAAGAGCCAAAATTCTTTTTTCATCGAGAAACAAGCGATCAATTTTTGCCGCATCAAGACGAGCTTCCTTGGCCAGCTTAATATCCTTTTGATTGGCCTTGATGATTTTTGGCATATGCTTTTTTAACAAGCGCATTACCTCATGCAAAACCTGATCTTTGACAGTGCTATCAAGCAGCGCCAATTCTAGGCTGGCCTTTTTAACATCGTTGCAAATTTTTAAAATTTTTGATTTTACTTCGCTCATAATGGGCTAAAAAAATTGGTTAAAAGCGGAAAAAATTTACTTAGAGCCTGGATAATATCTTTTTTAATCACAGATTTTGGCATATTTTTAGCGCTTTTTTAGGGCGCCTCTAAAAATTAGGATTTTTCGAGACGCCCTTAAACGTAAAAATATCAAAGTGAGGCAAAATTTTGCGTGAGTCCTATTGCTCCTAAAAACATAAGGATGGCAACTACCAAGCCAGTAAGTATCAGGTTAGAATCAAAATCAATATTTTTTGCAATAGCAATATCATCTTCCGAGATATTTTTAATTTGCCGCGAGAATAATGGACGAAAAATTTTATAAGAAAAGGCGGCGACGCCAATAAAATTGACTAAGAGAATCGCCAAAGAAATCCATAAATCTTTCTCTAAAATAATTTTGAAAATGAAGAATTTTTCAATCAAACCCACCGCTGGAGCAATTCCAGCCATATTAGCCAAAGCGAATAATAATAAACTGCAAGTTATGGTTAGACGATAAAATATCCCATCAAGCTGCTTATCTTGTGCCCGAGTTAGATATAAAGCCAAATTGGAAATCGTTAGAAAACATAAGGTGAAGCCAAGTAAGAATGAGAGTAAAGGTAGGTAAACTCTGATCACAGCAAATTTTTCAAAAAAGAAAATTGCGAATAAAGTGAAGGTGAATTGCTGAAAAAAGAGATAAAAAAATGAAGCTTTAATACCGCGACTAAAGATCAAAAATCCTGATGCCAATAGCATATTGCTTAAAAAAACTATCTCGAAAAAACCGAAGCCAACTTCTCCCAAAATCGCAGAAAAACTTGTGACGTCAAAAATTGAAGAAAGGATGCGCAGAAAAATAAATAGGCTAACTAAAGCATAACCCAAGAAAAAAAAGACGTAGAGAAACAGTGGCTCTAGGTTGATATTGGTGCGATAAAACAAGTAAAATGGCGCTAAGGTGGAGAGGAATAAACCGCAGCAATAGAATAAAAAAACTAGTCGATAATTATTCAAATCAAAATTTTCTGCGATAATTGCCTTGCTAGAAAATTCAATTGAGCCACTAAATTTGTAAGTGGCGACCGCCGCTAAAAAGAAAAAAGCTGACTCGAGATAAAGTAGAAAAATAAATAGACGCGAAAATTTACTTTCACTTTTATGTAAAAAATTCGAGACGAAGAAATAGCAAAGCAGAATCAGGAGATTGTAGAAGAGTAGAAGCGTCAGCAGGTTTTTACTGATGATTGAAAGAGTGGCAAAGGCGATTATCAGCGTGAAAAAAATCCTAAAATTATGTTCGTTTTTTATCGGACTTAACTGCAAAAAACGCTGAGAATAAAAGATGAAAATTATCCAGATGAAGCTCAGCAAGAATAAAAATCCTAGAGCGATTCGATCAATAAAAAATCCCAAGGAAACATTGGGGAATATTTTGATTAGAGACAGGTAGGAAGGGGCTTCATCAAGCTTGGCATGAATTCCAATCAAGCTTACAAAAAATAAAATTACACAAAATTTATCGATAAAATTATGAGAATAAATTTTGAGCAATAAGCAATTGAGCAGCGGAATTGTAGCAATCAGCAGAATTAGAAACTGAATTTGATTCATATTGTGCTCGAAAATAAATAAGAAGCGAAACGTAAGGAAAGGCTATTTAATAGGCCAGAAAACAAAATGCTGACATAAATTCCTGCAATTAAAAACCAAAAAGATAGCAAGTAAGAATAATAATTTTTTATCGGCAAAGCCGGCATTTCATTGGTGCGAGGTGGTGAGAAAAAAGCATCAATTAGTCGAATTGCCAAGGTAACCTGAACAAAATTTGATATGATTATAGCCACTAAGATAAAGGCTTCAAAGCCAAGTTTAAAACTACTGTAAGCTAAGTACCAATTGCCAAAAAATAAAAAACTTAGCGGAAAGGCGGCAATAAAAAAAATAATCAATTTGAGAGGCAAAATAAGCGCCAAATTGCTCTGCCTTACCAGCCAAATTTTTTGAATTGAAGAAGTGTGAAAATGGCGTTTTAAAAAACTGGCAAGAATGAAAATGAAAAAATTTATCAGAGCAAAGCTTAAAACATAAAAGAATAAAGCCTGTAGCGATTCAGTGGTTTGTAAGGTAATAGCCAAAAACATGAAGCCGAGATTATTCAAGCAAAAATAGAGACAGATGAGTTTAAGATGTTTTTGGCGATAAAGATTTATGGCACTGTAGAAGATCAATAAAATCGCTACTAAAATGAGGGGCAGATCAAAATTAAAGCTTTCAAAAACCAGGTTATTGCCGAAGAAAAAATAAACGAATTTCAGCAATAAAAAAACTCCGACTAAGGTTTTTATAAAAAGGGAATCGATGATAAAAAAATTAGCAATCACGCTAGAGCTCTTAAGCTTCTTGAAATATAACCATATTGGAAAAAATCTGACAAAAATTGCTAAGACTAAAAGCAAAAATAGTACTTCTATCAACCAAATATTTTTCTTGGGTAGTAGATAAAAATTTTCGGCCATTTTATCAAAATTCACTTCGCCAAAGATTAGATAAATTGCAAAGAAGCAGAAGAGAATAATTAGTGATGAAGCGGCGCTGAGACAGAAATAGCGGAAAGAAATTTTTAGAAGTTTGAGATCTGAAGAAATTGAAGTGACCGCAAAAAAACTGAAGGCGTAAATCTCAAAAAAGAAGAAAAGATTGAAGAGGTTATTTGAGGTAAAAATTCCCACTAAAGCAAAAAGGTTTAGCAAAAAAACTGAGTAAAAAGCACGACTGGTTTTATCGTCCAGAAATTCTTCAACATCGCTACGAAAGAAAAATAAAGTGATGATTTTTAGGAAAATTACTAGAATTAAAAAACTGATTCCAAGAAGATCTAGCTTGAACTCAACAGCTATCGAAACTAATGAAAGTTGGAAATCATTGGAAATTTTTTCATAGGCTAAAACATCAGGAAATATATGCAGCGCTAAAATGAAAAGCAGCGTGGAGGTGAAAATAGCCCAATAAAATGTCAGCTTTTTCCCTGAGAGAATTTGACAAGAAAGCGAGGAGATGAGTGGTAAAAAAATCAGGAGATAAATATTGCTAATTGCTGCCATTTATTTTTTCTTAACCATTAAACTATACCTAATCAGCTTCAAGAAGCCGATTCGGTATATTGATTTTGTTTTTACGCAGGATGGCCTGCGCCCCACAGTCGCGGGGAACCCCATATACCGACTCTTTATTTTTGAGTTCGGTATCTTGAATTGGTTTTAGTATATACCAAATCGACTTCAAAATTAGAAACTCTAACTCCCGAAACTAAAATCTCTCAATTCAATCTGCAATATATGAAAAAAAATTCCGCACTTTTACTTGGTCAAAAAACTTCTTACACTTACGATAAGCCAAGTGAAAAATTTTTACAGAAGGTTGAAAATCCTCATCAGGATGTTGATTACGCGATTCGGTTCACCTGCCCTGAATTTACCTCGATTTGTCCGATCACTGGCCAGCCTGACTTTGCTAATATCCTGATTGATTATGTTCCAAATAAATCAATTGTCGAAAGCAAGTCGCTGAAATTTTATTTAGTTTCTTATCGCAATCATGGCGCTTTTCATGAAGATTGCACGGTACAAATTGCCAAGGATATAATTTCACAAATTAAGCCGAAATGGCTGCGCATCTCAGGATTTTGGTATCCTCGCGGCGGAATTCCGATTGATGTATTTTTTCAAAGCGGGACTTTGCCAAAAGGTGTTTATGTTAAAGAGGCCGGCGCTCAAGTTCCAAATAGAGGAAATGTTTAAATCATGATCAACTTCCCCATCCACCTCCCCGAATTAAATCCGGTAGCTTTTGCCATCGGACCATTAGCCATTCGCTGGTATTCCTTAGCCTACATCGCCGGCATTTTATTTTGCTTATTTTGGCTAAAAAAATCTAACCAACGTGAAAAATTTTTATCAAAAGAAGCTTATGATGATTGGATAACTTGGTCAGTCTTATCAATCATTTTAGGTGGCCGCTTCGGCTATGTTTTTTTCTACAACTTTGAATATTTTATCAAACATCCTTTAGAGATTTTTGCTTTCTGGCATGGCGGAATGTCCTTTCATGGCGGGCTTTTCGGAGCAATTTCTGGCATGTGGCTTTATGCTAAAAAATATAAAATCAACTTTTTACAATTGATGGATTGCCTCTCAGTCGCTGCGCCGCTGGGATTATTTTTCGGCCGTCTCGCCAATTTTATGAATATGGAGCTTTATGGGCGCGTCAGCGGCTCTGATTTCGGAATTATCTTCCCCAATGCGGGAGATTTACCGCGTCATCCTAGCCAACTTTACGAAGCAGCTCTTGAGGGGATTTTACTTTTTGTAATTTTATTCCTTCTACAAAGTAAAAGCAAAATTTTACAATTTCCTGGCAAGCTCAGCGCGGTCTTTTTAATTTTTTACAGCGGCTGCAGAATTTTAATCGAAAATTTTCGCGAACCTGATGAGCAGCTCGGTTTTATTTTTGCCGAAATCACCATGGGGCAGCTCCTATCCTTGCCACTGATTTTTTTGGGAATTTTTTTACTTCTTTTTCATTCAGAAAAGAAAAAAGATCTTGCTTAGTTTTAACCTCTTATCTCTCTAGGTCTCAGAAAAATAAATAGTTCTGAGCTCTTTTATAATATGGCTTTAGCAACTAATAACTATTTTTATTTCAGGCTTTTTTTGGCTGCAGCGCCTGTCAAGAAATTTATTTACCACCGAAAAAATAATATCACTTTACTGAAGGAAAAATCACTCGCTATTGTCTGGAAAAATATTCCTTAAAAATCGCTTCGGAAATTTCGCTGAAACTATTTCCAGATGCTGCACAAATTTAATAATCTAAATGTCCGTTAAACAAATTAGCCCTCAGGATGCTTTTGAGGAGTTAAAAAAAGATCAAAATGCTGTTTTAGTTGATGTTAGAACCTTCGAAGAATTTAACTTCGTTGGCTTCGTTAATCCTTCTGACTTTGACAATCGCATGATTCTGCTACCTTGGCAGCTTTATCCTGAAATGTCGGAAAACCCCAACTTTGCCCATAGTTTGGAAGAGTCCTTGAAGCAACTTGCTTTGAAAAATAACACTGAAGTGAAAATTTTCTTCTTATGCCGCACTGGCGGAAGATCGGATGCTGCAGCACATTTTGCCGTCAATCATGGTTATAAGAATTGTCATAATATCATCTCGGGATTCGAAGGTGATTTAAATGCCGGAACTCGTCGTGGCCAAGTTAATGGCTGGAAAGCCAGCTCTCTACCTTGGAGACAAAAATAATGACCCAGCTTGCTATCCAAAATACATTATCATCTGAGCAGGAAAATAGCAGCTTCATCCTACACTTTACAGATCTTTGCAAATTAGAGTTGGGCGAAGAAAATTTTAACAAATGGATCTCGGCTCTAGAAATTTTTTCGCAATCAGAAAGCGAAATCATTTTTTCCGCACCTTCAAAATTCATCCGCGATTGGGTTATTCGCGAGTTCGTTGAAAATAAAATTCTGCTCAAGCTGGTTGAAAAAATTTCCCCGCGCGTAAAAAAACTTTCAGTTATTTATCTTCCAAAAGCTGTCAAAGAAGCTGATTTTATTGGCTCCAATGAAAGTAAAGTTCTCAATCTTTCCAAGCATGATAATGTTTTTGCCTTTGGAACTGAATTAAATCCGCGCTATAATTTTGAAAATTTCGTCAGCGCTCGATACAATAAACTCGCATCTTCAATGGCTAAAATCGCCGCTGGAATCGACAAGCAAATTGATTTATTTGATGATAAAATTCCGCTCTTCATTCATGGCGGAGTTGGAATGGGAAAAACTCATCTCGCACAAGCAATCGCTTGGAAAATCAAAGAATTCGATAAATCGAAAAAAGTGGTTTATCTATCGGCGGAAAAATTCATGCAGCATTTTGTGCATTCTCTGCGCAGCAACGAGATCCTAAACTTCAAAGAAAAAATGCGCTCAATTGATGTGCTGATCGTTGATGATGTGCAGTTTCTAGCTGGCAAAGCCAGTACTCAACAAGAATTCATGAATTGCTTCAACGCTTTGGTCGAGGAAAAAAAGCAGGTGGTTTTGGTTTGTGATCGCAGCCCTTCTAATATCGAAAATATCGACGAGAAATTAAAATCTCGCATCGCCGGCGGTATGGTTTTGAATTTCAAAAATCCTGATTACGCCGATCGCCTAGAAATTATCACCGCAATGGCAAAAAATTATGGCCAAGAAATTTGCTCACAAGTTTTGAGTTTCATCGCCGAAAAAGTCGCAACTTCAGTTCGTGATCTTGATGGCGCTTTAAAAAAATTAATCGCCAGCCAAGTTTTTGAAGAACAAAAAATTACTCTTGAAAGCACCAAAATATTGCTTTGCGACTATCTACAACAATCAAATTCCAAAGCTGTCACGATAGAAAAAATTCAAAAAATTACCGCTGATTTTTACAATATTAGAACTTCAGATCTTACTTCAAAAAACCGCGCCAGATCCATTGCCAGACCTCGTCAAATCGCCATGTATCTCGCTAAAAATCTCACTCGCGACAGCCTACCAAAAATCGGCGCCGCATTTGGTGGAAAAAATCATGCAACAGTAATTCACTCGGTGAAGTTAATCACAGAAATGATGCTTAATGATTCGAAATTGTTGCAAGAAGTTAGGGCGCTGGAAGAAAAACTTGGTAGATAATTATCTCATCCCGAAATTCATTTCTTCTTCATATCTCTCTTCATGCTTTGAAGTATAATTAAAACCCTTGCTCACTTTTACAAAAAACGAATCCGGATGATCCTCCAACTTTGCAAAAGCTTTATTGAGTAATTCCTTCGTAAATTCATCTCTTCTTGGCGCAGTTGCACAACCCAGTAAAACTGAAATAACTCGGTGATCACCTTTTTTCGCAGCGCTGATTAAATTAAATCCTGCCGCATTAGTAAATCCGGTTTTCATTCCTTCCGCGCCTTTATAATCAAGTAAGACGCGATTGTGAGTTTCGTATTTTGTGCCGCGATATTCGAATTCTTTGACAGAAAAAAGATGGTAATAGCCGGGGAATTTTTTTTGCATCGCAATTACTAAGCGCGCTAAATCATAGCTGGTGGTATACTGCCCTTCCTCATGAAGCCCGCTGGCATTGCGAAAGCTGGTATTAATCATTCCGAGTTCCGAAGCTTTGTCATTCATTTTATGTGCAAATTGCCATTCATCGCCGGAAACCGCTTCTGCTAAAGTTACCGCCGCTTCATTAAATGATTTAACAATCACCGCACGAATTGCTTCACGAACCGTGATTTCATCGCCTTCCTTAATCGCCAATCGATTGACTTTGTTCACCTTAGAAATTTCTTCGCCGCGCTGTGAAATTTTTAAAACTTGTTCTGGATTTAATTTCCCCTGTTCAATTGCTTCGAAAGTTAAATAGAGCGTCATCAGCTTCACCAAAGACGCCGGATAAGCTAATCTGTCAGAACGATTTTCAGAAATTATATTGCTGGTTTTATAATCAAAAACGAGGTAAGAATAAACTTCGCTACAGCCTTTTTCGAAAGCGTAAGAATTGCTGGTGAGTAAAA
Source organism: Rhizobium sp. Q54 (assembly GCA_945875865.1). Classification (GTDB taxonomy): domain Bacteria; phylum Pseudomonadota; class Alphaproteobacteria; order Rickettsiales; family UBA1997; genus UBA2645. The sequence continues at coordinate 21,078 of CAMCMF010000025.1, forward strand.
AAATAAAACTAAAAATTAGCAGAATTTTTTTCATTTTAAAATTTCTTTAGCAGCTTTTTGACTAGGATTATCAATACTTCCCAACCCCATCATCTTCAAAGCTAATTCGCTTTTTATCATTTGTGTTTGCGCAAAACTTTTATCAGAAATTAATTTTTCTAAAACCTCGGCGATTTTTTTTGCCCGACATTTTTTTTGTAACATTTCCGGAATTATTTCTTGGTTTAAAATCAAATTCACCAAATTAGCGAATTGAATTTTTATCATTCTTTTGACGATAAAATGAGTTAGAAAATTGATCTTGTAAGCAATCAACATCGGAATGCGATAAAGCGAGAATTCGACAGCATTGGTGCCAGATTTTGCCACAGCAAAATCACTAGCAAAAAACAGTGATTTTTTTTCCTCATCTTCAACAAAAAAATATTCAACTTTTAAGGATTTTGCCATTTCCACAACCAACTCACGAGTTTTTTGTACAGTAGGAATCGCTACTTTTATTTGCGGAAATTTTGCCGCTAAAAGATTAATCGCCCCGATAAATTCGGGGAAAATTTTTTGCACTTCTGAAACTCGACTTCCCGGTGTAACGCAAATCAACAAGTCACTCTCAGCAATTTTATGCTTGCGACGAAAAGCTAAATTAAATTCAGTTTTTTGTGAAAAATCCGGCGCATTTGTAATCAGTGGATGGCCAATAAAAACAGTTTTCAAACCATATTTTTCAAAAAAAGGCGGCTCGAAAGGCAAGATCGCCAAAAGCAAATCATACAGCTTAGAAATTTTTTCCGCTCGCCCTTCCCGATAAGCCCAGACCGATGGCGCAATGAGATGAACTTTCTTAAAACTATCGACTATCGACTCCCGACTATCGACTAACCTCTTCATCACCCGAAAACAAAAATCCGGTGAATCCACGGTAATTACAAAATCAGGTTTTTCTCTAATGATTGTTTCTGCAGTTTGCTTGATGCGGCGCAGCAATTTAAAGAGGTGAGGCACAACTTCCATAAATCCCATCACCGCTAATTCTTCCATCGGAAAAATCGAAACCAAGCCTTGCTCCTGCATTAATTTTCCGCCAACACCGATGAATTGTGAGTCGGGATTTTGCAACTTGAGTTCGTAAATCAATTTACTCCCAAGTAGGTCTCCCGAGGCTTCGCCAGCAATTACAAAAAACTTTTTCATGCACTTTACTTTAAATTTTACATTGTCATTCTGAGTAGGGGACTTAAGCCCTGAGCTTGTCGAAGGGTCAAGATGACTCTCAAATTATCAATAAAAATATCAGAATGTTTAAAAGAAAAATCGCCGTTGTTGGTGCGACGGGAAATGTTGGCCATGAAATTTTAAATATTTTAGCGGAAAGAAAATTCCCCGCTACTGAAGTTGTAGCTCTTGCTTCGCGCAATTCTGTGGGCAAACAAATTTCCTTCGGCGACAAAACTCTAATCGTTCAAGCTTTGGAAGATTTTGATTTTACCGGCACAAAAATTGCTCTTTTTTCTCCCGGAGGAAAAGTTTCTGCTATTCATGCGCCAAGAGCTGCAGCTGCTGGCTGCGTTGTAATTGACAATACTTCGCATTTTAGAATGGATGAAGATGTTCCCTTAGTTGTTCCGGAAGTTAATCCACAAGCAATCGCTGGTTATAAAAAACGCTACATCATCGCTAATCCGAATTGCTCAACAATACAAATGGTTGTGGCTTTAAAGCCTTTGCATGATATCGCAAAAATCAAACGCGTGGTAGTTGCAACTTATCAAGCAGTTTCCGGCGCGGGCAAAGAAGCAATGGATGAACTTTTCAATCAAACTAAAGGCATCTACGCCAATAACACAATTGCGCCAAACAAATTCAGCAAACGTATTGCCTTCAACGTGATTCCGCAAATCGATGTTTTTATGGATGATGGCGTTTCCAAAGAAGAATGGAAAATGAAAGTTGAGACCAAAAAAATTCTCGATCCAAAAATCGAAGTGGAGGCAACTTGCGTTCGCGTTCCAGTTTTCAACTCACATTCTGAAGCAATAAATGTAGAATTCGAATCTGCAATTTCAGTCTCTGAAGCTAGAGAAGCTTTGGAAGAAGCTGATGGAATTTTGGTTATCGATCGTCCCGCTGAAATGAAATTTATTACAGCAATCGAAGCTTCAGCAACTGATCCAGTTTACGTTTCTCGAATCAGAAAAGATAATTCGGTAAAACACGGAATTTCAATGTGGGTAGTTTCTGACAATTTGAAAAAAGGTGCAGCGTTGAATGCGGTGCAAATCGCGGAAATTTTGGTTAAGGATTACGGATTTTAACATCCTTTGAAAAAGGAGGTGGTCCTAAGCTTGTCGAAGGGTCGTAGGATTTAATTCTAAAGGGCATCTCTAAAAATTGTCTTTTCCGGTAATTTTGAGTTTTAACAAATTTGCTCGAGAGCACGTATATCTAATACGCTTACCTTCTCGCAAATTTGTTAAAACTCAAAATTCCTCGAAAAATCCTAATTTTTAGAGGCGCCCT
>CAMCMF010000026.1 GCA_945875865.1 Rhizobium sp. Q54
CTTCGAGAGCAACCTGTTTTTTAAAAGATGGACTGTAATTATTCTTCTGACCTTTTGGCATTTTTTACTCCTAAAAATATTGGGGAAATATTTAAAAAGAGAACTCTAAATTGGGGGAAATGGTGTCTAGTTTTTGGGGGTCATAATATCCCCACCCATCAGGAATGCTATCGTTAAAAACTCCAGGAAGTCCTTCAAACAAATTATAATCGAAACTGCTTACTCCATATTTTAATGGTAAGCGCAATGGAGAAATATCTGGGTTCGCTTCAATGAATGTGCCGTGATATTCGAAATAGATTTTGCGATCTATTATTGCTAGGCGGCCAACTGGAATAATTGTATCACCAAAATTCAGCCCAACTTTTACTTCTTTTACTGAATTTTTCATCTGCGGTTTCCTCTTTTGCGTGTTGGCTTTTTATTAGCTTCAAGAACTTCATCAATTGAAGAAAATGCAGAACTGTTTGGCTGAATTGATTTGATGACATTTTCAAGTCCACCAAGAGCCATTTGCAGCTTTAGAAAAGACTCCAAAGAAATAAGTCCTTTTTGTTCAAATTTACGCAAGGTTGGCAAAGCAACACCAGAACGTTCGGCCAAACCTTGTTGTGTTAATCCAATTGCAAGCCGCTGCAAACGGGCATTTTCGGCAATTTTTTCTTGAGCTTTTGCAACTGTAGTAAGTGATAACATTATATTAGATGTATAATTAAAATAGAAAAAGTAATACCATAATATTAATATTTACTTGGACTTAAGTCAATTAATTATACATTATTAGAGCCCTTGCTTCATAAGCTCCAAGAGAAATTTAAATGGTAAACCGTCCCCAGATTTAAACTGCTTGTTGCTCTAGGGTGGTTAACGGGACGCTAGTGGCTGAGAATGGATTCTATGCCAAGAGACAAATTATTATGACAATCCGAAGCGTTTAAAGAAATCTAGTCGAAGGATTGGCTATTCCATGTCTTATGGCTATCATCAAAAACAGCAATCCCCTCTCCTTGACGGACTTCCTTATTTGGAACTTCTACTCCCTCTAATTTTTGCGAATCTTTTTTCATATCCATCTCGTATTTTTTAAACTCGGCTTGATATTTTGGGTTAGTTTTTAAGGCTTCCTCATGAATGGTTATGATCATGAATCGAACGATTGGGTTTACGAATTGTTTATTTTTTTCGCAAGAAAGTAGCTTTTCTAAAGAAGCCACTTGCGATTCTTTGTAAATAAAGTTTTCGTATTCTTGTTTCAACAAACAATCTTGCTCACTTTTTTCACTAGGACTAAGATCTTCATCAAAAGATATTGTCCCGCGAGGAAATGTTGCTGGCTCCAAATCTCCGTTGGGTTTTCTTTTTAGTAGCAGAGTGCGGTCTTCGTTAAAAACATAAAAATCGAGTTTTAGCTCTTCCGTTTTTTTTAAAAGCTCATGGTTATTCCTGTCAAAGCTTATTAGGCCAATAGGTCTTCCAAGATAAACTTCAGTTTCACTATCGGCTAAAATGTTAGGAAAAGTTTTTGCTAAGTAACCAATAACAGCAATTGGATATCCTGGATTTGGTAGTTCGGACTCCCAAGGAGCATCATCTGATTTTGAGCAAATTGAGTTTAAAGAAGTCTGCTCAAGATGAGATACTGCGCCAAGAGCTAATCCTCTTTTTTCATTTGGGCTACCAAAAATATTAAATCCTTTTCCAGGAAAGAATAGCCGCGCTGGACCGCTCAGGAGGCCCTCGCAAGGAGTTCTTACAACTAGGGATGTTAGAGCTGTAGCTGGAGCTGGAACCCTAGCTAAGGCTGATAAAATGGCAAGACCTGCTCTCATACTTGCTTCGTAATTTTTTAAAAAATTGATAATTAAAATAGTGGGGACGTTGTAAATCTAACTTCCCAAAAAAAACCGAAGTCAAATTTTTTTGGGAAGTTAGATTTGCAAGGTCCTCCTTTAATATACCAAATCAACTTCAAGAAGTTGATTTGGATATTGATTTTGTTTTTACGCAGGATGGCCTGCGCCCCACGGCTGTGCGGAACCCCATATACCGACTCTTTATTTTTGAGATCTGTTTCTTGAATCAGTTTCGGTATAGACCCCCTGCGAAACACCACCAACCACCTCAACTCATCTAAATTTCTGTAACAACACAAAAATTACATTAGCCTAAACTTCTACGAAAAGTTTTGTTTGCGACGCCGCCTTAAAAGGTCGGGGAATTTATTAAGGGAGCCTCTAAAAATTAGGATTTTTCGAGGAATTTTGAGTTTTAACAAATTTGCGAGAAGGCAAACGTATTAGATATGCGTGCTCTCGAGCAAATTTGTTAAAACTCAAAATTACCGGAAAAGACAATTTTTAGAGATGTCCTTAAAGCTCTCAATTAGAAGGAGACCCGATCACAAATCTCGGCTTCACTTTTTTATCATCAATTTTTTGCTCAACAACTTTTTTAGCTTCTACATTTGCAACTGGCTTAACTTGTGGAATTATTGATGATTTAAGTTCTGTTTGTTTTGCTGATTCTTGAGGTTTTGCAACAACATCATTTTCTACAACTGGTTTGACAGTTGGAGTTACAGCCTTTTCCACTGGTTTTGCTGGAGCTGGAATATCTTTTACGATTGTTTCCCGAGAGGCTGAAATTGGCGCTACAGAAAGGGCGGTTGATTTGATGGCAACATTTTCATCCTTGCTGCGCTTGAATTTATAACCAGCTCCTTTCAGTTTTGCTTTAGGAGTAATGGTGGTCGACTTCAGCTTATCCTTCGGTTCTTTTAGCGAAAAAACTTCCTTGTCAAAAATGTTATTTTCATCCTTTGTGGGACTATAAATGTAGCGCTTCGCAAAGGGAGATTTTTTGCTACCGGTTAAAACTGCTGCAACCGCAGAATCTTCAATCAGCTTAAATTTTTTGCCCTTATCATCGCTGGCAACCCTTGTTGTAACAAGCGTTGGAATTATTTCCTCACCTTTTAACAATGAATTTAAATAACTCTCCAATAGATCTCGAGATTTGCTATCTTCGCGATTTCTTGAGATTGCAAAGGCCTCGCTCAATTGCTGTTTAAGAGTCTCATCTTCCATCCTGTCCGCAAAATTTGAGCCCTCAAGAACCAGATTCAAACATTCAAAACATTGGGAACTTGCCGAGTTAATAATTACCGATTCGCCAATGGAATTTCTTTTTGTTGCATCCGCTCCATTGTTAACTAACAGTTTTACAATTGGAGCATTTCCAGCTAACGCAGCGCGCATCAAAGGAGTCCAGCCTTCATTATCAGTAATATCAAGATTGGCACCGCCCTTAACAAGAACATCAACAATTTCAAAATTGCCTTGGCGAGCAGCTAAATGAAGTGCGGTAGCCCCACCCAAATTTCTCTTATCGATTAAAGCTTTATCAGATTTGCTAAAAAACCTAACTCCTTCAATATCATTATCCATAGCAGCTGACATCAGAGCACTGACCCCAACCATCTTACTATCATCACCCTCCCCCAAATCGGTAGCAGCGAATGAATTAGAAAATGTTGAAACTATAAAAGCCGTTAGAAATAAAATTTTTCTTAGTAACAAAGTTCCACCTCTTTATTGTTTAGGATTATTTTGCCAACGACTCTCAAGTTCATTAATGAGAGACTGTTGCTTTGTATCATATGGTTTTTCAATCCAAGTTTTAGCACCATGCTTTAATAAATAGCTGACAATAATTTCTTTTTTATGACGATAGGCAATTGCCAGAGATGTGAAGCCATCGTGATCCATGACATTCACATCAGCTCCACGGCGCGATATAAGAAGATCAACCGCCGGCAATAAACCCGTTCTTGATGCATGCATCAAATATGTTCTGCCAAAAGCGTCAACATATTCTAGATCGGCCTTGTTTTGCGCGAGAAGTTCAAACGATTTAAAATCAATCAGTTCAATTGCAATATTAGTCGGCGTATATCCCAATTTATTAGGCATATTTGGATCAGCTCCCTTAGCAAGTGCAGAGGCAATGATCGGATATTTTTTTAAAATTATGGCGTAAGTCAAAATTGTATCACCCGTTTCATTTTGAACATTGGGATTTTGAATATCCTTATAGGCCTCGTTAAATGCCGAAACATTTCCGATAGAAATTGTACTAAACAGCAAAGCAATTCTTTCCTTAATCGTTAGAATAAGAGGAATATGAAGATCTTCTTTAGAGCGATAGCGATTGAGAATTGGTCCAGCCGGCATCTCTTCAGAGCGAAATGGATTCAGATCTTTTTTCTGCGGAATAATCTTGCTTGATTCAGCGAAATCCTCATCGCGCTCATCGCCCTCAACTTTTTCTTCGCTAGATTCTTCTAGATATTTTTTACGTAACTCGGTGAGTTTTTCTAATTTTTCCTCACTTTGTTTTTCATTCCATTTTTTTTGTTTTTCCGCCTCCAAGCGCCTCTTCAGATTTTTTTTCTTTTTTAAATTAAGATATTTTTCTGATGGCTTTTTTATGTCAGTGGTTGTGGTGACAGGTATCTCGGCTTGAGAAGGCTCATCCTTTCCAACATTTTGAATAATATTTTTAATCTTGGAAAACATACCGGTGGGGAGAATTTCTTGTGGCTTTTCTGTTTCCACTATTGGAATTGGTTTTTCTTCTTCTTTTATGGCTTCGACTTTTTTTAACTCTTTTTCGCTAGGTTTTTTTTCAACATCATCAAGTCCGAGTGATTCAAGATCCACTTTAACATCTTTGGGATTAAAAGGCTCTAAAGCTGCTTTTTTAACTAGTAGATCAGCATTTATTTCTTCTAGAGTCTGTGGCGCTTTTTTACTATCGCCCGCAAGAGAAGCTTGCGTAAAAAAAATACCAATAAAACTGATTAAAATTATTTGAAACATTATTATTCAACTGGGTCAAAAGCGCTTTTTTTGGAGAAAGGATGGCATTTGGAAAGACGCAATATTCCAAGCAAAAAACCTTTTATCAAACCTTTTTTGGCAACTGCGTCAAGCATGTATTGTGAGCAAGTTGGAGTGAAGCGACAATTATTACCAAGAAAAGGTGAAATAAAAAACTGATAAAATTTTATCGGCAGAATAACGACTTTTTTTAAGAGATTAATTTTAGCCATTCTTCCTCATTTAAAATTTTTAAATTTAGCTCTTGTGCTTTTTTTAATTTCGATCCCGCGTCTAATCCCACAACGACAAAATCGGTTTTGCTAGAAATAGAACCAACAACTTTTAATCCCAAATCTTCCGCAATTTTTTTAGCTTCAGCACGCGACATTTTTTCTAAAGAGCCGGTAAAAATTATCGACTTTCCAGAAAATTCTGAGTTGAGTTTTTTCTGTATTACATCTTGGATTTGTAACTCTTTTTCTAAATCTAAAATCATCTGCAAGCTGCGCGAATCGCAAAAATAATCGAGAATCGCCGAGGCCATTTTTTCACCAATTCCATCAAGCGCGACAAATTCCTGATAATCACTCGATGTCACCCTGAGCCTGTCGAATGGTGATTCGGGGCTCAACTCCCGAGCCTGTTGAAGGGTCAGCATGACATTAATAAAATTTCCATAAGAAACAAAATGCTGCGCTAAAAGCTTGGCGGTAGCTTCCCCAACATGTCTAATCCCAATGGCATAAATAAATTTCTCTAGTGGAATTTGACGTTTTTGATTAATCGCAAAAAATAAATTTTGTACTGATTTTTCTCCCCAACCTATTTTTTTTATTAATGGATCTGCAGCAGTTTTTTCTCTTTCTTCCAGCATAAAAATATCAGCAAAATTTCTGATTTTTCCTTCAACAAAAAAATTCTCGATCTGCTTTTTACCAAGCCCAGTAATGTCGAAAGCATCTTTAGAAACAAAATGTTTTAGAGTCTCTTTAAGCTGTGCCTCACAAAGTAATCCAGCGGAACAACGCAACACGACATCATCTTCATTTTTAATAATTCCTGCACCACAAATCGGACAATTTTCTGGAAAATAAAAGGGCTGCGAATCATTTTTTCTTTTACTCAAATCAACTTCAATAACCTGCGGAATCACGTCACCAGCGCGTTGAATTAATACCACATCGCCGACACGAATATCTTTGCGCGCAATCTCATCTTGATTATGCAAAGTAGCCCGCGACACCATAACGCCGCCGATATTAACCGGTTTCAAATTCGCAACTGGCGTGAGTGCGCCAGTTCTACCAATTTGGATTACGATATTTTCAATTTCAGTTTTAGCTTTTTCTGCCGGAAATTTATGAGCAATGGCAAAGCGTGGTGAGCGCGCTACGAAACCTAGGCGCTCTTGAAGCGCAAAGTCATTAACTTTATAAACCATACCATCCAAATCATAATCAAATTCGTAGCGTTGATCACAGATTTTTTGATATAAATCCATTACCTCGTCAAGATTGCAACATAGCTTGGAATGAGTCTCTGATCTAAAACCGAATTCTTGCAATTTTTTGTGAAGCTCGTCTTGTGAATTGCAAATAAAATCAGGCGAAGTTTCACCGAGTCCGTAAGCAAAATAACTTAATTTTCGCGATGCCGTAATTGTGGAATCAAGCTGACGAAGCGAGCCAGCTGCTGCATTGCGAGGATTAGCAAAAATCTTTGCGCTCCTCTCTTCTTGTCTAAGATTCAACTCTTCAAAATCTTTTTTACCCATATAAATTTCGCCGCGAATTTCAAAAATTTTTGGTGGATTCTTGGAATTTAATTTATGTGGAAAGCCGAGAATTGTTTTAATATTTTCTGTTACCTCTTCGCCATTGAGGCCGTCTCCTCTAGTTGCAGCTTGAATCAAAATTCCATTTTCAAAACGCGCTGAAAAAGATAATCCATCAATTTTTGTTTCGCAGAATAAATCGAATTCGCTACTTTTAGCGTGAGAAAATAAATCAACCTGAACTTCACTTTTATCCAATCCTAAAAAACGTTTTACGCGATCAATAAAATCAGAAATATCTTCACGCGAAAAACCATTTGATAGCGACATCATTGGCTTGGCATGTTTTATTTTAGAAAAAATATCGAGAGTTTTTGAGCCAACAGCATCATCAGATTTATCAAAAAAATTTGGAAAATCCTGGCGATATTTTTCTAATTTTTTACGCAATTCATCATAAGTAGCATCGGAAATTAGCGGCGCATCCATTTGGTGATAAGCCTCATCATGTAGGGCTATTTCGGCTTTGAGTTTTTTTATTTTATCCAACATTTCCTAAACCAAATTATCATCATTAACATGATGCAAGCTGCGCTGAATTTTTTTCAGATCAAAGTTTTTAAAATATTTTTGATCGATGGAATGAATTAAAATTTCTTCCTCATCTAAGTTAACAGAAAATAGTCCCGACATCATGTTAACACTGGCTGCAAGCAATGAAGTATCGCAATCACTTTTGTTAATTTTAATGTGATGAAGAGCTGGCTTAATTTCACTTCTTCTAATAGCTAAATCGATGATTAAATTTATCGAACTAAAAAAATTCCCGAAAAAAATTTTTAAAAAATGTCGATAAAAACCGAAACTCAGATAAAGCATTTCAGTCTTTTCTTCGACAAGCTTAAGACGCATTGAAACAAGAGTAGTAAGGCCGGCGGCGACTATTCCAAAAAAAACATAAAGCCAAGAAATATGGCCCGACGTCAGGATAAAACCGATCCAAACTGCAAAAAGAAATAAAAAGAGATTGAAAATGTTCAGCATTTGAAAGAAGTTTCGTGAGTGATTAATTGTGACAAAAATTCTTTAGAAAAAATTAGCAAAGACAATGAAAAAAATTCTGATCGTTCAAGCAACTTTTTATTCGCATATTTCTAAACTTTTGCTTGAAGGCGCAACTAAAAAAATTTCCGAACTTGGCTTTGAATCTGAAATTATAACAGTGCCAGGAGCCCTTGAAATTCCTGCCGCCATCGCCATTGCTGAAACTTCAAAAAAATATGCCGGCTATGTTGCTTTAGGTTGTGTAATTCGCGGCGAAACGACACATTACGATTATGTTTGCAGCGAATCAGCTCACGGTTTAAGTGAACTTGGATTCAGAGAAAAATTGGCAATTGGTAATGGAATTCTCACGGTAGAAAATGAAGATCAGGCCCTTAATCGCGCCGATCCGGTAAAAAAAGACAAAGGTGGTTTTGCTGCAAATGCTGCTGTTGAGATGGTTAAAATTAAAGAAAGATTCTCATAAAATTGAATTTCACCAAAATCACCCGACTAAATTGCTTCGCAATTGAGCCACCCTCTTTTTCAAAGAGGGTTTCCAGCCTCCTTTGAAAAAGGAGGCGGCCTCACCAATTAGGTGAGGTCGTAGGATTTAGCTATACTCTACTTTTATCCGCATAATAAATTCCCAACAACTTCACATTCTTAGAAAAAAATCCCAACTCTTCCAGCGCCAACGCCACATTTTTTTGACTCGGATGACCTTCAATTGTAATTAAAAATTTTGCCTGATTAGAAGCCCCGCCAGGAATATAACTTTCCAATTTTATCAAACTAACGCCATTGGTTGCAAAGCCGCCAAGTGCTTTGTAGAGCGAGCCGGGAATATTTCGAATCGTGAATAAAAGCGCAGTAATTGTTGGCGCACTTTTTGGATCAATGTCGGCCTGCTCTTTGGCAATCACGATAAAAATTGTCACATTATCATTGCCGACATCCTGCATATTTTCCTTGATGATTTTTAAACCATAAAGCTCCGCCGCCATTTGTGAACAAATCGCTGCTTTTGATTTATCTGCTCGCGCCGCCACGAATTTAGCGGCTTCAGCGGTGTTAGAAAACTCGCCGATTTTAACATTTAAGCTACGCAAATTATTTTGACATTGCATCAAAGCTTGCGGATGAGACAAAACTTCTTTGATATCCTCAAGACCCGCGCCATCTAATCCGACAAGATTGTGAGTTATTGGAAAAAAATGCTCGGCGACAATCGAAAGATTATATTTTTGCAATAAATCATGAATTTCTGAAACACGTCCGGCATAGGAATTTTCTAGCGGAATCATGCCATATTTTACTTCGCCACTTTCAACCGCTTCAAAAACATCGCGAAAAGTTGGGAAGGCTTTGGCGTCAAATTCTGAGTAAAATTTTTTGCAAGCGAGATTGGAATTTGCACCTTCAGTGCCTTGAAAAGCGATTATTTTTTTCATGTTATTTTAGAAATTGACATTGATTGGCGCGTTTAGATAGTCAGCTGGCAATTCAACAAAATCAACATTTTACACAATAATATGACAAAAAAATGGACTCCAAACTCTTGGAGGGATTTGCCAATAAAACAGCAACCTCTTTACGAGAAGCAGAGCGAATTAAAACAGGCAGAATCACAATTAGCCAATTTTCCGCCATTAGTTTCTTTCGACGAAATCGATAAATTAAAGCGCGAATTAGCTGAAGTAGCACACGGTCGCGCCTTTTTATTACAAGGTGGAGATTGCGCTGAAAGCTTCTCGGAATTTTCTCACGCTAATCTAAAAGGTTTTTTTCGCACCGTCATGCAAATGACGATTGCTTTGATGTATGGCTTGAAAAAACCGATTGTGAAAGTTGGTCGAGTCGCTGGTCAATATGCCAAACCGCGCTCACAAAATGATGAAACTATCAATGGCATCACCCTTCCCGCCTATCGCGGCGATAATGTTAACGCTATTGAATTTACTGCTGAAGCGCGTCGTGCCAATCCACAACGCATGCTTGAATCTTATTTTTACGCCTCTGCTTCGCTCAACTATTTACGCTCTCTGGCGCTTGGTGGTTACGGCAATTTGGAGAAAATAAATAAGTGGAATGAGGAATTTGTTCACAGCTTAAGTAGCAAAGAAAATAGTGAAAAAGTTATCGAAAAAATTAATGATGCTCTCGCTTTCATGAGATCTTGCGGCCTTGATTTTAAAGCTTTTCCGCAACTGACCACTGCCAGCTTTTTTACATCTCACGAAGCTTTACTTTTAAATTATGAAGCAGCTTTGACGCATAAAAATAACGACAATAAAAAATTCTACGATCTATCTGCTCACATGTTGTGGATTGGAGATCGTACTCGCTCACCAAACGAAGCGCATGTCGAATTTATGCGCGGCATTGCTAATCCGATTGCCTTCAAAGTTGGACCTTCAATCACCCAAGATGATCTGCTGAAACTTTTGGATATTTTGAATCCTGAAAACGAGGCGGGTCGCATCACCTTAATTGCACGCATGGGCAATGATTCGGTAAATAACTTTTTACCGCCATTGGTAAAAGCAGTGCGCGACAGCGAACATAAAGTGATCTGGAGCTGTGATCCCATGCATGGCAATACCATCAAAGCTGCTAGCGGTTACAAAACTCGCAAATTTGACGATATTTTGGGCGAGATAAAATCGTTCTTCAGAATTCACGCCGAGCTTGGAACTTATGCCGGCGGCGTGCATTTTGAAATGACGGGACAAGACGTAACTGAATGTCTCGGCGGCAATCAACAAATTTCAGAACTCAATTTACAAGATCGCTACCACACTCATTGCGACCCTCGCCTCAACGCCTCGCAAAGTGTTGAATTGGCATTTTTAATTGCGCAGGATTTAGTTAAGGAAATAAAATAATTATGAAAAAATACGGAAAAATCGCCATAGTCGGCGCACCAAATGTTGGAAAATCCACCTTAACCAATGCACTTTTAGGCCAAAAACTTTCTATCGTTTCGCCAAAAGTTCAAACCACGCGTAACTCGATTCGCGCCATTGTGATGGAGGGTGAAACGCAAATGATTTTGATCGACACGCCGGGAATTTTTATTCCGCGCCAAGATAAAATTTTAGAACGCATCATCGTTAAATCCGCTTGGCAAGGTCTTCGCGAAGCTGATCACATTTGCTTTTTAATCGATGCCACCACCGGTTTTGATGAAACCAATTCTAAGCTAATTGCTAGTTTAAAAAAGGAAGAATTGCCACTCACCATAATCATCAATAAAATCGATTTGGTAAAAAAATCGGCGATTCTCGAAATCATCGCGGCCTGCGCTGCTCTTGGTTTAGAAGATATGATTCCGATCTCCGCTGAAACCAAAGATAATCTCGAATATCTCAAAAAATTCCTTTGCGAAAAATGTCAAAATCCCAATTGGATTTACGATGAAGATCAAATCACCGATGCGCCGATGCGCTTCATCGCCAGTGAAATTACTCGTGAAAAATTATTCCTAAAATTAAACCAAGAATTGCCCTATTCTCTCACGGTTAAAACTGATAGTTATGAAGTTTTGACAAATGGCGATCTCAAAATTCACCAAACAATTTTTGTTACGAAAGAGAGTCAAAAAAGCATTGTGCTGGGGAAAAATGGTTGCATGATTAAGGAAGTTGGGCTCGAAGCGCGCAACGATATTGCAAAAATTGCCGATGCCAAAACTCACCTATTTTTATTCGTCAAAGTTCAAAAAGATTGGATGAATAGTACTGAAAATTATGAATCATTAGACGTAGAAAAATTCACAAAATGACTTCAACGATCGATCCTAAAGAAATTGAAAAATTTACCGCAATGGCTGATGAGTGGTGGGATGAAGCCGGTAAATTCAAGCCTTTGCACCAGTTCAATCCGATTCGCATTTCTTACATTCGCAGAAAAATTATCGAACATTTTGCGCTTGATGCAAAAGCAATAAAAGTTTTTTCTGATTTAAAAATTTTAGATATTGGTTGCGGCGGCGGTTTAATTTCTGAACCATTTGCCCGCATGGGTGCTAATGTCACGGCAATTGATGCTGGAGAGAAAAATATTGCGATTGCTAAAATTCACGCCGAAAAATCGGGACTTAAAATTGATTATCTCGCAACTTCTGCGGAAGAATTAGTTGAAACTGGAGAAAAATTTGACGTAGTTTTCGCCCTAGAAATCATTGAACACGTAGCCGATGTAGAAGCTTTCGTAAAAAGCTGCGCTGCTTTAGTAAAACCAAGCGGCTTAGTTTTTATCGCCACCCTGAATCGCACTTTAAAATCTCTCGCTCTAGCAAAAATCGCCGCCGAATATATTTTACGCTGGCTACCAATTGGCACTCATGATTGGAAAAAATTCCTAAAACCCTCCGAAATAAATTCCTACGCCAACAAAAATGGCCTCGAGCTTAAAGAGCTAGAAGGATTTTCTTATAATTTATTGAAAGATGAATGGAGCAAATCTTCTGATCTAGATGTGAATTACATCGCGGTGTTTTTTCAAAAATCTTAAACCCAGATCCGTCATTAGAAATTCAGGATAGTTTGGCTAAAGCTTGAAAATGAAGGGCGAAATAATGTTTTTAAAACGTAAGCTTACTCAGCGTAAGTGCGGATTTAAAAACATTGTTTCAACCGCGCAGTTTCAAGTTTTAGGCAAATTAGACGAATTTCTAATGACGGATCTGGGTTCAACCCAGATCCGTCATTAGAAATTCAGGATAGTTTGGCTAAAGCTTGAAAATGAAGGGCGAAATAATGTTTTTAAAACGTAAACTTACTCAGCGTAAGTGCGGATTTAAAAACATTGTTTAAACCGCGCAGTTTCAAGCTTTAGGCAAAGTAGACGAATTTCTGATGATGGATCTGGGTTAAATTTTTTTAAAGAATTAAAGGCACAAAACTAAAACCGGTAAACTCTTTTTTGGTTATTTTATTTTCCGCGATTTTAACTATTTTGAAAATTGAGTTATTAACCGGAATTACCATGACTCCTCCAATCTCAAGCTGTTCCAGCAATTCCTCAGGAATTTTTACGTAAGCGGCTGATACTAAAATACGTTCAAATTTTTCTCCCCTAATTCCAAATTCACCGTCTTTTGCGGGAAAAATTTTGCTATTTTTGAAATGATATTTAGCGAGATTATTCTGTCCGAATTCAATCAATTCTTTTACTTTTTCAACACCAGTTACTGCGCCATTTTTTCCAACGAGAAAAGTTAAAAGAGCCGCCGTCCATCCCGATCCAGATCCAAGATCAAGAATTTTTTGTCCCGGTTTTACGTCAAGCAATTCCAACATAAAAACTACAGTCAATGGCTGTGAATTTGTTTGTCCAAAACCAATTGCAATTGGAGTATTTATATAAAAATCACCCAAATAATCTTTTGGCAGAAAATCCCCGCGATCTATATATTCAAGCGCTTGTCTTATGTGAAGACTTTTTAAAATCCCAACATTTTGTAACTCTAGTAAAAGCTTTTCTTTGGTCATAAAAATTCTTTTTTTACGAGATTATTTCGACTTAAAAAAAGTTGAAAGCATCGTAAAAATTATGAGATAATGCAGATTTCTTTTGCCGCGGTGGAGATTGTTGACATGACTTTAGTTATTATCGTACTTGGCTTGACATATTCATCGCGTAACAAATCTTCTAAATTTTTGTAATGTTTTTCTCCGGAGGCGCAAAAGATTTCTCCATTCTCCGTGGACAAGACAAGTTCTTGATATTTTTCCCCCTTCTCGCTCATAAATTTTTCAGCTTCTAACTTTGATGAAGTAAAAAGCCTTTCAACGATTACTGTTTCATTGCCATATACTTCGGCATAATTTTTTCCATTTCCAATTATTGCTGAAGAGACTGAGTCACCTTTAATTGCAGAGGTTCTAACCTCGATTCCGGCGTCAGTAAAAGTTTTAATCAATTCAAGAAGTGAGTTCATAATGCAGGCATCACCATAGCAAACTGAAAAGTTTAACTTTACGCGTTTAACTTTTTTTTCATCGGGGTCTGAGGTATTGTAGGTTTTGATTTGATCCAAAAGCTCTCCCAGCTTTCCTTTTATAAAGTCTGGATTTACAAACTTTCCATCTGGACTTCCATGACCAATAATCGCAGCCACCAGCTGGAATCCAAAGCCATCTTTTCTCTCACAAATACATTCCTTAATTGGAGGAATTGAAGTTGCTTCATCCACCCTTTTGATTTGATCTTCGCCTATGCCGTAAGGATTGGCTATGGCTAAAGTCATGTCAGAGAACTCTGATAAATCTTTTTTTGTTTCAAAAATAAGAATTTGATGCGTGGACTTGCCTTTCTCTCTGGCTCCAGGAATAAAAACTGCACTGTTAAAAGCTCCCGAAACTGATGCGCCGTTAGAAAAAGTTAATATTCCTTGTCCACATTGCTTTCCATCCTTCCATTCACCCTCATATTTGTTGCCGTTAGAAGAAGTGAATATTCCTTGTCCGCATTGTTTTCCATCCTTCCATTCACCCTCATATTTGTCGCCGCTAGACGAAATACATATCCCTTGTCCACATTGCTTTCCATCCTTCCATTCACCCTTATATTCGTCGCCTCTAAAAAAAGTAAGAGCTCCTCTGCCTTCCATTTTACCATTCAGAAACCCACCCTCGTAAACTGAGACTTTTTCATATTCTATTCTAACGCGACCTTTTCCGAGATCTGTTATTTTTGACATAATTTTGTTAGGAAGTTGATTTTAAGAGGCGCCCTTAAGTGATTTTACTTTACCAATCGCTGCAAATGTTGGCTTCGAGCCGTTAAAAATTTTCTCTGCCAAATTGGTAATATCGGATTTTTTTACAGTGGAAATTTTATTCATGACTTCCTTGTCAGAAATAATTTTATCTAATGACAAAATATCCGAACCTAATTTCTGCATCCGAGTGCTGGTACTTTCTTTAGCCATCAGCAAGCTCGCTTCAAACTGTGTTTTTACTCGACTCATCTCAACATCAGAAATTTTTTCACAGATTTTATTTATTTCATCGCGAGTTGCAGAAATTAATTCATTGGTTTTTTCCGGTGTAGTTCCGGCGTAAATTCCAAACAATCCCGAATTGCTATTGGTATAATTAAAAGCATAGATCGAGTAAGCCAAGCCGCGGTTCTCGCGCACTTCTTGGAATAAGCGTGATGACATCCCGCCACCCAAAATAAGCGCTAAAATTTGCGCGGTGTAATAGTTTGGATCGAGATAGGACAAGCCTTTAAAGCCCATCACTAAATTCACCTGCTCCAGTTTTTTTTCTTTGCGGAAATCTCCACCCTTATATTTTGGCAGCTCTATCGCCTTAACTTTAGCGCTTCCGAGCTGGTTAAAATATTTTTTTGACCATTTTACCAAATCTTTTTCTTTAATCGCACCCGCCGCAACTACCGCCATATTTTGGTAATTATATTGCTGGCCGATATAATCCAAAAAATGCTGAGGTTTGAATTTTTTGATATTTTTTACCGGCCCCAAAATTGAACGTCCTAAAGCTTGATTGGGATAAGCAGTTTCTTGAAAATAATCGAAAACAATATCGTCGGGAGTATCGTTGGTCATGGCGATTTCCTGCAAAATCACGCCGCGCTCTTTTTCCAATTCCACTTTATCGAAAGTAGAATTTTGCAAAATATCCGATAAAAACTCTACAGCAAATTCTGCGTGCTGCTTCAAAACTTTAGCGTAATAAACCGTTTTTTCTTTTGAGGTATAAGCATTGATGCGACCTCCTATTCCTTCAAATTCTTCAGCGATTTGCCTAGCGGTTCTTTTCTTTGTGCCCTTGAAAGCCATATGTTCGAGGAAGTGCGAAATGCCATTAATCTCGATAGTTTCATTACAACTTCCGGTATTTACAAAAACGCCAACCGAAACAGTTTCAACTTCTTTCATCTCGTCGCAAGCAACGCGCAAGCCGTTTTCCAAGGTAATTATATTTTGATTTTGCATGATTATTTTTTGTAAATTGTTTTTTCTTCTTCTTCTAAAAACGAAAATTTTGGATCTTTTTTATCGGAAACTAAATCAGATAAAATCTTTCCTGAACCTGCAGCCAAAGTCCATCCCAAGGAACCATGACCAGAATTTATTAACAAATTTCCATATTTTTTTACTTCACAAATTAGTGGCAAAGAGTTGGGGCGAAATGGACGAAAGCCCGACCATTCTTCAACTTCATTAAAATTACCAAAGTCAGAAAATGTTTCCCGAATTGTGTTCTTCAAAAAATCGAGATGCTTTTTATTTTTAGCGGGTTTGGTGCCACAAATTTCAACAGTTCCCGCCGCTCTAAAAACATTGCCAACGCGACTATAAACCACTTTATTTTCTGGATCAGTAAGAGCCAAATTCGGCGCTAGAAATTCCTCATCGGTCTTGATTGACAGGCTGTAACCTTTTAGCGGATAAATCGCCGGATCAATTCCGATACCGTCAAGAAGCTTGGTAGCAGTGGCCCCAAGAGCATACACATATTTGTTAGCAACAAAAACACCGTTATTGGTATTGATGCCGGTAATTTTTTTGTAGTTGGTAAAAATGTTTCTCACCTCAGTGCCATATTCAAAAACTACACCATATTTTTCGCGGCAGATTTTTTCCAAAGCTTTGGTGAAAGCCGCGCAGTTACCGCTGGCATCAGCTTCATAAAAAATTCCACCCGCCAATTTTTGCTCATCTAAAAGCTTCACCAAAGTTGGCTCTTTTTTAACGCAATCTTCGGCACTTAGAATTTGAGCAGAGCAACCAATTTTATTAGAAAATTCCACTTCCTTAATGGCGGATTCGAACTCCTTTTTATCACGATAAAAATGCAAAATTCCGTTATTTTTATAATCAAATTTTATGTCACTTTCTTCAGCGAGAATCTTTGTCAGAAGCGCTTTGCTGTCGGAAGAAAGTTTAAATAAATTTTCACTATTTATGCGCGCTTTAAGCGGTGAAGAATTTTTATAAAATTTCCAAAACCACCGCCAAAATTCCTTGTCAGAAAAATCAGAAAACGATAAAAATGAGCGTGATTTAAAAAGCGCTTTTACGCTCGAAAATAACGAAGCTGATTGCGCCCAAGTTTGAATATGAGAATAGCTTAACTGACCACCATTAGCATAAGAGCAGCCGCTGGCGCAGGAAGAATTTTTTTCAAGAACAATAACTTGATGACCGTCGCGCGCCAAAAAATAAGCACTGGTAACGCCAACTATTCCCGCACCTAAAACTATTACTTTCATCGCAAAAAAAATTTTCTAAAAATTAAGGAGGTCGCAAGCCCTCTTTGCAAAAGAGGGTGACTCAATTATGAAACAATTGAGTCGGGTGATTTTTAATTACGTTAAACGCCAATTCGGGATAAGGAATTTTAAACCCAGATCCGTCATTAGAAATTTAAATTCTTTATCCCGAACTCGCGTGTTAAACTAAACCAAAAATGAAAGATAAGAACAATATTTTCAACATCCAAGCCAACAGTAGCTTTTTTCAGTCTTTTTTCTTTTGGCTAGAAAACTCTTTTACAAAAGACCTGGCTCAAACTAAAATTTTTCTACCGAATCACCGCTCTTGTCGGGAGCTGAAGAGGATTTTCTTGCAACAAAATTCTGCTAGTCAATTACCGGAAATCAAAGCCATTTCCGATATTTCTTACCAAGATTTTTTTGATTTTTTACCCAATGATGAAATTAAACCAATCATTGATGAAATCTTACAAATCAAGCTTTTAGACAATATCGATTATTTGTTTTTTCTCGCTGATAAAATTCAAAATCAGGCGCTTTTTGGTCAATTAAATTTTGAGCAATCATTTAAAATTGCCCCTCATATCAAAGAGCTTTTTGAAGAAATTGAACGCGAAGAAATTGATATAAAAAAACTACAGGAAATCGATGATTCAAACCTTGCCCAACATCGCCAAATCACGTTAGAATTCTTAAAAGATTTTTGCATCCACATCAAATACTCCCTGCTTAAAGAAAATATTTTCTCCCTCGCCTCTTATCAAAATTTTATTACGCAAAAATTTATTTTCTGTCTGGAAAATTATGGCAGCAAAAAAAATCTAATCATTGCCGGGTCAACGGGAAGCGTGCTTTTTGGCAGAAAATTAATTCGCGCAATTGCAAATCAGAAAAATGGTTTTGTGATTTTGTCTGCTGCTAATGAAGAAAAAATTAGCGAAGAAAATCATCCACAATTTTTATTAAGTCAGCTTTTAGGAATTTTGGAAATCGAAAAAAAAGTACTGATTTCAATTTCAAATCCAAAATTTGAAATGAGCTGCGAAGTCAGACAAAAAATGCTTTCTTTGCTGATGTTACCTTATGATCAAACCAACAAATGGCAAAAAATTGATGCTTATCTCGATGTAAAAAAAGCCCGAACTGATCTCGAAGAAAATTTTTCTTTGATCGAAGCTAAAAATGAAATCGAAGAAGCAAAAATTATTTCACTAATCTTACGCGAAAAAATAGCACAGAATAAAACCTGCGGCGTGATCGCTAATAATTATGATTCAGTGATGCTCTTAAAGCTAGAATTGGAGCGTCTGAACATCAATTTTAACGATAGCAGAAATTTGAATATTTTTGACTCAAATTTAGTTAAATTCTTACTGCTAATTTTAGAAGTTTTTGAAAGTGATTTTAATTCACACAGCCTAATGGCTTTGCTAAAAAATTCACTTTGTAGCTATTCATCACAAAAGGATTTGCTGGCAGAATTTGAAATTAAAATTCTGCGCAAAAGTCGCTCCATGTCAGGATTATCTGGAATCAAAGAAGCTTTAAAAAATGAAGAGATCTTGGAAAAGTTTTTTAATAATTTTCTTAAAGAAATCTCTCACAAATCATCCATCTCAAATCTGATTAAAAGCGCTGAAAATTTAAGCGATAAAAAATGGCTTGAGCTTTTGAGTATTGAGACTTCGCAGCTTGAGCTTTTTCAACTCTTTGAAAAATTAAAATCACAAAATTATTCGCCAGACTCTCTTGATGGCTTTAAAGTTATTTTATCACAAATCAGCTATTTTGAAAAAAGTGATTCCTTAGCAAAAATTCAAATTCTATCCCCAATTGAAGCGCGTCTCTTAAGCTTTGATTGTATCATCATCACCTCGCTTAATGAAGGAAATTTTCCAAAAATTGAATCACAAAATTGGTTGGGTAAAAAAATTAAAAAAGATTTGGGAATTGATAATGCGCTAAAAAAAGTCGGACAAAATGCTTTTGATTTTTGTAATTATCTTTCCCAAAAATCTGTCATTATGACACGCTGCAAAAGCAGCAACGGCGCGCTTTTGATTGAATCACCTTTTTTACTAAAATTTAAAACTATCTCTAAAAAACTTGAAGCAAATCTAGATCTAGGAGAAAAATATTTTTTACAAATTGCGGCGGAAAAAAACTCTCCTCAATTCACAATCAAGCCAACAAATCCCAAACCAAAAAAAATATTGCGTCCGCAAAAATTTTCTATCACCGAAATTTCAAAATTAATTGCCGATCCTTATTTTATTTATTGCAAAAAAATTCTTAGCCTACGCAAGCTCGATAAAATTGATTACGAACCAACTCACGCCGAGTTTGGAAGCTTTATTCACAAGGCCTTAGAGGAATTCATAAAAAATCCACAACAACAAAACTTTGAAGAAATTTTTGAGAAATTTTTTCCAGCGCAAGAAGCGAAATTGATTTGGTGGCCAAAATTTCAGAATATTTTTTCAGATTTTTTAGAAAAAAATCATGAATTTCTGAGTTGTAAAAGCTTTGTTGAGAAACCTGTAGAATTGAGAATTAATGACATTTTAATTCGCGGAAAAATTGATCGAATAATTTTTAATCAAACTGGTCAGGCAGAAATTTTTGATTACAAAACCGGACAAATTCCTAGTCGCAAAGATGTCATTTCCGGCATTGAACCACAGCTTACGATCGCAGCATTGGCACTACTCGAAAGCTGCGCCATCACTTCCATAAATTATTGGAAATTATCGCAGTTAAGCGAGGGAGAAATAAAGCCGATCTCCAGCAATTCACAAGAAATTGAATTTTTAGCCAGTGCTGCAAAATATGGATTGGAAAAACTTTTTACTTATTTTGAAAATGAGGAAAATGGCTATCCCGCTACAGAGGAAGCCAAGCTAAATGAATATTGGCACCTATCACGAATCGAATAATTATGCGCTACAAACTAACAATCGAATATGATGGCAGTAATTATTGCGGCTTTCAGAAGCAAAAAGAAATCGGACAAAATTCCATCGCCCAAGCTTTGGAAGAAGCAATTTTTAAACTAGCGCAAGAAAAAGTAAGAATCATCGGATCAGGCCGCACTGACGCTGGAGTCCATGCTCTTGGACAAGTTGTACATTTCGATTTAAACAAGGAATTTGCACCTTACAAAATCATCATGGGTCTCAATAGCTATTTGCATAAAGAAGCTGTTGTGGTCTTGAATTGCGAGATAGTTGATGAAAATTTTCATGCGCGCATTTCGGCAAAAATGCGACATTATCACTACGTTATCGTTAATCGTAGCGCCAATCTAACTTTAGAAAAAAATCGCGCTCATCATGTAAAACATAAACTTGATGTTGAAGCGATGGAGGCGGCAGCAAAACATTTGCTAGGTAAGCATGATTTTTCATCTTTTCGTGATGCCGAATGCCAATCCTCTTCTCCAATTCGCACAATCGAAGAAATTTCAATTTCAAAATCAGAAGAAAAAATTTTAATCAAAATCACCGCCAAATCTTTTTTGCATCACATGGTAAGAAATATCGTCGGAACCTTGATTTGGGTAGGAAAGAGTAAAATTACTATTGAGGATTTTAAAAAAATTCTTGAAGAAAAAAATCGCACCAAATCCGGCCCTAATGCGCCAGCCTGCGGTTTATATTTTTTAAAATCTGATTATTAAAATCATGAAAAAATCCCCCAAGACTCCCTCCCCTCAGACTATTTCCCCTCAGACTATTTCCCCTCGGGCCTTCTCCTTCTTAGAAATTTCAATAGTCATTCTAATCATTGGAATATTCTTAGGTTTTATGATGCAAGGCAGCCGAGTATTTTCACAAATGAGATTAAATTCTGCTAAGGCGCAAACTGAAAGCTCGCCGGTATTATCGATTGATGATTTAGTTTTATGGCTCGAAACAACTCTTGATGGCACTGTTACAAATAGCAGCGACTCTACTAATCCCGATAATAATGACAAAGTTTCAAGCTGGAATGATATCAATAGTCAGCTCGTTAAAAAAGTCAGCGCAACTCAAACAACTGATTCACAAAGACCAGCTTATATTAAAAATGGAATTAACGACCTGCCTTCGATAAGCTTTGATGGCACTAACGATAATTTAAGTAGTACAAATATTTGCACTGGAAGCTTTACCGCTTTTGCAGTTATAAAAACTTCTGTCGCCGGAACTAACAGCCATGGATATTTGGCGCGAGCAGTTTTGTGGGCAGATCGAGTAATCAACTCTTATGACAGCGTTCCCTTATCTATTGGCGGAGGATTTGTTAAAATTTTCAACGGCAGTCCAGATTCAACGATGACGGGGACAATGAGTGTTAGTAATGATGCTCCACATATTGTAGTTACTAGCCGTGATTTAATAAGTGGTGCAAGAAATATTTACGTTGATGGAGCAAGTGATGGCAGCGATACATCTGGCGCAGCTGGCAAGGTTTTAAATGATGCCGCAACTATTTTAATTGGCGGTAACACCATCGACAGCGTCTATTACAGCGGCCATCTAGGCGAGATTATTATTTTTGAGCGGGTGTTAAAAGATGAGGAAAGGAAGGAGATCGAAAAATATCTCAGCAAAAAATGGAATGTTAAAATTAGCTAAATTTTAACCCAAATCCGTCATTAGAAATTCGTCTACTTTGTCTAAAACTTGAAACTGCGCGGCTGAAACAATGTTTTTAAATCCGCAATTACTTCTGAGTAAGCTTACGTTTTAAAAACATTGTTACTCCCTTCATTTTCAAGCTTTAGCCAAAGTATCCTGAATTTCTAATGACGGATCTGGGTTTAACTTTTTTAATATTTGAGGCTCAATTTCCTCTGTCGTTTTTAGAAAAAAATCTCTCTCCATTAATCCGGGATGTGGGATTGTGAGCTGATGTTCGATGTAAATTTTCATTTCTCCAATTGCCAAAATATCAATATCGATTTCACGCGGCGACCATTTTTCTCTGTCAATGCGCCCTAATTTTTTTTCAGTTTTCTGGGTGATTTCTAAAATTTTTTGCGGCGGAAATTTATCTAAATCAATGTCGGCGGAAAGAGCGATATTAAAAAATTCTCGATCCCATTCCTTTGGAGAATTTGGCAGCAACATCGCAGGATTTTTAAAAATTTTCGATCTTTTGGAGTCAGTCAGGAAAAGCTGATTTTCTAGCTCGTGCACCGCTTCATCTAAATAAGCTTCACGATTCCCAAGATTAGAGCCAAGACTAAAAATAATGCGCTGTTTTTTCATTTATGACGTCTCTGCACTTCAAGTTGTTGGACTATTAAACCCAGATCCGTCATTAAAAATTCGTCTACTTTGCCTAAAACTTGAAACTGCGCGGTTGAAACAATGTTTTTAAATCTGCACTTACTCTGAGTAAGCTTACGTTTTAAAAACATTGTTTCGCCATTAATTTTCAAGCTTTAGCCAAAGTATCCTGAATTTCTAATGACGGATCTGGG
>CAMCMF010000027.1 GCA_945875865.1 Rhizobium sp. Q54
ATCAATCCCCACGCCGCTGAAAGCGCCATGTTGCCGAGCTTTTTTAGTCATAATTTCTCCGTCAATTTAAATTAAAATTAGCTGAAGAAGAATGAGCTAACGCTCATTTTCTTTCAGCTTTTAATTGACACGGAATTGGGGACGCTCTCGAAAACTCATCTGTAAAAAAACTTTTAAATGGAAGAAGGGAGATTCTACTCAGCGCTCAAGAAGATCTCCAAAAAGCTGTGACTAAATCATCATTTCAAAACACATTATCCGATGAAGAGCGCGATAATTTTGTTCAAGGTTCTCCTGTTAGATTGCGAGCGAGAATATTTAATGAAGCTACTACGCCGCAAGTTGCCAAAGATAAATTTTAGAATTAACTGCAAATATAAATCTCTCTTTGGCAAAATCGATGAAGGAAAGTGGCGATGAAAATATCATCAATCCCAATCAAAATGCTCTACAAAACATCGTTAATGATATCGAAGAAATTAAAGGAATTGCTTTAAAAAATAGCTATGGAGATATCTGTCAAAAAATAGAAGAATTGAAGGAAGCTCTTAATTACGCTTTAGAAATTGACGTCAAAAGAAGGGAATTTTTTTTACAGAACGAAAACAATTTGGGTAACGTTAGAAAAAAACTTTGTTTTCCCGGAGAAGAAGTGACTTATGCTTTAAACTTTAATATAGAAGAAGAGGTTTTTTACGATCCCGATCCCAGAAAAGACTGGTTGGAAGTCGGAGCGGAAGTTGAAGAGGGGCCGTCGAATAACTTTGAGATAGATGGTGCAGAGCAATTTGATGCCACCGCCTGGTGGGCCGCAGGTAAGGCCGCACTTTTTTAATTATGCCTCGTTTTTAAAAAACAAATTTTACCAACAAAACCGCAATCAACACCACACTAATCACCACAAAAAAGGCAAAAATTGTCGCCTTGATCATGATGCGTTTGAAGTCGATATTTAGCGCTGGATGATTTTCGCGATTCTTTTTTTTCATTAAATTACGCTGAGTTTTTTTCCAACTTTTGTGAAGGCAGCAATTGCTTTATCAAGATGTTCTATTTCATGCGCTGCAGAAATTTGCACGCGGATTCTTGCTTCATTTTTTGGCACTACCGGAAAGGAAAAAGCGATCACATAAATCCCCTCCTCTTCCACCATCATTTTAGCAAATTTACTGGCAAGAAGTGCGTCGTGAAGCATCACTGGAACTACAGGATGAACGGCATTTTTATCGCGTAAATCAAAGCCCGCTTCCAACATTTTTTTTCGGAAATAAGCAGTATTTTCAGCAAGTTTTTTGATCAGAGTTTTTGATTTTAAAATCATGTCGACGATCTCGATCCCAACTGCCGCAACCATCGGCAAGATGTTGTTGGAAAAAAGATAAGGTCGCGCTTTGTTGCGCAATTTATCGATGATTTCTTTTTTAGAAGCGATGAAGCCGCCGCCAGAGCCACCCAAAGCTTTTCCTAAAGTTGAAGTTAAAATATCAACCCTACCCTCGATGCCGCATAGCTCAAGAGTTCCGCGGCCATTTTCACCAATAAATCCTGTCGCATGCGAGTCATCAACCAAAAGCATCGCATCATATTTTTCCGCCAAATCAGCAATTTGATTTAATTTAGCAATGTCGCCATCCATTGAAAGTACACCGTCGGTAACGATTAAACGATTTTTATATTTTTGCGCTTCTTGCAATTTTTCTTCCAATGCCACCATGTCATCAAATTTATAAAAATAGCGCGCCGCCTTGGAAAGCCTGATTCCATCAATCAAACTGGCGTGATTTAAATCGGCAGAAATTATTGCATCATTTTCATCAAGCAGCGCTGCGAACACGCCACCATTGGCGGCAAAGCATGAGGAAAAAGTTATTACATCTTCGAAACCTAAAAAATCAGCGAGTTTTTTTTCGAATTTTTTATGTAGATCGAAAGTGCCGCAAATGAATCTCACCGAGGCTGCGCCCAATCCATAATCATCCAAAGATTTTTTAGCTGCTTCGATCAAACTTTTATTATTTGCGAGACCGAGATAATTATTAGCGCAAAAATTCAAAACATGTTTTTTTGCTCCTTGATGAAAAATTTCTATCTCAGAAAATTGCTCGCTCACTATCTCATATTCAGCCTTGTAAAGACCAGTTTCTTTGAGGTTTTCTAATTCGGATTTTATATCACTTAAAAATTGCTCTTTGATCATTTTTTGATGAGTTAATTAATGCTATACCGAAACTGATTCAAGATACCGAACTCAAAAATAAAGAGTCGGTATAAATTTTTCTTGAGATTAGATTTCACCAGACCCAATTGACAAGTCCAAAACAGCAAATAAGTTGCCGCTCTACAAAACACCGCGCAGCTTCAAATCCACTAATCAAATCCCCAATTTTTAAAAAATCTTTATCAAAATATGAACAAAAAATTCTTACAATCAGTTGCGACTGGTCTTCTTGGTTTAACTCTAGCTGCTTCTTGCTCTAAACTTGGATTGAAAAAAGAGGCTCACTCTTGCAACACAAATTCTTGCGCTGCTAAGAAAAAAGAAGAAGGCAATAAATGCGCTTCAAAAGAAGTGAAAAAAGAATCTAACAAATGCGCCTCAAAAGAAAACAAAGCTAAAAAAGCTGACAAAAAAGTTGAAGTAAAAACTGAAGAAAAGAAAAACTAATTCGTTTTAGAATTTCGATTCTAATCTGGTCTAGGCCTCGTCGCCTAGACCAGATTTTTTTTGCCCAAAATTAAAAGATGCTCCCGTCATGCGACGGGGTGACAAACTGGGGGGGTAATTTCGCGGGGGACCACCAAGTTGTCACCCCGTCCGCATGACGGGTCCATCTTTAGAAGCGGGAACTTAATCTCTACTGAACAAATGACAGAATTTTCGATAATTGAAAAATATTTTAAGCCGCTGACCAATGACAATATTGCTGCGCGAAATTTGGCTGATGATGTTGCAAAAATTTCTCTCAAAAAAAATGAAGAATTGGTGGTGAGCAAAGATATGTTCGTTGAAGGCGTGCATTTTTTAGCTGGCGATGGTGGATTTAAAATCGCCTCAAAACTTTTACGCACTAATCTCTCTGACCTTGCTGCAGCTGGCGCAAAACCTCTTTATTACAGTTTGGGGTTTACAAAAAATAAAAATTGTGATAAAAAATTTTTGAAAGATTTTTGTCGCGGATTGCAAGAAGTTCAGAATGAATTTGGTCTTTGTTTGATTGGTGGAGATACCGTTTCATCACAGGAAATGTTTTTTTCGATTACGATTTTTGGCTCAATAAAAAAAGCTAAAATTCTTTCCCGTAATCAAGCAAAAGATGGAGATTTAATTTTTGTTTCAGGAAATATTGGCGATGCTGCTTTAGGATTAAAAATAAAGCTCGGAGAAGATTTTTTAAATCTCAAAAAACTCGACAAAAAAGAAAAAAATTATCTGCTACAACGCCACTTTTTTCCAATTCCAAGAATTACACTGGGAATAAAATTATTAGAAAAAAATCTCTCAAATTGTGCCATTGATATTTCCGATGGATTACTTGCCGATCTGCGTCACATCTGCAAAGAATCACAAGTTGATGCAGAAATTTATTTAGAAAAAATTCCTTTTTCATCGACAGTGCAAAAATTATCAAACTCGCAAAAGCTTGATTTGCTTAGCGGGGGCGATGATTACGAGTTGCTTTTTGCAATAAAACCCCGAGATCAAAATAAACTTTTTGATTTAGCAAAATCTTTAAAACTTAATTTAAGTTGTATCGGTAACTTCAAAAAACCTGCAAATACAAAATCTGCGATTAACTTACGCGACGCAAAAAATAAAAAAATCCCAATCAAAAAATTTGGCTATGAACATTTTTAACAAAAAACCTGAAGACGAAAAATATGTTGGTGCAATGCGCCGCGGAATGTCTGCGACCATTGATGTCTGGATCGTGCTTTTTATCAGAATCATCACCATGCAAATCATGGGCGATCTGTGGCTGAATCAGGCGCTAATAAATTTCCTGCAGGAATTTAATCAGAAATTTGGCACTGAAACTGTAAAAGATACTCCGGAGCATCTTCAATTTATCATCCATCACTCAATTTTTATTCAGGCGATCATTTTTTATTTTATTACGATAATGGTCGGAGCCTTATATCACGCTTATCTCAACTCATCAATGTGGGAAGGCACCATCGGAAAACGTCTGATGAAAATTAAGATCACCAAAGAAAATGACATGAAAATAACCTTTAAACGCGGACTTCTGCACTATTTCCTTTCATTGATGCCCTTCGTTTTTTTGATTTATCTACTGAGCTTTCAGATCCGAAATGATTTTACCTTCTACCAAGCTTTAATCTCTTCTGAGATTAATATTTTCTTAGGAATTTTATTCGTGATGTGGGTACAAATTCACGTCTTCACTAAAAAAAGAACCACCGCTTACGACATGATTTGCAATACCAATATGGTTAAAGGCAAAACTGATTATAAGTGGCCCTGGAGCAAAAATTAAATTAACCCAACATGCTAAATATCTCACAAAAAACCATTAACAGCAAAGTCAGTTGCAATTCAGTTGGATTGCATAGTGGCGCACAGGTTAAGATGTCGCTACTTCCAGCTCCTTGCGATAGTGGCGTAGTTTTTCGAAGAATTGATCTCGAAGCCGGTAAAAATGAAATCAAAGCCAATTACAAAAACGTCACAACTACCAATCTCGGAACTACGATTGAAAATGAACATGGTGCCAAAGTTGCAACTATCGAACATTTGATGGCGGCGATTTGGGGCTGCGGAATTGACAATCTGGTCGTAGAGCTTGATGGAGCAGAAATACCGATCATGGATGGCTCTTCCGAACCTTTTGTTTTTTTAATTGAATGTGCTGGCATCAACCTTCAAGAAGAGCAAAGACGCGTCATCGAAATAATCAAAAAAATTCGCGTCGAAGATAAGGATAAATTTGTTGAGATCGAGCCCGCAAAAGATTTTTCAATCGACTTAACTATCGATTTCAGCAACAAGCAAATCAAACAACAGCGCTTTGATTATCACTCAACTTTTACTTCTTTCAAAAACGATATTTGTCGCGCTAGAACTTTTTGCTTTAAGCATGAAATAGATCACATGCACAGCCTTGGCTTAGCAAAAGGTGGTTCACTAGATAATGCCATCGTGATCGATGAAGATAAAATTATAAATGAGGGCGGCTTGCGCTACAGTGATGAATTTGTTCGCCACAAAACTTTAGATTTTATCGGCGACATGTATTTAGCGGGACACTTTATCGTGGGACATTTTAGCGCCTCAAAGGCGGGACATGGAATCAATAATGCTTTTCTGAAAAAATTATTTGAAGATCGATCAAGCTGGAGACTGGTTTAAGGACGCCTCTAAAAATTAGGATTTTTCGAGGAATTTTGAGTTTTAACAAATTACTGAAGCTGATTCAAGCTACCAATCTCAAAAATAAAGAGACGTTCTTAAAAAAACTTCTTACCAAGAAACAAAATCATAGGAAGGGGTAAGAATATTTTTTAGAAATTTTTTATGCGGTTTTGGCGCAGGAACTTGACGCATACTGCATTCCATAATTTCTTCAACGGAAGCCTTCTCAATTTTAAAAGATCTCTTTCCGGGAAGAGTAATCACGGTATAATTTTCAGCACTGTGATTGGCTTTCTTTCGGTTGTAAAAATCTACTATTGAAGCCCTTACATCTTGCTCTGAAGCATATCTAATCAAGATTATCCCGCGAGTTGGGCAATTGAGCTCGGTATGATAAAAAACCTGAGGCTTTCCGCAAGAATTACCGAAAAATAAAATCAGCAATAGTAGTTTTTTACTGTGGTTTAATCTGGCCAACATTTCCAACAAATGATTTAAAAAGATGGGCTTCATGATCGTCGATTTTGGTGTAATTTGTAGCAAAGTTCAGATTTTTATTTTCATCATTAAGATTAATTTTTCTGAGATCATAAATAACTCCACCATCATTAAAGCTTAAAATCAAAACCTCTCTCTCTTCGGTATTTGGTTTAAAAAATAAAAAATGTTCAATATTCTCTGAGTAATAAATCCAAGTTTCATCATCACCCAATTCAGAAACTAAAGTTGGCGATCCCATAATTTTTAAAACTCTTTCTTTGCTAGTGACGCCTTCCTGCAATTTTTCGTGATCAGAAAGATCGAACATATAGCCATGCTTCTCAAGTCTTGATATACAAGAACTTAAGAGGGCTAGAATAATTATCACAAAAAAATTTTTGCTCATTTTTAAAAATATTAATCAGGAAATAATGTGAGTTGCTTTTATTTAGAGATCTACCTAATTTCTGCCTCGTAGCGCAGTTCGCAACTCCACTCAAAATCAACTCAGTCTTTCACAAGTAAATCTTAAATACCAACCTACTATGGCAGTTCCTAAAAAGAAAACATCGAAATCAAAAAGCGGCATGAGAAAAGGCAGTAATGGCTCTCGTGATGCCAATTTCCCTAATGTGATCGCTGATAAAACCAGCGGTGAATATAAGCTTTCGCACCACATCTCAAAGGATGGTTACTACAACGGCAAGAAAGTTGTTGCTGATAAAAAGAAGAAAACTTCTAGCGAAGAGTAATTCAAAGTGACTAAAAAAATCACTGTAGCACTAGATTGCATGGGCGGCGACAGAGCCCCTCAAATTGTGATTGAGGGTGCGGATCGTATTGCCGAAACCAATCTTTCTGCGCATTTCTTGCTTTTTGGCGATTCAAAAAAAATTACTAAAATCCTCAACCACGCTCGCTATCTAAAAGGCAGATATACCATCATCGACACTCCTGATTTTATTTCCGGCGATGAAAAGCCTTCAAATGCAGTTAGGCGCGGCACCAATTCCAGTATGCGTCTAGCAATTGATGCAGTTAAGGATGGCCGAGCTGATGTGGTAGTTTCAGCTGGAAATACCGGAGCCTTGATGGCGATTGCCAAAATAGTTTTGCGCTCTTTGCCCTCAATTGATCGTCCCGCCATGGTCACTTGCATCCCCAATAAAAAACAAACCGCCACTGTGTTTCTAGACATGGGCGCCAATATCGAATGTGGTGCTGAGGTGCTATTTCAATTTGCGGTAATGGGCTCTGCCTTTGCTCGCGCGCTATTAAAAATTCCCAACCCAACAATTGGAATTCTCAATATCGGATCTGAGGAATTAAAAGGACATGATGCTGTAAAAAACGCCGCCGCGATGCTCAGAAATAGCGACTTCTCTGATCAATTTTATGGCTATGTTGAAGGCGATGATCTTGCCAAGGGAATTGTCGATGTCGTTGTTACAGATGGTTTCACCGGCAATATCGCCCTCAAAACAATTGAAGGAACAGCCAAACTTATTTCCGACGTATTAAAAGACGGATTTACTGGTTCGCTTTGGGCAAAAATTGGCTATGTTTTTGCTAGCTCTTCCTTAAGCAGGGCTAAAAAAAGAATTGACCCTCGTCTCTACAATGGTGCAATGTTGGTCGGATTAAATGGTGTAGTAGTAAAAAGCCATGGCAGCGCTGATTCTGTAAGCTTTGCCAATGCAATCAAAGTTGCGATCTCTTTGGTCGAAAACAAAATTAACGAAAAAATTATTAAAGAAGTTAAATCAGCAGCAGACTCAATTCGCGCAACTACCGCAGCGCAAAATTCAGAAATACAAGAGCAGCAATAACCAACGCAAGCTATGAAAATCAAAAGCAAAATTACCGCCACCGGCTCATATCTTCCCAAAAAAATTGTCACTAACCAGGATTTAGAAAAATTAGTTGACACTACCAATGAATGGATTCTTGAGCGCACAGGAATATCTCAAAGACATATCGTCGCTGAAAATGAATTAACTTCTGATCTCGCTTTCGCTGCCGCAAAAAATGCTCTTGCCGATGCAAAAATTTCTGCCGAAGAAATTGAAATGATCATCGTCGCTACCACAACTCCAGACCTCACCTTCCCTGCCACCGCAACAACTCTTCAAGCTAAATTGGGAGCTAAAAAAGCTTTTGCTTTCGACATTCAGGCCGTTTGTTCAGGATTTGTTTTTGCACTAAATTGTGCCGATAATTTTATTAAATCCGGACAAGTTAAAAACGCTTTGGTGATTGGAGCTGAAAGTCTTTCAAGAATTGTCGATTGGAATGATCGCAACACCTGCGTGCTTTTCGGCGACGGCGCTGGCGCGGTTTTACTTCAAGCTACCAATGAAGAAAATTCCGGCATCATCGCCTGCGATTTACATTCAGACGGCACCTTAAACAATATTTTAAAAACCAGCGGCGGACCCTCGCTAAATCAAAAATCCGGCTTCATTGAAATGGCTGGAAAAGAAGTTTTTAAACATGCTATTGATAAAATGTCGAAATCGGTTTTATCCGCTCTGAGCAAGGTTGGATTAACTACCAAAGACATCGATCTACTAATTCCTCATCAAGCTAATTTGCGCATTTTAAACGCCGTTGCAGCACGCCTGGAATTGCCGGAAGAAAAAATTATTATCACCGTACAAAATCACGCCAACACTTCAGCCGCATCGATTCCTCTTGCTTTGGATTACGCCAACAGAAATGGAAAAATTAAAAAAGGTGATGTGGTAGTGCTTGAAGCTCTAGGTGGTGGGCTGACTTGGGGATCTGTTGTTTTGAAGTGGTAGTAAAGGACGCCTCTAAAAATTAGGATTTTTCCGGTAATTTTGAGAGATGCCCTTGAGATTCATCGTCGGTATACGGCCCCCCAATGTGGGGCGCAGGCCATCCTGCGTAAAAACAAAATCAATATACCGAATCGGCTTCTTGAAGCTGATTTGGCATATATTCTTCGCAAGCTTGTTTGCAGATGTTATGAAGCCTTGTTGTCACAACTTCCGTAGTATATTTCACAAAAAATTCTTCATGGGCTTTTTGGGCGATTTTTTTAGAGAATTCTTCATCAGCTACTAATTTTAAAATTGCGTCGGCCAGTAATTTTGGCATTGCAATTGCATCATCTTTTGAAACTTTTAAGCCATTAATTCCATCTTGGATAATCTCGTCTGGGCCCCAGCTATTACTGGTTATAATTGGGGTTGAGTAAAGCATCGCTTCTAGTAAAACAATACCGAAAGTTTCACCCCAAGATGGCAGAATAAAAATATCGATTTCATCAAAAAATTTTACTTTGTCGGAAGTCCAACCGAGGATTTTGAAGTTTTTTGTCAGACCAAGTTCTTGCGCTAAATCATTTAAAGATTTTTCCATCGGCCCTACTCCGCCAATAACATATTCGCATTCAAAACCTTGATCACGCAAAACTGCCATGGCGCGCAAAACCATATCAAAATATTTTTCCGGATAAAGACGGCCAAGCGAACCTAAGCGAAGTGGTTTACGAAAATTTTTTTTCACCAAAGGAGAAAAATCTTTCGGCACTTCAATCATGTTTGGAATTGTCAAAGCTCTGTTTGCAGGCTTTCCCGCCTTGATCAATTCTCTACTAAAAAAGGAATTCACCGCCAAAACATAATCGGCTTTCATGAATTTTTTTGGATTTATTCCGTGATCAATTGCGATGATGGGAAATTTTTTTATAGATAAAAATCTTGCAGCGCGAGCGAAAGATAAAGCGCGTCCAGAGTGACAAATAGCAACCTCTGGCTTGAATTTAACAAAGGAAATAGCTAAGCGGAAAATTGAAAAAATATCATTACGATTCACTGCCGGAAGTTCTAAAACTTCTGACCCAGCCTCTCGCAAATCCTTAACATAAATCATATTATTTTTCGTCACCGACAAAACCTTTTCGCCCTTTAGAATCAAGTATTTGGCGTAGTCAATGAAGCAACGCTCGACACCAAGAATTTTATTATCGTGAGCAGATTTTTTGTGATTAAAAAGTAAATTAACTATTTTCATTTAGGCGATGCGATTTTATTTGGCGCGCTTTTGCGATATTTATCGGTTTCGGATTTAATCGTTTGAAACCTTGCCAATTCTTTACCTGCCAGCCTAATTCCCGAAGTTGCCTTTACTTTTGCCGGATTAATTTGTGAGCCCTTATATAAAACTTCGAAATGCAAATGTGGCCCGGTGGAGCGTCCAGTAGTGCCTACATAAGCCACTACATCACCTTGCTTAACTTTTGATCCTAAGTGAAATTTTTTATTGAAGCGGCTGGCGTGACCGTAGGCTGTAGCATATTCCGAATTATGTTTTATTTGCACATAATTTCCGTAGCCCCCTTTCACCGCCATATAAACAACAGTTCCGTTGCCAGCGGCAAGAATTGGTGTGCCAGTTGGCGCAGCGAAATCTGTGCCCTTATGCATTTTAGAATAGCCAAGAATTGGATGACGTCGCAGACCAAATCCTGAAGAAACTCGCGCACCATTAATTGGCGTTCTGAGCAAAGATTTACGAACAGAATTTCCTTTGGCGTCGAAATATTCACTACGCCCTTCGCTCTTAAACATATAGATGTCGATGGCGCGATTCTGTAGGGTTAGAGACGAGAATAAAACATTGCCATCTTTCACTTTTTTTCCCGCTTCATCGTAAAAACTTTCGACCAATACTTCGAATTTATCACCATCATGAATGTCACGTTGGAAATCGACATCATAGCCGTAAAGATTAATCATATTCATCATTGAAGTTGGCGAAATTCCTGCAGCAACACCGTCAACAAAAAGACCTTCTTTAATCACGCCATGAAATTTTGAAACTTGACGCGTGAGCTTTATCTGAACTTTTTTAGATTCATAAATACCATCATTGCTGCGCGATACGATAACCTGCTCTTCAAAAGATGGAAAAACTGTCATGCTATTAATGATAACTTTACGCTCTATTCCCGCCTGTGAATTATTGGGATCATAGCTGATTTTGGTGCGAAATTTTATGGTAATTTGACTTCCTGAAATAAGAGATTGCGGCGCAAAAAGTTTTTTCATCGAACTTAAAATCGTAAAAACATCATGCTCATCAGCGCCCAATTCCAGCAGAACTTTCAACATAGTATCGCCAGATTTGATGCGATAATTAATCAGTTGATCTTCGCTCAGATCAAGATTTACACCCGAGCTGGAAATATTAATTTTTATTAGCTGGCCGCGCCCTTTTTCTATTGAGCCGTTAGCAGAAAAAATATTTTTCAGATAAGTGACGCCCTGAAACATCAGGAAACTGACAATAATTGAAACTGCAATCGGCTTAAAAAGACGATGCTCCATGATGCGATCAAGCATTGGTATTAGCTTCTCTTGATCGATTTTTATAATATTTTTTATTAAATTTCTCAAAGGTTGGGATAGGTTGTTTGATACCGCAGAAGATTATGATTCATGCTTAAGAGTCTGTTTAATATCTTTTTTAATCCCATATTTCGCCCTATTTTTGCTTATTTTTTAGTAAAATTACTCCGAATATACCCGATATGCGTCGTAATTTTACTAAAAAAGCGCTAAAAATATGCCAAAATCTGTGATTAAAAAAGATATTAAACAGGCTCTAAATTAATTTTGGGCAACTTAGGTTAGCACTTTTTAAATGAGAATATTTTTTTAAAAAAACCTTGCTTGCCAATGAGAAGGGGGCATTTTCATCGCCTCTAATTTTTTCAAACTAAAAACCGATTTCAACCATGCCTAAAAAAGCAAAAGTAGCGAAAAAAAATTCAGCGAAAAAATTACCAGTAAAAAAACTAAAAGCAGTTATGGTAAAAAAACCCGCTAAAAAAGCGGCTTCAAAGCCAATTAAAAAAGTTGTTGTTAAAAAAAATCAGAAAAAATCTCCCACTAAAAAAGCAATAAAAATTGTAAAAAAACCAATCAAGGTAGAAAAAAAATCTCCAAAAAAATTAGCTCAAAAATTGGTAAAAAAACCAGTTGAGAAAGTAGCTCCAAAAAAAGTTTTAAAAAATATTAAACCTCAAAAAGTTGCTGCGATTAAAAAAGTTGCCCCGATTAAAAAGGAAGAAAAACCGCAAAAAAAATCAGACCGAAAATCCTTAGCAAAAACAATTTTAGCTAAGCATTCGATCAAAAAAAATAAGACTGAAAAAGAAATTGAGGCGGCAAAAGTTGAGGCCAAAAAAGAGATGATGCAAAGAGGCATTATTGTACGCAGATCTGACCATAGAGCTAAAGTTACTTTTAAGATTGGCGACTACGCAGTCTATCCTTCACATGGCATTGGAAAAATTGTTGATATCGAAAAAACCAGCATTCTAGATCAAGAGTTAAAATGCTATTTGATGTCTTTCGAAAAAGAGAGATTGATCATAAAAATTCCGATGAATAGTGCCGAAAAAATTGGCCTGCGCTCTCTTATTTCAAAAGATCAAATGAGCGAAGTTTTTGTAATTTTACGCAGCGGTGTAAAAAAATTAAAAGGCATGTGGTCACGTCGCGCACAGGAATATGAAACAAAAATCAATTCCGGTGACATCATTTTATTGGCTGAAGTTTTGCGCGACTTAACTCGCGATATTGAAGATAGCGAAAGATCTTACTCAGAACGCATCATCTATGAAACCGCTATCTATCGACTTGCCGGAGAATATTCGGTAATTTTTCATATTCCTTTTGAAGAGGCTAAAGACAAAATCATCACCATCGCCAAAGATAAACTTGGCTCTGAAACAAGGTCGACTGGAAAGGATGAATTTGATGAATTTGATATCGATAAAAAAAGCTCAGATTCTGAAGATGATGAAGCTGACGATGAGGATGAGGAAGAGGAAGAGGATGAAGATGATGATTTTGACTATGATGATGACGATGATGATTCACCAAAAAAGAAAAAAAGGAAAAAATAATTTGGCATGTCAGTAGTCCTAGAGCTCATCGACATCACCAAAAGTTTTTCGCAAGGAGATTTGGAAATTGTGGCAATCAAGGGAATCAATCTCACTTTAAAAAAAGCTGAGATGATTGCCTTGATTGGCCCATCAGGATCAGGGAAAACTACCTTGCTGCAAATTGCGGGATTACTTGATTCTGCAAGCTCCGGACAAGTCATCATCAATGATATAGATTCTTCAAAAGCTAATGATGTAACTCGCACCGAAATCAGAAAAAATAATATCGGATTCATTTATCAATTTCACCATTTACTGCCGGAATTTTCAGCGCTGGAAAATGTTGCAATGCCGCTATTAATTCAGGGGAAAACTCGTGATGTGGCTTTTGCTGCGGCGAAAAAAATTCTCGAAGAAGTTGAGCTTGCTGATCGCGTCAATCATAAACCAGCAGAATTGTCGGGAGGGCAACAACAAAGAGTAGCAATCGCTCGTGCCGTCGTTTCAAGGCCCTCGCTTATTTTAGCTGATGAGCCCACAGGAAATCTTGATTCAGAATTGTCGGAAAAAGTTTTTTCTTTGTTACAAAGATTGGTAAAAAACTACCAAATCGGATGTTTGGTGGTGACTCACAATATCACGCTAGCGAAAAAAGCTGATCGCATCTTATCGATTAAGGATGGGAAGATTTCTTAAGGACGCCTCTAAAAATTAGGATTTTTAGAGATGCCAAATTTATTATTGAGCTCTATATTGACCATTTCCCGCATAAGGATTGGAAGAATTTGTAGCCGCTCCATTCATCATATCCTGACCATAATAGTAATCGACCATATTCCCCGGATTATTTCCCATTCCAAGCATCGAGCCGTTATCAAGTTGACCAGCTGCGGCACCTAAGCGCGGGATGTTGATGAAATATTCTTTTTGTTTGAAATCCGCACATTTATCGCTGAAGACGTTGAAGAAGAAGATCACACTAAGGGTATCCATAAGGCATCTATTGCCATCCCCAGTGGTATTTCCACTAACATCGGTGCGAATAGTTCCCCAAACTTCAGTGTTAAAAACTGCCGATCCGTAACCTTCTTTGGTTAAAGTAACGATATATTTTTTTGGCTCAACATTGATTACGGCTGGAGTTCTACCATAGCTTCTACCCTCAATAAAAACATCCGCTCCCGGTGGGTTACTATTGATTGCAAGATCAACTACTTTGCTGTTAAAGAAGGCGCAAGATGAGATCAAACTCAATAAAGAAATCAAAACTGATAGACGCAAAAATTTCATATTTTTTATTTTTTAGTAGGGCTTACGCAAAACGAGTATCGCTTTGAAATTCGAGGTCTTAAAAAAATTTTGAAAGGTAAGCGTACTCAATATGTACGTGCGTTTCAAAATTTTTTTAAGACCTCGAAGTTCGAAGTGAGACGACATTTTGCGAAGTCCTATTAGGTTTATTTTTTCCAGCGATTATGAACCCAGAACCACTGTGCCGGATATTCACTGATCCAAATTTCAAGCTTGCGATTAATTTCGCGCGTTAAAAGCAAAATGTCAAAATTAATGTCTGTAGTCTTTTGAATTACAACTGGCTTTTCTAGCTCAACTTTAAATTTAAAATCTCGACCCAACCTTATAACACGAGCTGGAACAAGTAATACATTATATTTTAAAATGATGCGAGCAATTGAGGTTGTAGTGATGGCGTCATCATGAAAAAATTTTATCTTCTCTCCTTCGGAAACTTTTTGATCGGCTAGAATTATTACAAAGCCACCCTTTTTAATCACTTCGATTATTTTACGACCTCCAGATGCAGTTTTTTCAATCATATCCACATCACGCAATTTGGCGGTCATCTCTTCAACAAAAGGATTATTCAAAGGACGATAAACCGTGCTCGATTTAATTCCGTAAGAAACCAAAACCTTGGGACCAATTTCCCAATTACCAATATGTCCAGAAAAAATAATTCCGCCTTTGCCACTATCTCGCATAGCATCCAAATTGGCGCGAGTTTCTTCCGAGATCTCAATAATATTCTCAATTTCAGCGGCGGAATAGGCGGCAATATGAGGAAATTCGCCAATGATACGACCTAGATTATCCCACATATCATCAAGAATTTTTTCTTTTTCATCCTGATTAAGATGCGGAAGAGCTTTGCTCAAATTATCATAAGCCAAGCGCTGAACTGAAAGTTTTTTTCCAACAAATTTCGAAACTCTAGCTGCAATATCGCCAGCTTTTTTTACATCGAGCGCTCCAAAAAACATTAGCCCCAGCTTCACAGCGCAGCCTTCTAGCAAATAGCGAATTGTCTTAATTAGTTTTTTCAAATTCATAAAATTTTTCTTAATTCTTCTGTGATTGTTTTTTCATCATCAAACTTCAAATCAATATCAAGATAGGAAATTTTTTTCTGAAATGATGGCGAAAATTTCACCCAATCTTTTTTAGTTGTGATTAGCTCTGCGCCCTGCTCTTGCGCTGCGCAAAATAAAGTTTCAAGCTCCACATCTATGTAAGGATGATGATCGCGGAATTCGTGAGTTTCTAATATTTGCAAATCGTTTTTTCTTAAAAAAGAAAAGAATTTTTCTGGATAGGCCAAACCACAAAAAGCGATTAATTTTCTACCGTAAAATTTTCCTAAATTCAGTGGTATAATTTTTGCACCGACGATTTTTTTTCCTACTAGTTTTTTTTGTAAATCTTGCTTCATCTCACCAATTACAATCACTAAATCAGCTTTTTTTAAACCGGAGCAAATCGGCTCACGCATTGGTCCTGCCGGCAATAAAAATCCATTACCGAAACCTAAATTTCCATCAATTACCAAGATGGTTAAATCAAGCTGAAGTGAATTATTTTGCATACCGTCATCAAGTAAAATTACTTGAAAATCCTTCATCGCTTCAATCTGAGTTGCGCCAAAAAAACGATCTTTCGCCACAAAAGTCGTGGCAATTTCCGAAAGTAATAATGGCTCATCGCCAACTTGACTCGCCTTGTTCTGATCAGATTTTTTTAGCATTAAAAACTTCGAACCATCATTCATGTAGCCGCGACTTAGAAAGGCAAAATCCACCGACATTTCTTGCAGAATTTTTCCCAAAGCAATTGCGGTTGGAGTTTTGCCTGAACCGCCAGCTATCAAGTTTCCAACGCAGATTACCGACTTAGAAATTTTGCGTTTTTTTGAAAAAATTTTCAGCAAAAAAAACCCAACAAAATAAATCAAGCTCAGCGGCAAAAGCGCGTAAGAAATTATATTTTTTTTGATCCAGAAATTGGGGGTTTTTAACATTTAGCAATTAACAATTGGCGTTACACCTAATAAACTCAAAAACACTTTCGACCTCTTAACTGTTAATTGCTAACTGTTAATTGCTACTTGTTAACTTCACCTCTCCATCACTCATTTCCAGCATGATTTCTTTTTTCAACTTCACTTCCTCAATCGAAGAAATCAAATCACCTTTTTCATTTTTTACTAAAGCAAAGCCGCGTTTCAAAATTTCGCGATAATGATTTGATTGTAGAGTTTTTGTTAAATTCTCTAAAGAAATTTTATTTTCCTTAACTCGTGTTTTCACCAATGAATGCAAGCTTTGATCAGAAAAATCTAAAGCTCTCTTTTCGCCATAAATTTTTTGCAAAAGTAAGTTGGTTGAGATTTGTAAATTTTGTAATTTGTAAGATTTTTCAGACAAAATATTCTCTGTCGAAAAATTAAATTTTTGAGAAACTTGTGTAAATCTCTCGGCAATTCGCGCCAGAATTGTTGCAGGATCGGCGATGTAGCGTTTAATTTTTTCTAGATGAAAAAAATTTTCTTTTAAAAAATTTCGTGGCAAAAAATTTAATCTGTCACTCAAAAAATTTAACTGCATTTTGAGATCAGAAAGCACTGGAGTTGCTAACTCTGCTGCCGCAGTTGGAGTGGGCGCCCGCAAGTCAGAAACATAATCGATCAAACTAGTATCGGTTTCATGACCGATCGCAGAAATTATTGGAATTTCAGATTTAAAAACTTCACGAACTAAATTTTCGTCACTAAATGAAAGCAAGTCTTCAAAACTACCGCCGCCGCGGGCAATAATCAAAATTTCCGGACGATCTTTTTTTAAATTATTAAAAAATTTTATGCCGGAAATAACTTCTGCCGCTGATTTTTCGCCTTGCATCAAAGCTGGATAAATTAACAAATTTGTTGGACAGCGCGCTTCGATACGATGTTTTATATCTTCAATAACAGCACCAGTTGGTGAAGTTATCACCCCAATAATTCTGGGG
This sequence comes from Rhizobium sp. Q54, assembly GCA_945875865.1. Taxonomy (GTDB): domain Bacteria; phylum Pseudomonadota; class Alphaproteobacteria; order Rickettsiales; family UBA1997; genus UBA2645. Next base: position 17,082 of record CAMCMF010000027.1, read on the forward strand.
AAAAATGGCAGCTTTTTTTTGTGAATTTCATCGAACAGGCCTTCAGCTAAAAATTTCTGACGACGTTTTTCAATCATCGCTAGAATCGCGCCCACGCCGGCTATCTCAACTTTCTCAACAATAATTTGATAATTTGATCTTCCTTCAAAAGTTGTGACGCGACCGGAAGCACAAATTTGCAAACCATCTCCAATTTCAAAATTTATCAAACTCGCAGCATTGCGAAAACAAACCGCAGAAAGCACGGCTTTATCATCCTTCAAATTAAAATAAAGATGTCCGGAAGTTGCACATTTGAAACCACTAATTTCACCGGTAATACGCACATAACCAAAAGCATCTTCCACGACATTTTTGATCGAGCGGGAAAATTCGGAGACGCTAAATTCGGGAATATTCATGGCAATTAGCAATTAACAATTATCAATTAGCAGTTAACAATTTTACCAAACTTCTTAATTGTTAACTGTTAATTGATAATTGTTAATTTATCCTAATTGATAATTGCTAATCGTTATTTTACATTTTCCCGCTTCATTCTTCATCTTTTTCCCTTTCAAATTTAGGAGCTTACTTTGTTGCATAAAATTAAATCTTTTAAAGTTTCTGGTATCGAAACTCTGCCGATAGTTGAAGGTGGTAAAGGCGTTGGAATCACAACTGGAAAAACTGCTGGATATTTTGCAAAAGCTGGCGCCGTTGGAACTTTTTCTGGCGTTAATGCTGATTATATCGACGAAAACGGCAAATATCATCCTTTGGTTTACAAATCTCATACTCGTCGTGAAAAGCATGAAGAGCTTGTCTCCGACTCTATTCGCGGCGGAATTTCTCAAGCTCGAATTGCTCACGATATTGCTGGCGGACTCGGTCGCATTCACATGAATGTCTTGTGGGAAATGGGCGGCGCTGAACGCGTTTTACATGGAATTTTAGATGGTGCAAAAGGCTTGATTCATGGCATTACTTGTGGTGCTGGCATGCCTTATCGCCTCGCTGAAATCGCTGAAAAATATCATGTTTATTATTATCCGATTGTTTCTTCGATGCGCGCTTTTCGTGCTTTATGGAAACGTAGCTATCACAAAGCAGTTTCACTTTTAGGTGGGGTAGTTTATGAATGTCCTTGGCGCGCCGGTGGCCATAATGGTCTGTCTAATGCTGAAGATCCAAATGCTTATGAAGATCCATATCCACGAGTTGCTGAACTTCGTACTTTCATGAATTCTGTCGGCTTAAATGAAGTTCCTATCATCATGGCTGGAGGAGTGTGGAATCTCGCTGAATTCGAACATTGGCTAGATAATCCTGAAATCGGACCAGTGGTTTTCCAATTTGGAACTCGTCCCATTGTCACGCAAGAATATCCGGTACCAGATTCTTGGAAGAAAAAATTACTCACTTTGAAAGAAGGCGACATTTATCTAAATCGCTTTAGCCCTACTGGCTTCTACTCTTCAGCAGTTGAAAATGATTTTATTCGTGAATTAAAAGGTCGTGAAATTAGACAAGTTGATTATCGCGCCAAGCCTATCGATAATTTCACTTGCGAAATTCCTTTCGGTCAACGCGGCCGCATGGTTTATATCAAGCTGGAAGATAAAATTAAAGTTGATGAATGGATCAAAGCTGGACATAGCGAGGGCATGAAAACCCCGGACGAAACTTTGATGTTTGTCGATAAATCAAAATCTATGCAAATCGTTACTGATCAAATTAATTGCATGGGTTGCTTAAGCCAATGCCGTTTCAGCAATTGGTCGGATAAGCCAGATATGCACTACACTACAGATCGTAAAGCTGATCCTAGAAGTTTCTGTATCCAAAAAACTCTGCAAGATGTTCGTCACGGCATTGACATCGAAAATCAATTAATGTTTTCCGGCCATAGCGGTTATCGCTTTGCCACAGATTCATTTTATGACGGCGGCTTTGTTCCTACAATTCAGCAGCTGGTCGATCGCATCATGCAAGGAAAATAAATTTTAGTCGTAAGTCAAAAGTCGAGAGTCAGACATGAGTTTGAATCGACTTACGACTTACGACTTACGACTTTTTTTATTATGACCAAATTCATCTTCATTACCGGCGGCGTGGTTTCTTCTTTAGGAAAAGGACTCGCCTCCGCATCTCTCGCTGCCTTGCTGCAAGCTCGTGGCTATTCCGTAAAATTACGCAAACTCGATCCTTATTTGAACGTTGATCCCGGCACTATGAGCCCAACGCAACATGGTGAAGTTTTTGTAACCGAAGATGGCGCAGAAACCGATCTCGATCTCGGACATTACGAACGCTTCACTGGTGTCGATGCAAAAAAATGTGACAACGTAACTGCTGGTCAAATCTACTCCAAACTTTTAGCAAAAGAACGCAAGGGCGACTATCTCGGCGGCACGGTACAAGTGATTCCACACGTTACTGATCTCATCAAAGAATTTATTTTAAACGATATTAAAGGCGTAGATTTCACTCTTTGCGAAATTGGTGGAACGGTTGGCGATATTGAAGCCCTACCCTTTTTTGAAGCAATTCGCCAGCTTGGTTATGAAATGCCAAATCGCTGCGCTTTCTTACATCTCACGCTTCTACCTTACATCGAAAGTGCTAATGAATTAAAAACCAAACCAACGCAACACTCGGTAAAAGAGCTGCGTTCAATTGGCATTCAACCCACTGTTTTACTATGTCGCGCTGAACACCCAACCACCAAAGCACATCTCGAAAAAATTGCTAAAATGTGCTCGGTTCCGGTTTCTTGCGTGATTGCCGCGCCAAATGCCAAAAGCATTTACGAAGTTCCAATGATCTATCATCAAAATGGGCTCGATACTGAAATCCTAAAATTCTTCAAACTTGATCATAAAAAGAAGCCCGACCTTTCAAAATGGTTAGCGATCAAAGACGCCATCGACAATCCGAAGGACGAAGTAAATATCGCCATTGTCGGCAAATATACTGACTATCGCGACTCATACAAATCACTGCTTGAAGCCATTGATCACGCATCTTTTTCACTAAAAGTTAAAGCTAATATTGTTTGGGTTAATGCCAGAAATAGCGGAAATAAATTACCAAAAAATATCAATGCCATTCTAGTTCCTGGTGGCTTTGGAGCTGATGGCACTGAAGGAAAAATCGCCATGGTTGAATGCGCCAGAACGCAAAAAATTCCTTACTTAGGAATTTGCTACGGCATGCAAATGGCCGTCATCGAATATGCCCGCAACGTGCTTGGAATAAAGGACGCCACTTCCAGCGAATTTTCTAAAAAAGGCAGTTTTGTTATTGGAATGATGCACGAATGGCTTGATGAAAAAGGTAAAAAAACCAAAAAAGCTGGCAGCGATTTAGGCGGAACTATGAGACTTGGCGCCTATCCCTGCAAAATTTCCAAAGGCTCTTTGGCAGAAAAAATTTATGGCGGCGTGAAAATTTCTGAACGTCATCGCCATCGCTATGAAGTGAATATCAATTATAAAACTAAATTGGAAAAAGCGGGATTGATCTTCTCCGGCATGTCGCCGGATGAAAAATTGCCGGAAATTATTGAGCTAAAAAATCATCCATTTTTTGTCGGCGTACAATTTCATCCCGAGCTAAAATCAAAACCATTCGCCGCTCATCCGCTCTTCGTGGCTTTCGTTGCAAGCGCAATCATGCAAAAGAAAAATGCTTAAAAAAATTCTGCTAATCACAATTTTTTTGAATCTTTTTTCCTGCGGCTTCCATGTAATTTATAGCAAAGATGATCGCGATTTTTCCCACATCGATGATCTCGCCGCGATTCGCATCAAAAAAGATCGCGATCGCATAAGTCAGCTACTTAAAAATAATCTCTACGATTTTTTGAATCCCGATAATATTCAAGTTGAGCCAAAATATTTCCTCTCGCTACATACTGAAAAAATTGTCTATCCAACTTTCATCACGCTAACCGGCGCTTCTGGTCGTAACAAAGTAGTTTTGAAGGTTGCTTACGAGCTAAAAAATTTGGAAAGCGGAGCATTAATTTCGCAAGGCACTAGCCTAGCCAATGACAGTTATGACGTTACAATCAATCGCTACGCCACCTCGACTTCGGAAGAAACTGTCGCGAGAAATCTCACAAAAATTTCAGCACAAGATATTCGAAATTCTTTGGTGAATGATTTTATCGAAGTCAGAAAAAAATGCGATAATAAGGGAGTGGATGAGGATGAGGAGCTGGAGAAGGAAAAAGTTGATAAGCTGAAAGTGGTAGAGGAGTTTGTTTGCCCGCTCGATTCTGGTAAGGTGGCTGATGTTAAGCCGGCTGATTCTGCCCCCAAAAACAAAGCTGTTAAAAAAGCGAAGCGTTAAATAATTACCGTCGTCTTTTGCCCACCAGATACTTGGGGAGCGTCCAAAACTCCGTGTCAAAATCATTCCTAGGCCAAATCCAATTTCAGCCTTCCTGCAAAAAATATATCCAACTGCCCTACAATCAAGCTCCAGTTCTGAACTGGCATTACCCACTTTTTGCTGATGTTTTTTATGCTTAGGAAGATC
>CAMCMF010000028.1 GCA_945875865.1 Rhizobium sp. Q54
TCAATCCCCACGCCGCTGAAAGCGCCATGTTGCCGAGCTTTTTTAGTCATAATTTCTCCGTCAATTTAAATTAAAATTAGCTGAAGAAGAATGAGCTAACGCTCATTTTCTTTCAGCTTTTAATTGACACGGAATTGGGGACGCTCTGCCACAAATTTCTCATCTGCTTGGTGATCGGAAATTAGAATTTATTCACGGCAATATTTTACATGCCGATTTGCACGAAGCAGATTTTATTTTGCTGCCCCATCCTTTCAAAAAAGAGGAAGATTTTTTGGTGTTGGAAGAAAAATTTTTACGCGAATTAAAACCAAAAACCAAAATCGTAACATTGATTCGCGACTTACGTAATCCAGCCTTCAAGTACCTGGGATTTGAAACTTATGAATTTAGCTGGGGCAAATCGAGTGCTTATTTTTATGAGATCTAAACATCTCGCGGTGTCATCCCCGCGGAGGCGGGGATCCAGCAGGGTCTACGCATGAAAACCACGAGTAACAACAAACCTCGGTCAAACTCCCTCTCCCTTGAGGGGAGAGGGCTGGGGTGAGGGTGAATAAGTAAAGCGAATTACAAAACTTACGCCAACTAAAAAACGAAAATTAAAACGGTAATTATTTTAAATTTTGTAGCTGTTGTAAAATTTTACAAAACTTCGCTTGCGCTCATCACCCTCACCCCAACCCTCTCCCCTCAAGGGAGAGGGAGCTAGACCGAGGTTTGGTTGAGTTTGGATTTTCATGCGTAGGCCCTGGAGGATCCAGAGAATCTTGAGACAGGCTGGATCCCTGCCTCCGCGGGGATGACACCGAAGATGAATTTTACTAAGCGATGTGAGCGCTGTTAGATTTAAAGAAGTTTTTGTGCGATAGATTCAGAATAAATTTCATACTCACCAAGATGGTCAGGCAGCCGATAATTTTATTCACCGTCAACACTTCTCCCATAAAAATTGTTCCAAAAATTGCGCCAAAAACCGGAATCAATAAAACCACGCTAACCGCGAAGCGCGAGCCTTCTTCGACTGTTAGTTTGAAATAAAAAATATAGGCGATGCCGGTGCAAAAAATTCCTAGCGCCAAAAGAGAAGCGCCGACTTTGAAGCTGATCGCAGAAAAATCGCAGAATAATAAACTTGGTGAAAGAACTAAAGCTGCGGCAATAACGCTGCCGCATGCCATCAAGATTGGTTCAATATGTCTGCATTTGGCGTTGATGTATAAAGAGGCTCCGGCGTAGGAAGCGCAGGCGATAAGAATTGCGACGATGAAGACAATATTTTTCCATAAATTCGCAAAATTTATGCCATCACCAAAAGATGTGATCACAACTCCAACGATTCCAAAAGCTACTCCAATCATAGCATTTTTATCGACGTGATTGCGCAAAATAAAAATCGAAAGCAACACTTCAAACATTGGAACTGTGCCGTCGAGAATCGCGACTATTCCGCTATCTAAAGGTTTTGCGGCGATGGCGAATAAAGTGAAGGGAAGCGCAGAATTAAAAAATCCGACGGTTAAGTAATGACGAAAATTTTTCACCACAAAAACTTTTTTTCCACGAAATAAAGTGAAAACATAAATCAACACGCCACCAATGAATAAGCGGGAAAAAGCCACAAAATAAGGCGATAAAACTTCGGCAGGAATTTTAGTAAAAATTGCGAATGTTGACCAAACTAAACCAAGAAAAATCAGAACGAGAAGATTGCTGCGCTTTTTTACCATGAGAAAAATTGAAGGTGGCTTTTTGAGAAGATAATTTTGCGCGGATTACAAAGAATGATTTTTAGAAACAAAGTAGAAATAAAAAAGCCCCGACTCTGAATTTCAGAATCGGGGCTTTTTATTTTAGAAATTTAAAAATGGATTTTAGAAACCACCCATTCCGCCCATACCAGGCATTCCGCCGCCCATTCCACCATGAGAATGTCCAGCTTCTTCTTTTTTCTCAATAATCGCCGCTTCAGTTGTGATCAACAAGCCAGCAATTGATGAAGCATCTTGCAATGCAGTTCTCACTACTTTTGTTGGATCAACGATCCCAGCTTTGAACATATCGCCATAAACGTTATTTTGCGCATCATAACCGTAAGCAGCCTGTCCTTTCGAACTCACTTCATTGGCAACTACCGCACCATCAAAACCAGCATTTTCAGCGATTTGACGGATTGGCGCATGAACAACTTTTTTGATAATATTGATGCCGACATTTTGATCGTCATTTGCCGCTTTTAATTTTTCCAAAACACGTCCGGCAAATAATAAAGCTGATCCTCCTCCGGCAACGATACCTTCTTGCATCGCGGCACGAGTAGCGGCAAGAGCATCGTCAACGCGATCTTTTTTCTCTTTCACTTCAACTTCAGTTGTTCCACCAACTTTGATGATGGCAACGCCACCAGAAAGTTTAGCCAATCTTTCTTGAAGTTTTTCGCGATCATAATCGGAGGTAGTTTCTTCGATTTGTGATTTGATTGAAGTGCAACGAGCTTTTACGTCAGCTGATTTTCCAGCTCCGGCAACGATTGTTGTGTTTTCTTTGTCGATGATGATGCGTTTAGCTGATCCAAGTTGCTTTAAATTTACATCTTCAAGCTTCATGCCCAAATCTTCTGAGATCAATTGTCCGCCAGTTAGAACTGCGATATCTTCCATGATTGATTTTCTGCGATCACCAAATCCGGGAGCTTTTACCGCAGCAATTTTCAAGCCACCACGAAGTTTGTTTACAACTAAAGCAGCAAGCGCTTCGCCTTCAACATCTTCAGCAATGATCAAAAGTGGACGACCTGATTGCACTACAGCCTCAAGCAATGGCACCATTGGTTGTAAGTTGGAAACTTTTTTCTCGAACAAAAGAATAAAAGCATTTTCCATTTCCACCGCCATTTTTTCGGCGTTAGTGATGAAATAAGGCGACAAATATCCGCGATCAAAATTCATGCCTTCAACGACATTAACTTCGAAATCCAAACCTTTCGCTTCTTCAACTGTGATTGGAGAATCTGGTCCAACTTTTTGTACAGCTTCGGCAATTTTCGAACCGATTTCAAAATCACCATTGGCAGAAATTGTCGCAACTTGCGCAACTTCTTCTTTGGAAGAAATTTTTTTGCTCATTTTGCCGAGCTCTTTCACAACAGCTTCAACTGCTAGATCAATACCGCGTTTCAAATCCATTGGATTGATTCCTGCGGCAACTGATTTCACACCTTCGCGAACGATTGCTTGAGCAAGAACGATAGAAGTTGTAGTTCCATCGCCAGCAATATCATTGGTTTTTGAAGCGACTTCTTTGAGCATTTGTGCGCCCAAATTTTGATATTTGTCGGCAAGCTCAATTTCTTTTGCAACAGTCACGCCATCTTTAGTGATGCGCGGTGCGCCAAAAGATTTTTCGATTACTACGTTACGACCCTTTGGTCCGAGAGTAATTTTTACCGCATCAGCAATAATATTTACGCCTTCAAGAATTTTTGTGCGCGCATCGACGCCGAATAGAATTTCCTTAGCAGACATTTTTTCTCCGAAAAAATTTTTTAATAACCCCTCTCTCCCCTTTTCAAGGGGATGTCACGCCTCCGCTTGCATACGCAAGCTACGCGATGACTCCTTCGTAAACTAACTACGAATTTGCGAGAATTTTTTAATAACCCCTCTCTCCCCTTTTCAAGGGGATGTCACGCCTCCGCTTGCATACGCAAGCTACGCGAGACTCCTTCGTAAACTAACTACGAATTATGAGGATTTTGAATTACTCGATTACAGCCAAAATATCCGACTCTTTCATGATGATAAGTTCTTTACCATTAACCTTAACTTCAGTTCCACCCCATTTCGCAAATAAAACGCGATCACCTTTTTTCACATCAAGAGCAACTCGCTTGCCGTGATCGTCGCGAAGCCCTTCGCCAACAGCAACAACTTTACCTTCAGCTGGTTTTTCTTTTGCAGTATCTGGAATAATAATGCCGCCAGCGGTTTTACTTTCGGCTTCAACGCGCTCAACAAGGACGCGGTCATGTAAAGGTCTAACTTTCATTTCAATTTTAAGATTAATGTTAAGGAAAAAATGGGACCGTTACAAATCAACAGTCCCAGAATTTTGGGAGGAAAAATTTAGTTAGCTTCGCTTGCCTTGCAAGTGGTTATTACTTCAACAATGAATCAAGCTTACCCGCCGCCTCCAAAGCATAAAGATCATCACAACCGCCAACGTGCAAATCGCCGATAAAAATTTGTGGCACCGTCATGCGACCAGCAGATTTTTTTATCATTTCGTCTTTAGTTTTATCGTCAGTGATTTTGATTTCTTTAAAGAGCGCACCTTTTCTGGTTAGCAAGGCTTTGGCGCGAACGCAATATGGACAAACCTCTTTGGAATAAATTATAATTTCTGACATATGGGCGCCTCTAAAAATTAGGATTTTTCGATGAATTTTGAGTTTTAACAAATTTGCGAGAAGGCAAGCGTATTAGATATACACTCATTCGACTCTTTACTTTTGAGTTCGGCTTCTTGAATTGGTTTCGGTATATGTGCTCTCGAGCAAATTTGTTAAAACTCAAAATTACCGGAAAAGACAATTTTTAGAGATGCCCATATTTTAATAGCGCATTGCCGCCGCATTACCACTTGACGAACTTTGTTGCTCAGCTCCATAATAAGAACTTGGCGGAACATAATATTGGTCAGCATCGTAAGCTTGATAACCGTAGGGCGAAGCTGGAATATCGTAAGGATTCGAATAATAGCGCGATGCTGGAGCCTGTTGATATGGAGCCGGAACATATGCTGGTTGCGGTGGATAGGCATAGGCTGGTGGCGGGGCGTAGTAAGGCTGAGGCGAGGCATAGCCTTGTGGAACAGTGGGAGCGGAGCGATAATAATAATCGGGCGCCGTTTTATTCATTCTAGGATTGGGATATTGAGTTGGGTTTGGCATTGTACCATTATCAAAACCAACCTTGTCGTAAAGATGCTCTTCTGAACTACAGGCAGATAGCAATCCTAGCGCGAAGAATATAATAAAATAAATTGGTCTAAATTTCATTGCAGAAGAATAAAATTCCTTGAACTTGGTTGAAGGGCGCCTCTAAAAATTAGGATTTTTCGAGGAATTTTGAGTTTTAGAGATGTCCCGAAGTAAATTCCGCCTCAGTCGAGATGGTATGCAACTTAGAAAGATAAAAGCTAAAAGCAACGCATGTCAGAAAATAAACTCTACTCAAAAGATGATGAAAAATTCATGTCTTATGCTTTAAATCTGACAAAAAAGCATCTTGGTCAAACCGCACCAAATCCGGTAGTTGGTTGCGTTATTGTAGCAAATGGCGAAATAATTTCTAGCGGAGTTACCGCAAAATCAGGTCGCCCTCATGCCGAAAAAATTGCTATCGACAAAGCAATTTTAGATAAAAAAATTCTAAAAAATTCTACACTTTACGTAACGTTGGAACCTTGCTCACACTTTGGAAAAACTCCACCTTGTGTTGATGAAATTATCAAACATGGATTCAAAAAAATTGTGATTGCGACGCCAGATTCTGATTCGCGAGTTAATGGCGAAGGCATAAAAAAATTACAGGAGTCTGGAATTGAAGTGGTTTGTGGAATTTTAGAAAAAGAAGCGCGCGAAATTAATCGCGGATTTTTTTTTGCACGAGAAAAAGGCCGACCTTTTGTGACATTAAAATTGGCAACAAGTTTGGATGGAAAAATTGCTACAAAAACTTTCGACAGCAAATGGATTACCGGAAAAAAAGCGCGCCAATTTTCTCATTTTTTGCGCTCAATTAATGATGCAATTTTAGTTGGTGCTAACACTGTGCGCTACGATGATCCCAGCCTTGATTGTCGGATTGCCGGATTAGAAGATTTTTCACCAAAAAGAGCAATTATTTCGCAAAGTCTCGAATTAAATCCCCAAGCAAAAATTTTTCAAAATTGCGATAAAATTCCAACAATAATTTTAACCTCAAATCGTGAAAAAAAATCACCATCCCCTGCCGCAGAAATTATTTTTTTTGATGAGAAAAAAGGTTTGAAAGATGCGCTGGAAAAACTTTGTCAAAGCGGAATAAATTCTCTTCTTGTGGAAGGTGGACAAAAAGTAGCGACAGAATTTTTACAACAGAATTTAGTCGATGAATTAGTGTGGATCAGAAGCAGAAAAATTATCGGCAATGATGGAATTGCAGCGATTGGAGGTATGAATTTTTCTAAGCTGGATGAAGTTTTAACTAAGTTTCAACGCCAGGAAATAAAAGAATTGGAAGAGGATTTTGCTGAGATTTATACCTAAAACAAAAAGGGGTCTGACCCCTTAAGAGCGCTGATCCTCTCGCCTACACGGGGATGACAAACTAAAAAAATGAAGTCGGTTTCTTGAATCAGACTGAGTATAAAGCTCGATAAACCTTCAGCGTCTCGCCACACATTCTCTCATTGGAAAAATTATCCTCGATATTTTTGCGACCATTGGCACCGATTTTATCAGCTTCTTCTTTGGACATTTCCAGCGCACGATCAATCAATTCGGCGAATTTTTCTACATCCAGCGGCTCCACCAAAAATCCAGTTTTGCCATCAATTATTGTATCAAGCGAACCACCAATTTTTGTCGCAATAATAACTTTTCCTGATGCTTGCGCTTCAATGGCGATTCGTCCAAAAGCTTCAGGGCGAACGCTCGGACATATTACAAAATGTGAAACTGCGTAAGCTGCTGGCATATCTTTGCAAAGTCCAACCACGCGAACTTTTCCTGACAAACCACTGTCAGTAATTTTTTTCTCAATTTTTTTGCAGAATTTTTTATGACCGTGATCTGAGCCAACCATCGCACAAAAAAAGTCTCCCTTTACTTTTACCAAAGCATCAAGCAAAAACTCGTGACCCTTCCAAGCTGTAAAGCGCGCCGGCATTAAAATAATTTTTTTATCTTCCGGCAAATTCCATTTTTTACTGAGATCGATAACGCGATTTGTCGAAACTTTTGTGGCGTTAAAATAATTTAAATCGGCACCGCGATTGATCACGGTAACTTTATTTGAAACATCAATTCGATAATTTTTTGCCAAATATTCTTTGATGAAATTCGACACCACAATCACACGATCTGCCTTCAACATGATCTCGTTATAAATTCTTTTCAGCGGAAAAATTTCCCATTTTAAAAATTTCAAACCGTAAGTGCCGTGAACTGTAGCAACAAGTTTAGTAGCAGTTTTTTTGCAGGCATAAAACGCACTCCACATCGGCGCCCGAGATCTAACATGAACGATATCAACCTTGTGATCTTGGATGATTTTTATCAGACGCTTGATGTTCAAAAAAATCACCAGCGGATTTTTGCTATGGACAGGAAGCGTGATGTGAGTAATGCCCGCCTCACGTAATTGATAAACTAAAACTCCACCCTTCGAAACCACAATCGGTTCAAAACCTTCTTTTTTTAAAGCCTTAGCAATATCGATCGTACCACGCTCCACGCCGCCACTTGTAAGTGACGGCAGGATTTGCATGACGGTCTTTTTCTTAGAATTTTCCATTTTTATTAATTGATAACTGCTAATTGTTAATTGCTAACGATTGTTTCTTCGCGCTTAGGGCCAGTAGAGATTATCGAGGCCTTCACATTGCATAATTCTTCGATTCGTGCTACATAAGCGCGGGCTTTTTGTGGTAGTTGCTCGATAGATTTTGCGCCAACCGTAACTTCCATCCAGCCATCCATTTCTTCATAAATCACTTCAACATTTTCCCAAAGATGTGCAGCTTGCGGCAAGTGGTCATAAGCTTTGCCGTTAATTTTATAACCCACACAAATTTTGATTTTGTCTAATTTATCGAGCACATCAATTTTAGTTAGAGCCACTTCCTTCACCGAGCAAAGTTGAATTGCTTGGCGCACCAAAACAGCATCGAACCAACCACAGCGACGATTGCGACCAGTTACAGTTCCGATTTCTTTTCCTTCAATTCGCAAAAATTCTCCGATTTCGTCGTTTAATTCAGTGGGGAATGGACCGGAGCCAACCCTTGTGGTATAAGCCTTCAAGACACCAATAGTTTTATGCAAATCTGCCACACCCAAACAAGAACCGAGAGCAATTTGTCCAGCCATGGTATTGCTTGAGGTCACGAAGGGGAAGGTTCCGTAAGATACATCAAGTAATGCGCCTTGAGCGCCTTCAAACATCACATTTAGCTTCGAGAGTTTTTTTGCGATCTCAAAAGATGGTTGTGCCAGCGCTAAAATTTTGGCGCGAACTGGTGCGAGCTCGGCAATAATTTCTGCCACCGAAACAGTTTTTGCATTCAAACTTTTGCGCAAAAGATTGTGATAAAAAAGTATGTTTTCCAAACGCTCGACAAGAATTTTTTCATCAAGTAAATCACAAATACGAATCGCTCTACGACCAGCTCTATCTTCATATGCCGGACCAATTCCGCGTCCTGTAGTGCCAATTTTTTTCTCACCTTTAGCACTTTCTAAAAGCTGATCAAGCTCGCGATGAATTGATAAAATCAAACAAGCATTATCGGCAATTGCTAAATTTTCTGCGGAGATTTTTATGCCCGCCGCTTCGATTTTTTCGATCTCAGAAAAAAGCGCGATTGGATCAACAACTACACCACTTCCAATCACTGAAAATTTTCCACGAATTACACCTGACGGTAGCAGGCTCAGCTTATAAGTTTTATCCCCAACTTTGATGGTGTGACCAGCATTGTGACCACCTTGAAAACGCACCACCGCATCAAATTTATCCGACAAAAAATCGACAATTTTACCTTTTCCTTCATCGCCCCATTGCAGGCCGATTATTGCTAGATTACTCATAATTTTTTATTTTTTCTTTTGTGAAGGAGAAGTTTTTTCAATGGTGAAATATTTACTGCAATAAGGACAAATCACCGAATTTTTTTCGCCCATATTTAGATAGACCAGAGGATGACTTGATGAACTCCCGGCAAAGGAATTTCTACCTTCGCAAGAAACTTTTTTGGAATTGACATGCAGCACCTCAAAGGGGCTATTTTGTATATTTGTTTGTAAAATCATTTTGGAGATTGAATTTTGTTGGAGCTTCAATAAAAAATTACCTCACGGTTACCGCGCGATAATTTAACTTCTGCAACCAAGTTTTTCAACAAACAAATGCAACTAAAAACAGCAATTATTCCCACATTCACAAAAAATCTCGATGTCACCACGAGCTTGTCGAAGGATGATTCAAGATCGAATTCTACATTCACCATTCGACAATCTCAGGATGATATCGAGATTTTATTTAAATGGACAAATGCCGTAAAAACACATTTCAAAAAGCTTTTAACTTTACCGATATTATTGGTTTTATTTTGTGGCAATATTGCCTTTGCCGCAAGCAGCTCTTGGTCTAAAGCGCAAGGAGATGGTGCTGAAGTTCAACTCATTGCCAGCTTTTATGAAAAAGATGGCCAAAGAAAATTAATCGGCGGATTACATTTCAAAATTGCTCATGGCTGGAAAATATACGGAAGTGACGATAGTGGATTTGGATTGCCACCGCAAATGGATTTTTCGAAATCAAAAAATTATCACGCCCATCGCATCATCTGGCCAGAAGCCCAAGTCGCTGAAGAAAAAATCGGCAAGGAAACTATCAAATATTCCTTCTATAAGCATGAAGTTATACTGCCAATTGAGATTGATTTAAAAGATGTAGCGGCAGCAACAGAGCTTTCTTTGAGATTAGATTATGGAATTTGCAAAGATGTTTGTGTGCCGGCAAATGCTGAATTTAAACTGGAAATTTCTGAGCAAATTGATGAGAAAGTTTTAGCGGAAATTCAAAAATTTTATCCGAATTCTTTAGTTTTAGACAAAACTTCTCCACCCAAAAACAACTCCAACAAATATGGCCTAACCTTGATCTATGCAATGCTCATCGCCTTTATTGGCGGCGCCATATTAAACGTGATGCCCTGCGTTTTACCAGTTTTATCGATCAAACTGATTTCAATCATCAAGCATTCCAATTCTCCGAAAGAAAAAATTCGCTTCGCTTTCATTTCAACAATTCTCGGCATTCTTTTTTGCTTCGTAATTTTTGCCTTTTTAGCAATTGTCATCAAACTTACTGGCAACTCATTTGGCTGGGGATTGCAATTTCAAAATCCTTATTTCCTGATTTCTTTAATTCTGATTCTCACTTTCTTCACCGCTAACCTACTCGGCATATTTGAAATTTCTTTCGAGCAATTTTTAGCAACATTACTCAATCGCAAAATCTCTCAAGGCGAAGTGCGTAACAGGATTTTCCTACCAAATTTTCTTTCCGGAATTTTGGCGGTGTTGCTCGCAACTCCTTGCTCTGCACCATTTCTTGGCACGGCGATTTCTTTTGCCATCACCTCCGATGCCTCAATCATTTTTTTAATTTTTCTCTGCATCGGATTAGGATTAGCGCTACCTTACATCATTTTAATTTTCTCGCAAAAACCGCTAGAATATTTACCAAAACCTGGCGAATGGATGCTCAAAACCAAGCAAGTAATGACTGGTTTATTGGTTGCAACTATCCTCTGGTTGATTTACGTAATCTCACAAAATATCGGCAATATTGCCGCAATTATAATCGCCGTCATCAGCTTGTTATTGCTTAAATCCTGCAACATCAAATCAACATTATTTCGTTATTTATCGCTAATTTTACTCATAACTTTCGCCCTCACCTTACCTAATGATTTTCAGAATCGCAAAACCCAACAAATTGAGCAAGATGCATTGTGGATAAAGTTAAAAGAAGAAGAAATCGCTCATCATATCATCAGAGGAAAAGTGGTGTTAGTTGATGTTACGGCAGATTGGTGCCTCACTTGCAAATTCAACAAGATCAGAGTTTTGCACGATCAAGAAATCATCGCACTTCTCAAAAGAGGCGATATTATCGGCATGCGTGGTGACATTACCAAGCCGGATGAAGTGATAATGGAATATATGAGACGCAAAAATCGTTTCGCGATTCCTTTCAACGCCGTCTACGGACCAGGGGCTCCAAACGGTTTAGTTGCTAGTGAATTACTCAGCACCAGCGAACTTCTAAAACTAATCAAACAAGCGCAAGGAGCAGAAAAATAAAATGACCGACCTAACAAAACTAACTATCGTTGAATCTCTAAAAGGTCTGAAAGAAAAAAAATTTTCTAGCCAAGAATTAACGCAAGCCTTTATCAAAAATATCGAGGCCAATCGCCATCTCAACGCTTTCATCACCGAAAGTTTTGATGTCGCTTTACAGCAAGCAAAAAACTCCGACGAAAAAATTTCCGCCGGAAAAATGGGTGATTTAGAAGGAATTCCTCTCGGCATTAAAGATCTTTTTTGCACCAAAAATATTCGCACTACTTCCGGCTCAAAAATGCTCGCCGATTTTATTCCTCCTTACGAATCAACAGTCACACAAAAACTTTTGGATGCTGGATCAGTCACTCTCGGAAAATTAAACATGGACGAATTCGCCATGGGCTCCGCCAACATCAACAGCTATTTCGGACCAGTAATTAATCCTTACAAAAAGAAAGGCTCCACCGAAGACCTAGTTCCCGGCGGCTCATCCGGCGGTTCCGCAGCAGCAGTTGCAGCAAATCTTTGCGCCGCAGCAACTGGCTCCGACACCGGAGGATCAATCCGACAACCTGCTTCTTTCACCAACACTGTCGGCATTAAACCAACTTACGGACGTTGCTCACGCTATGGCATGATTGCCTTCGCCAGCTCGATGGATCAAGCAGGAATCCTCGCCAAAGACGTGCGCGATGCGGCACTTTTGCAACGCATAATTTCCGGATTCGACAATAAGGATTCAACTTCAGCAAACATCGCGGTACCACAATTTGACAGACTTCTTAACTCCGACATCAAAGGCAAAAAAATTGGTATCGCTCGCGAATATCATGTTGAGGGCATGGCAAAAGAAATCGATGATTTATGGAGTCGCGGCAAAGAAATTCTTAAACAACGCGGCGCTGAAATTGTTGAAATTTCATTGCCTCACACCACTTACGCTCCCGCAGTTTATTACATCGCAGCTTCGGCAGAATGCTCGTCAAACCTTGCTAGATTTGATGGAGTACGTTACGGATTTCGCGCCCAAAGTAACATAGCTGGTGAAAATTTATCGCTAGAGGAGATGTATGAAAAAACTCGCGCTCAAGGTTTTGGCGCCGAAGTAAAGCGCCGAATCATGACCGGAACTTACGTACTTTCTTCCGGCTATTACGATGCTTATTACCGCAAAGCACAAAAGGTTCGTCGCTTAATCAAGCAAGATTTCTGTGATGCTTTCAAAAAAGTTGATGCGATTCTTACTCCCGTCACACCAAGCGCCGCCTTTCCAATTAAAGGCTCAAAGGATGTCGATCCGATCACAATGTATCTCAACGACGTTTTCACAATTCCAGTAAACTTGGCAGGATTGCCGGCAATCTCAGTTCCCGCCGGCTTCGACAATGACGGACTTCCTCTTGGCTTACAAATTATCTCCAAAGCTTTTGATGAACAAACCATGCTTGACGTGGCTTTGGCATTGGAAGAAGAAACAAAAAAAATCCATGAGTAAAAAAATTGCCATCATCTCACCTTGCTACAATGAAGAACTAGCTGTTGATAAATTTTTTGAAGAAATTTTTGCGATAATTGCGCCGATCAAAAATTATCAATTTGAAATTATCATCGTGAATGACGGCAGCTCCGACTCAAGTCTGGCGCGTCTTAACCAACATAGTCAAAAAGATGCGCGCATCACCATCGTCGATTTAAATCGCAATTTCGGCAAAGAAATCGCCATCGCTGCAGGACTTGATCACGCCACATGTGACGCTGCAATCATCATCGATTTTGATCTACAAGATCCACCTCACCTCATTAGTGATTTTATAAAAAAATGGGAAGAAGGCTTTGAAGCTGTAGTTGGAATCCGCAGTGATCGCAGTTCCGACGGATTTTTAAAACGCAAAACCGCCGAGATTTTTTACTCAACTTACAATGCTTTCTCGAGCATAAAAATTCCAAAAAACGCCGGCGATTGCAGATTGCTTGATTGCAAAATTATTGAACAATTAAAAACTTTGCCAGAAAGACAACGCTTCATGAAGGGCCTATTTTCATGGGTTGGAGCTCGGTCAGCTTACGTCAATTATGTTCGCCAAAAAAGAAATTTAGGCACCTCAAAATTTTCTGGTTGGAAATTATGGAACTTTGCCATCGAAGGCATCACCAGCTTCAGCACTATTCCGCTACGCATTTGGACTTACATCGGAATCACCATCGCCGCCTTTTCATTTCTTTACGCTTTTTTTATTATTCTACGCTCATTATTTTTTGGCATCGACGTTCCAGGCTACAACTCACTGATCGTCACTGTTTTATTTTTAGGCAGTATTCAAATTATTGGCATCGGTATTATCGGTGAATATTTGGGCAGAATTTACATGGAAGTTAAGCAACGCCCGAGTTACTTGGTTCGACAAATAATTAAAAAGTAAATACAGGTGGACCCCGTCATGCGAAGGGGTGACAAGGGTTGAGAGATCAAACGTAAACTCTCTAGTTTGTCACCCCGTCGCATGACGGGGTTCATGCCGCGACGAAAGCCGTTACAAACTGAAATCAAAAATAATGGAAGCTCACGAATACGAAGAGATGGCAAAAAATGAGCAAAGCCATTGGTGGTTTGTTGCACGCCGAGAAATTTTAGATGCACTGATTACAAAATTTTCTCCAAAAAAAATAAGAAAATTTTAGAAATAGGATCTGACACCGGCGGAAATTTAGAAATGCTCTCAAAGCATGGTATAGTAAGCGCAATTGAACCAAATGAATTTGCTCGAAAAAAAATCTCAGAAAAATTCGGGGAGAAAATTTCGCTAATTGCTGGAAAATTACCCGATGACCTCAATCTCAAAAATCAAAGATTTGATCTGATTTGTTTATTCGATGCTCTCGAACATATCAATGATGATCGCGCCTCACTTTTAGAAATAAAAAAATTTTTAAATCACGGCGGAAAAATAATTTTAAGCGTTCCAGCTTTTAAATTTTTATGGAGCAATCACGATAAAAACTTACATCATTTTCGTCGCTATAATCGTAAAAATTTACGCGAGTTGATTAAGTCTTGCGGCTTTGAGATTATTGAGATTGGCCACCTTAACTTCTTCCTTTTTCCCCTCGCACTTCTCGCCAGATTATTCATAAAAATTTCCTCAACGAAAAAACTAAATTATCTTGTAAACGAGTTGTTTCGAGAAATTTTTCTCAGCGAAAAATTTTTTCTTAAACATGGATTTATTTTTCCCTTCGGACTTTCACTTTTTGCTATTTTACAATCTAAGAACACGTCTTAAGTCTTTTTTCAACGATCTCGTCATCCTTGATGCTGAAAGCGTCGAGAACCTCATAAGGACGCCTCTAAAAATTGTCTTTTCCGGTAATTTTGAGTTCGGTTTCTTGAATTGGCTTCGGTTACCTTCTCGCAAATTTGTTAAAACTCAAAATTCCTCGAAAAATCCTAATTTTTAGAGGCACCCTTAACTTCATCGCCATTAAGCCCAGATCCGTCATTAGAAATTCGTCTACTTTGCCTAAAGCTTGAAACTGCGCGGTTGAAACAATGTTTTTAAATCCGCACTTACTCTGAGTAAGTTTACGTTTTAAAAACATTATTTCGCCCTTCATTTTCAAGCTTTAGGCAAAGTATCCTGAATTTCTAATGATGGATCTGGGTTGAAAAATAACGAGAAAAAATTCGGCATATCAATCTGCAGCTCGCCTTGTCCCTGTGGCAATTTTACATCACACAGGCCTGCCATATATCTTGATTCTTCGCAGAAAATTTTTTGGTGATTACTGCTAATTTTGTGAAATTTAGAAATGAAAATTGGCAAAGTTATTTGCGCAGAATTTTTGCAATCAAAATCAAATCTGACATTTTTTACCTCATCAGAAACCTGATTCGAAACTGTTTTACAGCCTAGTAAAAAATTATTTTCAGCGATTCCCTTAAAGCTTGGAAAAGGCTTATTTATAAAGCGCTTTGGCACATATTCTGCGACAGAATTAAAACTAATATTATTGTAATCTGACAAAGAATTATACGTAGGAAAATAGTGATAATTCAATTTAGAAAATGAGCCACAGGATAAGGTCATGGCAATTAAACATGATAAAATTGCCACCCGCCCCCACCTCTCATCAAGAAATTTTTCAAGCAAAAATAATGCCAAAATAATTATAATAGGAGTAATGAATGCCAACAATCTCCAGGGAAATTGGATAAATTCTGCGGCAAAGAAATGATTATAAAAAACTATCGCTATTGGCATTTGCAATATCGCACAAAATAGCAAAATAATAATTAGTGGAATGATGGGTTTGAGTAATTTTATTTTTTCTTTTGGTGCCAATAAAATCGGTATAAAACCAATGATTATAGCGATAATCAGCGGCGCATCTATCTGACAGGTTATGCCTTGAAATTGCTGACCATATTGCCATTTTCTGTAACCAAGAAAATAGTCAGAAAAAGAATGAAAATTATTTGCCGGGTTCAATTCTGGTGAAACGATCGAGCCCATATCATATTCCTGCCAAAATTCGTAAATCACAAAAAAATTAGGTAGACAGAGAGCGAGAAATAACGCCACAGGAAGCAGTGAAGATTTATCTAAAAAAATATCAAAAAACTTTCGATCAGCAAAAAGTAAAAGTAGCAATGTCGCAGCAAGCATCAGCGCAATATAAAAGAATATGACGCTATGAGCAAAAAAAACTAAAGCCAAACTGATGGCCAAACCATAGCTAATTTTTTTCTCTCTGATCATGCGCAAAAAATAATAAAACACCCAAGGAGCAATCATCATCGCCGACAGTTCTGCCATAGCTCCACGCACCAGCCAATTAGTGATGGTATAATTTGCCGCAATTAAAAATATACCTCCACAAAGTGCAGAAACTTTACTAAGTTTTAATTCACGCAGAGTGATAAAAATTCCAAAAGAACCAATAACAAGAAAAAGTAAAATCGAAAATGCTAAAGCGATTTTAATATCGGATATCAGTAAAAATAATGGAGCAGAAAAAACGTAAAAAAGCTTGTGATAAAATGCTAAAAAAGGTGAACCAAAATTATTATTATCGAGGCTAGAATAAATCGGAAAAAAATCGTAAAAACTGTAATGCTT
This sequence comes from Rhizobium sp. Q54, assembly GCA_945875865.1. Taxonomy (GTDB): domain Bacteria; phylum Pseudomonadota; class Alphaproteobacteria; order Rickettsiales; family UBA1997; genus UBA2645. The sequence continues at coordinate 16,240 of CAMCMF010000028.1, forward strand.
AGCGTAGATCAGACTGCGTATGACAAAAGTATTATGCTCATGATTCATCGGCCAACCATCAGCATCAAATAAAACTGACAAGCTTACACCAGCAAAAAAACCAAAGGTCAAAAATGGCCAGAAAAATTCCTTAGAAACATCGAGAAATTTTTTAATTTGCATGGCGTTGAATTCGCTAGAATTTGGCAAAATTAAATCTTAAAAAATACAAACTTCATATCGCGTGATGTGATGGGCTTCTCTTTAGAAAGCGCATCTAAACTTTTTTCCAAAGCTCTTAACTTTTGCCATTCATTCTTTTTCTCTTTTTCTTTTCTCGTAAAATGCATGCGATCAATGGCAATACCGCTAAATCCTGCTTTTTTTAATTCAGAAATAAAATTTTTCTTATCCAATTTTAAAACTTCTTTCTGCCATAAATTAGTCGGACGCCCTAAAATTGCTGGATAAGACCAGCGCAGATTTTGCGAATGTAGATAGAAAACTAGCGACTCATATTCATCGCCCACCTCTTCAGGAAAACCAAAAACTGGTAGAATAAAAATTTGTGAATTTGGCGCCATATTCGCTTCAATTTTTGCTACAAAATCATGATCGATATTGAAGTTGTTTTGCATGACATCTCTTCTTGCTACATCAATTTTACCAACTTGATCAAGCAGCGCCAATATTGTCACCGCGATGATTAAAAATTTTGCAATTGCTCTATCGCGCGCGATTTTATCAAAAATTATTCCCACCACAAATAGCGAGAAAAAAGCGAGAAAAATACAGAAGCGCGCATGACTTCGAAGTAGTGGAAATGGCAGCGCTACAAACATCACCAAACCTCCAACTGTGGCGAATAAAACTACTAATAAATTCAAGCCCGCAAGATTTGAAATCAGATTTTTCTCATCTTCATTTAGCGAAAGTTTTTTGATGGTTTTTTGAATGAAAGAATTTTCGCTATTTTGTGATTTGGCAAACATCCATAAGAGCAAAAATATAAAACCAACTGAGGCTAAAATTCCCAAGTTTTCTGCGTCGCGCTCCCAACCAACCAAGGCTTCATCGAAGATCAAATGCAACTTGGAAAGATAGTTCAAATAGTGATTAGCGATGGGCAAAAATAAATCGATGATATGCAAAGCATAATATTCACTGCTTGAAGGATCGCGATTCGCGACCTCTTTGTTAAAACCATTATTCGACCAATAAATAAAAGATGGAAAATAAAGTATCAGCAAAGTCAGTAGGATAATGCTACATAGCACCACCAAATTGAAAGCCTGACAATCAAGGAAAGATCCCTTTTTTAGACCGCGCAAAAACCAAGCAAAAACAAAAATCACACAAGAATAAGAAGCGTAATAAGCTCCATTAGTAGCAACAAAAATTGCGACGATAAAACTGATGAAAAAAAAGCGATTGGGCGCAAATTCAAAACGACCTTTTTCATTCAAAATTAAAAGCTGAATTTTACTGGTAGCCAGCCAAAGAGCTACCATAATCACCAAAGGAATTGCCGCGTAATTTGATAAAAAAAGATGCAAAACATTGCGCGCTAAATGATATGGCGTGAAGGCATAAAGTAGTGAAATAGCAATAGCGGTTACAATACTGATATTAAAGGCACGAAGCGCGATGAAGGAAGTGAAGGCGATGAGAGAAAAAGTGAAAATAAAAAAGTAATTGGTGATCAAAAAAACATCTGATGAAAAGTAGGAAAAAATTTTGACAATTAAAAAATTAAAACTGTCGGCATGAATTGGAAAATCTTGGAAAAAAAAACTGCCAGAGATGTGAGGATAGCCCACAAAATCATTTTGAAAAAACCAACCACTACTGACGATAGTTTTAATAATAAAAATATGAAAAAGAGCATCCTGTCCATAACCAAAAACTGGCTTGCTGAGATCGCAATTCCACAGTTGGAAAAAAGTTGCGAGGATAAGCAGAGCTAGGATTGGCGAGGCTAGATAGGTTAGAGAGTTTTTTACAAATTTCATAAAATTATTGTTTAACCCAGATCCGTCATTGCACTTCGTGTAACGCCACCCTCTTTTTCAAAGAGGGCTCGGTCCCAGACCTCCTTTGAAAAAGGCTTTGAGCGTTAAAAAAATAGCCTAAATGGCTGTTTTTAGCAATTGGTCGGAGGATTTATTTTTTCTCAGAAATCTGCTGTTTTGCCAGCGCAATAAATTCTGCAATAGTCATCACATTCTGATTTTCCTCGCCGAATTTTCGCACCGAAACTGCACCGATTTCCGCTTCTTTTTTTCCAACTGCTAAGATGTAAGGAATTTTTTTCAAACTATGTTCGCGAATTTTGTAGGAAATTTTTTGCGCGTCCAAATCTGCTTCAACTCTGAATCCTGCCGCTTTCAATTCATCAACAACTAGCATAGCATAACCGTCAGAATCATTGGTAATATTTGCTACCACCATTTGCACCGGCGCTAACCACAGTGGAAATTTTCCAGCGTAATTTTCGATTAGAATTCCGATGAATCTTTCAAAACTTCCCAATATCGCGCGATGCAACATCACCGGACGCTTCTTGTGTCCGTCTGATGCGATGTAGTTAGCATCAAGTCTTTCCGGCAAAATAAAATCGACTTGCAGCGTGCCACATTGCCATTCGCGTTTCAGCGCATCAACCAAAGTGAATTCCAATTTCGGTCCGTAAAATGCGCCTTCACCGGGATTAATTTCGCAATCCAAATTCGCTGCTTTCACCGCATCCTCAAGCGCAGCTTCGGCGCGATCCCATGTTTCATCTGATCCAGCGCGTTTTTCTGGACGAGTTGAAAATTTCACCATTACATTTTCAAAACCAAAATCGGAATAAACTTCTTTGAGCAAAGCACAAAATTTTACCGTCTCAGAATTGATCTGACTTTCCTCACAAAAAATATGCGCATCATCTTGAGTAAAGGCGCGAACACGCATAATTCCGTGAAGCGATCCAGAAGATTCATTGCGATGACAAGCACCAAATTCTGCCATTCGAAGCGGAAGTTGACGATAGGATTTTAAGCTCTGATTAAAAATCTGTACATGGCACGGACAGTTCATTGGCTTGATCGCAAGAGTTCTATCTTCACTTTCTGCCACAAACATATTTTCGCGAAATTTTTCCCAATGCCCCGATTTTTCCCACAAAATTTTATCGACCATTTGCGGAGTTTTTACTTCAACATATCCATCGCGCTCCAACTTTTCGCGAATATATTTTTCGATTTCACGAAACACCGTCCAACCTTTCGGATGCCAGAAAACTGAACCAACCGCTTCTTCCTGAATATGGAATAAATCAAGCGCGCGGCCGATTTTTCGGTGATCACGTTTTTCCGCCTCTTCCAACATATAGAGATGATTTTTCAGCGACTCTTCGCTTTCCCAAGCGGTTCCGTAAATGCGTTGCAGCATCTCATTTTTTGCATCACCGCGCCAATAAGCTCCCGCCAATTTCATCAATTTAAAATGTTTAACGTGAGAAGTTGAAGGCGCGTGCGGCCCACGACAGAGGTCGATGAAATTGCCCTGACGATAAAGCGAAATATCTTCGCTAGATGGAATTGAAGCGATGATTTCTGCTTTATATTTCTCGCCAATTGATTCAAAAAATTTCACTGCATCGTCACGTTTCCAAACTTCGCGAACCAGCTTCTCATCACGCTTCACGATCTCACGCATTTTATTTTCTATTGCGGATAAATCTTCCAAAGCGAATGGTTCTTTGCGCGCAAAATCATAAAAAAATCCAGTTTCAATTGCGGGTCCGATTGTAACTTGAGTTTCAGGAAACAGCTCTTTCACCGCCTCTGCCATGATATGCGCCGCATCGTGACGAATAATTTCCAAAGCATCTTTTCCTGATTTTGGTGTGATGATTTCAATTTTTGCATCTGCATCAATTGCACGCGAAAGATCGCGCAATTCACCATCTACGCGGATCGCCAAAGAAACTTTCGCCAAAGAAATTGAAATTGATTTGGCAATTTCAAAACCGCTCACCCCTTTTTCAAACTCGCGCACAGCGCCATCGGGTAGGGAAATTTTAATTTGATTCGACATGAAGTTTTTCAATTGAAAGTTAGGAAAGAGCCGTGTTTTATGCGCGCCCCAAACTATTTTTCAAAGAATCAAAATTCAATCCTTGATTATGGGGCTATAGCGCAGTTGGTAGGGCGCTTGCATGGGTTTTTACGTCAAGAAAACGCGAAAGCGTTTTTAGTAAAAACGGGAATGAGCCGCAAGGCGAATCCCGGGAGTGCAAGAGGACATACTTCTGGAGTTAATTAAGACAAAATTAATATTTTATTATGGGGCTATAGCGCAGTTGGTAGCGCGCTTGCATGGCATGCAAGAGGTCTCGAGTTCGAATCTCGATAGCTCCACCAGCCTTCGCTCTTACGAGCTTCGGCTGGCAGGCCAGCTTTAGCTGGACTGTCGGACGGAGATTGTTAGAGCGAAGGCTGCCCGCCATAGCTCATGAGTCTTAAACTCGAAGTTATTGTTCATCCAAAGCGACGGCGGGCCTGTCCAACAAACTCATACTAAATTCTTATCACCCTAAGAAAATGTATTACACTTACATCCTCAAATCCATATCTCATCCTTTCCAAATCTACATAGGTTTCACAGTCAATCTCAAACAAAGATTAATCCGATCACAATTCAGGAAAATCACCTCATACCAATAGACCCATTGCGAAACGATTTCATAAATTCTCCAACCTTTAAATTACTCACAAATTTTTCGTTATCAGGCTCAAAGCCTTGATTCCGTTGTTCAGAACGCATGTTTCAAATTCACAATCCCAGCAATGATGTTGAGTCGCATGTGA
>CAMCMF010000029.1 GCA_945875865.1 Rhizobium sp. Q54
TTTGTAAGCAGAAAATTCCTGACCCAAAGTTACCGGCGTTGCGTCTTGTGTGTGAGTGCGGCCGATCTTAATGATGTCCAAAAATTCTTTTTCTTTTTTTCCTAACTCATTTGAGAAGCGAACTAATGTTGGAAGGAGTTTTTCGTAAGTTAGAAGAACTGTCGCAACATGCATCGCCGTAGGAAAAGTATCATTTGAACTTTGTCCTAAATTTACGTGATCATTGGGATGAACCGGAGTTTTTCCGCCTTTTTTTCCACTAACTTTTTCATTGGCAACTGAGGCGATTACTTCATTGACGTTCATGTTGGTTTGAGTGCCAGAGCCAGTTTGCCACACAACTAAAGGAAAATGATTTTCGTAAAACCAGTCGAACTTTGCGAGAATTGTATCAACCGCATCAACAATTTTATCCGCTAAATCAGGAGAGAATTTTTTGAATTCGTTTGAAGTTGGATCTGCCGCCATCAAGTCTTTGTTGGCAAGAGCTGCGGCTTTTTTTACCAAGAGCATGGCGTGAATAACTTCCTTGGGCATTTTATGTCCGGGATTGTCATTTTGGATGGGAAAATTTTGACGTGAACGCTGCGTTTGTGCGGCGTAATAAGCCTCAGCTGGAACTTGGATTTCACCAAAAGAGTCGGTTTCGATGCGGAAATTTTGAGTCATATTTTTTAGAAATTAATTGAGGAAATAAATCATCCATTGCGGGATGGTGTCCAGCACAGGGTTTGGTTTCGAACCATCTTTGACAATTGCTTTGGCGATTGTCAAAGGAGGTCAAGATAAGGAAATTTTTAGAAACTCGGCGGCATCAAGACTGGCCTTGCCCACGAGCAAACCATCGATTCCGGAAATTTTTAAAATTTCAGCGGAATTTTGTGAGGTTACTGAACCGCCGTAAAGAATAAAATGTTGAGAAACTTTACCGGAAAATTTTTCAGCGAAGATTTTTTTGATTAGTTTTGACATCTCGGCGATTTGCTCGTTTGTGGGAACGGCGCCAGTTCCAATCGACCAAATTGGCTCATAGGCCAGAATTAATTTTTCGATTTTTACATCAGTGGGAATTGATTGCATAATTTGCTGATAAACAAAATGCAGATGCTTTCCGGCGTCGCGAATTTCTTTACTTTCGCCGACACATAAAATCGGAGTTAAGCCTTGCTTCAAGGCGGCAGAGATTTTTTTGGCGACGATTTCATTGCTTTCTTGATGATTGCCGCGTCTTTCAGAATGACCAATAATAACATATTCGCAGCCCACTTTTTTTAGCATCCCAGCGCTAACATCGCCGGTAAAAGATCCAGAATCTTCAAAATGACAATCCTGTCCGCAAAGCTTTAGATTTCTGCCCTCAACGACGATTTTATTTATCTCTTCCGCCGAAACTGCTTCGATAGTTCTGCCTTCTTTTTTGATTACAGTTTCAAGAAATTGAAAACCATCTTCCATCAATTCTGAATCGATGTAATCGAGCAAAATTGCTGGTGGACAAAGCAGCATTTCAACTTTTTTACACTGATCATAATTAGTAGCATAGCCTTTGAAAAAAACATCGAGCCATTCGTCAGTTTCATCAAAAGTATTATTCATTTTCCAATTTGCGGCGATGATTTTTGTCATGAGATTATTTCTTTTAATTCTTTGCCGAGCAAGATGTGGCGCCAAGCATCAACTGTTTTTTCAAAAGAATCCTGTTGGCAGATTATTTTTTTAATATCAAAATTGGTTAGCAAAAATTGTGCAGCAAAATTTTCTTTTTCGGCGATTTTTGCTACCATTTCCTTAACTTGTTCTAATAATATTTTTTGCCTATCCGTCATAAAAAAATTATTAACGAAATCAAAATTTTCTTCACTATTATCAGCAAGAATAATTTCTATTTCGCTCAACATTTCTTTTGTAAGTCGATGATAAATCGCGCCGTCAACTAAACCAAGATCGATAATATTTTCTAAGTCCTCATCTTTCAAAAAATATTGGCGCAGAAGATTATTTTTTTTCGATAAATTTTCGCGCCACAAAACTAATTTTCTAAGCTGCGATTTTTGCACTTCACTTTTTTTGCTAAAAGAAAAATTTTTAAGCAAATTATCTTCCGACTTATGAAGTGATTTTTCGATAAATTTTTTCATCTCTTCATCGAACCAATCGTAACGCTTATTTTTCTCTAAAATAGTATAAAATTTTTCGTAAATTTCATGAAGAAATTCCACATCCAAAAGCGCATATTCAATTTGCTTTTGACTTAGAGGGCGACGTTGCCAATCGCTGCGCTGTTGATCTTTATTCAAAGATCTTGCAAATATTTTATCCACCAAATTTGAATAGCCAACATTGCAACCAAAGCCGCAAAAATTAGCCATGATTTGCGTGTCTATTATCGCTTGTGGCATAATGTTGGATGCGAGATAAAAAATCTGTAAATCCTGCGCTGATGAATGTAAGATTTTTTTAATTTTTGGATCAGAAATAAGCGCAAAAAAACCACTTAAATCGAGGTCGGAAAGGCAATCAATGATGAAGGATTTTTTTTTATTATCTGGCGTTTTGATCGCAACTTGCACGATCGACAAAATTGGGTAATAGGTAGTTTGGCGGGTAAATTCAGTGTCGAGAGCGACAAGTTTTTCTGCGGAGATTAAATCGAGCAGAGAATCGAGTTGCGATTGTGATGTGATGTAAAAGTCAGCGGCCATAAATCCCTAGAGCGCTATTCTTAATGACGGCAGCGCTGGAATTCCCTGAGGATTAGTGGGAGATGTATTTGGCGTAGGCTTAAAAGCCATAACAGCGTCCCTTCTATTAACTTTGTCTTGGATCATTCTCATTTCATATTCTGCCGCCATCTTTTTTCTCGACTCCTGATCATCGCCCTGATAAATACTTTTTGGCATGCCCGCACTTTTTGCGAGATCGATAACAAATTCTTGCCGGCGCCTAGCATACTCACCATTAGCAAGTGTAGTCATCTCGCCAGGCTTTATGTCGTTAAACTTATTAAGATCCTGAGTTATATTTTTTGCATCACTTTTAAATTGATCTCTTTTTGTATCAGCCTCTTCGCGGATTTTATCATAGACAAAAAAAGCCTTTATTAGCTGCTCTCTCATCTCCTTGGTAACATCTGGGGCAAGCAATAAATTCATGATGGATTTAGCATCATAAAAATCTTCCCCCTTAGATTTTTTTAAATCCGACAAGGACTGACCATTAAACTTAACATCTTTAAAAATTTCCAACTCCTTATCTTCTGCTCCAGCAATAAAATCAACCAATTGGCGTAGAAAAATACGATTAGCGTTAGCATTTATTTCTTCAGCAGCAAATTTGGCCACTCTTTCTTTGTAAGGAACTCCATTAACCGACTTTTCTAACTCCCTAAATGCCGCTTCAAGCTTATCTCCTCCCGTTTTTACCGCTGCATCAGATTCCACTCTATTATCCAAACTCTTTCCAGCGTTACGCCCAGAAATTCCAATGGCGATGGCAATTGGTATCAAGGGCGATCCGGCTACTAATGGCGACATTGCGCCAAATAATTCTTGTGCCGCGTCATTGTCAGTAACGGCATCAACAACTCCGCCTAACTCACTTAAAATTGGCGTATTATCAATAATAGCAGCCATCGCTACATCGAGTTTTATCCCCGACACTACCTGACCAAGTATTGGAATTTTTGCCATCATCTCACCCACGCCTTCACCAAAGGTGAGATTGGCGCTTAATAATGGTCCGAGTATATTGGCTATCGGCATCATATAATTGAAAACGCCCAGCGGTGATATGATCAAAATAATCTGAGCGATGCGATATTTCCACATATCATCCTCCTTTTCCACCACATCCTTTATGCTACTCAACATCCCATCATTGAGCTCTTTGATCTTATTGTTAAAGGCCTCTACCTCTTCTTTAGCAAACTTTCCTTCTGCCACCAGCGCATTCGAGATTAATTGTTGCATCTCTGCAAATTCTTGTGACGAAAGAGCGCCTGGTTCGCTTGCCATTTTATCATAAATCGCCTTCAATGCATTTAAATATCCAGCGCCTTTTCCTTGAGATGTTGGATCAAGAAGCCCACTTAACTCGGCAATAAAATCATCTTTGTTTTTTTGATATTTTATAAAACGCCCATCTTCGCCAGCTTTTGAGTGGGAAAGGATACCTCTGGTCAGCCAATTAAATGTTTTCAATCCAGCATAACCAAAAGCTTCGGTTCGGTGATAGTTGGATCCACGGATTTTTTTCTCCTGCTTCTTACTTAATTTTGCACCTCCACTCAACTCAGCAAATAAATTCGTTTCTGCAATCTCTATATCTTCACGACATTTACCTCGAGCATCCATAACCAAATTACGATGAGTGCTAGGAGGAGCTACTGTTAAAAACTGTCTTGTTTTATCTTTTCTAACCTTATCTCTCGCCTCCTTACTACCGCCCCAAATACTGGAAAGCACCGCAGAAATATCACCTCTTCCAGTATGATAACCAGGACCATTAACAGAAATTTTATTGTTCAGGTCAGCAGCTATCTGACTCGGAGTAACATTATTTCCCGGCATCAACTCAAACCTTTGAATAGCGTATATTTGATTATTTACGTTTCGAAGATCGCTATGATATTCGCCGAGATCTGTCAGATTTTGCAGAATATCACTACAAACCTTCTCGATATCTCCAAGCGCAACAACTCTTCCCACCATCGCTAATTTTAGCCCCTTGATCTTATCTTCGGAAAACATTTCACCGATTTTACTTCCACCAAAATCTTGCTTGAGAAAGCCATCGATCTTCTCAGACATTTCTTTTTCCGGCGCTGCTGGTACTAGACTCATAAATTCAATAATTAAAATCTGACCAACTTGACATTAGGCCTTTAGCAAATAGTTTTTTGCGAGATTTTTTCTAAAAAAATCATCGTCCAAACCAATTAATCCAATAAAACACAAGAGGTTCTAATGCTCAAGAATTTATTCGCATTAGCTGCAATTTTTTTATTAATTTCATGCAGCAGCAAAACAAAACATTCTGATGAAAAACTTGTCAGCAGCGAAAAACAAATAGTTGAAAAAGAAGCTGAGCCAGAAGCTCCCTATCAGACAATCGACAATGAGCAACAAGCCATCGATCTCAACAAAGCCGAAGATCTAAAAGTTCAAGAAGTTGAAGTTCAAGATCGCATTTTCTTCGATTATGATTCTTTCGGACTTAACGATGAAGCAAAAAAAATTATCGATACGCAAGTGGCTTGGCTAAAAAGCGATTTAAACATTAAAGTTTCAATCGAAGGCCACACCGACGAACGCGGAACCCGCGAATATAACGTCGCCTTAGGTGAAAAAAGAGCAAAATCAGTGAGAGATTATTTGGTAGCAAACGGCATTGAAGTTTCGCGCTTAACAACAATTTCTTTCGGAAAAGAACGCCCAGCCTTCTTCGGCGCCACTGACCAAATTTTTGCGAAAAATAGAAGAGCGGTTACTGTAATTAACTAGAGAGCAAGCTATGCCAAAACAAGATCCAAAAGAAGTCAGCGTGATCAACGATGCTCGTGGAGAAATTTTTACAGATCGCAGATTAGCAACATTTTACATTAATCTCGTAGATAGATTTGATGGCTTACTTACGGAGGCGCAGGCAAATTTTTCCGGCAATATTGAAAGAAGTGGAGGAAAAGTTTCTGAGGGATTAGAGAGTGCTGGAACAGTATCGAACGCAATTCCAGTTGTTGGAAATCTTGCTCAATTATTCTTTCATGCCGCCAGTAAAATAGCCGGATTTTTTAACAAAAAAGATATCGCTGAAAAGCAAGAAAATATTCTAGATCTAGTTGGAGATGCTGATAGAGAAGATTGGTCAAAATTTGTTCGAGAACTTGCTGTAAAACTTACCTTAGAAAATTCAGAAGAAATAAAATCAAAAGCAAATTTAGTTGATAAAGTCGAACCCCACAGAAGAGCTTCATTAAAAAAAGACGGCAGAGATGCAGTATTATCAGCAGCAAAAAGCTGCTTCAATGGAGTCATGAAATTCATCAACGAATCAAAAATTCTAGAAACAGAAGCTGGAATTAATATTGGAGATAAGAATTTCAGAGGAGAGCTTATTTCTCAAATAGTTGAAGCAGATCAGTCTAAAAAAGATAAAGGTAGATCACCGCAAAGTGTTTCTGAGCCACATATTCATCTAGACCAAGGCCGATTTACTCATGCTGTAATTAATCATGGGGAAAGTAGCGCTATTCACGGGCATTAATTCCACGTCTATCCGATCCACTTGAAGAAACCGAACTACAGTTTGTCATCCCCGCGTAGGCGGGGATCCAGGATTGTCTCAAGATTCTCTGGATCCCCGCCTACGCGGGGATGACAAACTGTAGTTCGGTATTTCAGGCGGATTGAGTTTTAGGATAATCAAGATTCTCAATCCACAATTTAGCCACCTTCTCCGAGAGAGAATTTTGCTCACAGCGCGAATGCAAATGCGCGAAATCCAACTTATCCGAATCCTGATCCTGAGCAGCACAAGCATAAAAATATTCCATCTCACCTTTCTCATTTTTCCTTTTCTGCAAACATTGCGAACAAACACCCTTCATCATGCATTGCATTGGCGCGTTCAAACTGGTGATGGAAATTTTAGCTTGAGCAAAAGCTGCAACTAAATTTTCGTGACGCAAACGCGCAACTTCATGCATCATTTGGTCGTTACCGATGGCGAAAATTCGATCGATCTTGGGAGAGTTTTTAGAAAAATAATCTTTGATTGCATCAATCACCGAGCCTTGAAAATAGCCGTCAGCAGCCTTTTCACCATCGATTGCGATCACTAATTTTTTGCAGGATTTTTTCATTTTATCAAAGCGAATCACCTCGGAATTTTTGTGATAGCCGGCGAAAAAAATTACCTCACAACCATTTTTCGTAAACTCTTCCGCAAGCACTGCGAGCGGTTGATTACCACGTCCACCACCGACAAAAACTACAGTTTCATTTTTTGCAATTTCCGTTGGCTTGCCACTCGGACCCATAAAAACACAAGGCTCACCAACTTTAAAGTTTTTAATCAAACTAGTCGATCCACCAGTTTCAACAATAATTCCGCTAATAATTCCCTTCTCGCGATCGATGCCAAGAGCCGTAATCGCCACGCCTTCCATCACCAATAATTGATCACCAACTTTTTGCGCCGACGCATGATAATTCTGCAGGCGAAAAATTTGTCCGATTTTTGTTTGATTCGCCAAAAGTGGCGCCTTCACAAAAACTTCCACAACCTGATCCGACAAGCGCTCAATCTTTTCAATCGTCACCAAAAAATCAGAAGCATAATCGCGCGAAGCTTGTTGAGGCGACTTCGTTTGATGATTTAAAATTTCTGTAATTTGTTGATGTCCAAGCTTCGCACTCGCCATCGCCTTCACCACGTTTCCTTCAAAATTCGGATGCAAATCACCAAAAAAACTCACGGCTTTTTTTGACTCATCATCAATTTTTGTAATCACACTAAATTGTTTTGGACGCGCGCTATGCGTGATTGCGTAATGCTTATGATCTTCAGAAATTTCGGCAAAATATTTTCCAACAATTTCAAAATCTAAATTATCTTCAAGTTTTGGCGAAAGATTTGGCGTAGTTCCGGCGGCGATTAAAAGTGATTTGCAGGCAAAATTTCCCAGAGTGGTTTTAAGATTTTTGATCGCACCAAACTCATCAATTTCAGCTTCCAGCGGCACCGCATTTTCAACAAATTCAATCTCTTCCTCGAAAGCTTTAGCAAGCTCTTGATGGTTTAATCTGTAAGCTGGGGAATCTTGCAATTTTTTACGATAAAGAATTTTTACATCTAAAAAACTTTCAATTCCCTGTGCTAATTTTTCTGCGTGATCCAAAAATTCTTCAGAAATATTTTTTTCCTCGAAATTCAAAATTGAAAAAACTTTTTCCTTTCCAATCGCGGCAATTTTTTTAGCAAATTTTTTAATTTGGACTTGGTAATAAGCTCTCGCCTCACAAGCAGTGTCAACTGCTGTCAAACCTCCGCCAATCACAATTGCCGGCATTCTGATTTGTAAATTGGTAAATAATTCTTCTCTAAAAGCTCCCGTCAATTGCAGCGACATTAAAAAATCAGAAGCGGAGCGCACACCTTTAGCAAAATTATTTTTGATATTAATAATATTCGGTCGACCCGCGCCAATACAAAGCGCAACGTGATCGAAACCATAATCATCAAAAGCAATTTTATCAGTAATCGAAGAGCCAAAACGAATGCCACCAAACATGCGGAAATTTTCGCGACGCTCTAAAAGCAGACGAATAATTTTAAGAAAATTTTTATCGAAGCGCACCGTAATCCCATATTCTGCAACACCGCCAAAGCCTTGAATCAAGCGGCTCGAAAGCGGCTCATAAATTTCATCTAAAAATTTTATCGGTTTAAATTTGACGCGCGAGCCATCTAAATTTATTCCCGAAATTTCAGAATTTAGCGGCTCGATTCTCAAACCATCGATCGCCACAACTTCATGACCATCATTTAAAAGATAATGCGCCAAAGTATAGCCGGCGGGACCTAAGCCACAAACTAGAATTTTTTTACCGGAATTTTTTTGCGGAATTTTTTTCGGTGCTAGCGGATTCCATCGCGTCAAAAGTGAGTAAATTTCAAAGCCATAAGGCAGCGCTAAAACATCTTTTAGAATGCGCGTTTCAATTTGTGGAATATCGACGGGATCTTGTTTTTGAAAAATGCAGGACTTCATGCAATCATTGCAGATACGGTGTCCCGTGCCTGCGATCATTGGATTGTCGATGCAAGCAGTTGCAAAAGCAGCGACAGAAAAACCTTCCGACTTCAGCAAATTCATTTCGGAAATTCTTTGATCTAATGGACAGCCGTGAAGCTCAACACCAAGTGAATCGATTTTTAATTCCGCGGTTTCTTTTTCAAAAATTCCGCTGCGGCAAGAATCTTTATTCTGCTTGTGACAGAAAATGCAGTAATGCGCTTCGCCTTGCACACGATTGAGTCCGTAGCCATTGTCAGTTAAATCAAATCCGCTGCGATTTTTTTTCTCGTAGCTTTTTTCGATCAGGTTTTGCGGATCAACTTTTTTGGGTAAAATAAAAAGCGCGCCGTTTTTGTGGAGCTTACGACCGACTTGCGAGTAAAGCGCCCAAGCTGCGTAGCCTTCCCATTTTTCAATATTTTTTTGCGCCAAAACTTCGGCAGAAATTGTTTTTTCTAATTCATCAAGATCATCGTGAGAAATTTCTAACTCTTTGAGAAGCCTTATTCCATCGAACTCTGCAGGCACATCAGAAAATTTTTTTGCGACATGTCTTTGCACAAATTCGCGACGCACCTGATAGATTTTTTTCAGCTCTTCATGATTTTTTCTTAGCGCATCATTTTCTTTTTTTACATCGAATAGCTCAACGAGAAAATCTTCAAAAAGCTTTGATTTATCTAATAAGTCAGGAGTTTTTTTACCGAGAAATTCTGCAAATTTTTGATCTAACTTTATCAGTCCATCACGCGAATAGAGATCTTCAAAATCTAAATTAAATTTGGTTTTAAGATGCCGCTCTAACAATTTTTTCCTCGTCAAATTCGAATTTTTTCTCGCCGATAATTTGATATTTCTCATGGCCTTTACCAGCTAAAATCAAGATGTCGCAAGGTTCTAGCAGCGCAATTGCTTTTTCAATCGCCAATTTACGATCATCGATTTCGATAGTTTTTTTCATGTCGCAAGCGGCAAGAATTTCGCTGCGAATTGTTGCGGGATTTTCACTTCTGGGATTATCGTCAGTTACAATTACCAGATCCGCCAAGCGGCAAGCAATCTCGCCCATGATCGGCCTTTTTGTCGCATCGCGATCTCCACCACATCCAAACAAAACTACCACTCTTTTACCGAGATGGCGCGCCAACTTTAGAACATTTGTTAAGGCATCTGGCGAGTGCGCAAAATCAATAAAAACCTGCGCCTTATTTTTTAAAATCGCGGCGCACTGCATTCTTCCCGCCGCTGGTTGAAGCTTAGAAAATTTTTGTAAAATTTCTTTTAATAATTTTGTCGAAATTTGGTTTTTTGCTAAAATATTTCCTAAAGCACAAAGCGCGTTGAAGGCTTGAAAATCGCCGCTGGTCGCTAGTTCAAATTCAAAATTTTGACCAACAAATTCAAAGAAAACTTTTTGTCCTAAATCGTGCGGTTCAATTTTTTGTAAGCGTAATTTTTTTGCCTTAAATCCGTAATCAATGATGCGATGATTTTTTTTCTCACAAGTTTTTCTTACATCTTCGAACTCAGGAATATCGGAGTTGAGCACAGCAACAGAGCCACTTGGCAAACTTTTAGAAAATAAAATCATTTTGCAGCGAAAATATTCCGCCATCGATTTGTGATAATCTAAATGATCTTGCGTGAAATTTGTAAAAGCTCCGACGTCAATTTTTAAACCAGCAATACGACCTTGTTCTAAGCCAATCGAACTCACTTCAAGCACTACATCATCAACGCCATTTTTTTTCAAAATACAGAGATTTTTATAGAGTGAAATAATGTCGGGAGTGGTAAGAGATGAGCTTTGTAATTGTGCTTCGATATCGGCATCGCATCTAGTTCCAAGCGTACCAATTGAGGCAGATTTTTTTCCTAAAAATTGTAAGATTTGACGCGTGAATTCTGCGGCGGAAGTTTTGCCGTTAGTGCCGGTAATCGCGTAAATATTGGCGGGAAGCGGTGAGTAAAATTCTTTTAAGCAATCGACTAGCAATAAAAAAACATCAGAAGTTTTGATAAAAACAGCGCCAGAAATTTCATGATCTTGAGAAGTTACAACCGCAACTGCACCTTTATTTATCGCATCAGAAATGAATTCTGAACCATCTTGAGTTTTACCTAAAAGCGCAAAAAAAATATCACCTTTTTTGACTAATCTTGAATCGATGGCGATATTTTCAATTTCGCAGGAAACATCACCCGCAATGACTTGGTGAGTAGTTTTAGCTGTGGAGAGAAGTTGAGATAATTTCATTAAATTGCTGCGCTGCTCCACTATAATTTTTTTTCTTCGCCCATTAGTAAGCGGGCGAGATTTTCTTTGTGTCTGACTGTGATTAGAACAAATAAAATCGCACAAAAAATAATTTGCGATGTTGGAGACTCATAGGCATAAGACAAAATGATGGAAGAAAAAATTGCGACCAATGAGGCGATGGAGGAAATGCGGAATAAAGTAAAAGACATAATCCAGAAACAGATTACCAAAAATCCGACGGTAAAATCTAATGCCAGCAAAGTTGCGATTGAAGTGGCAACACCCTTGCCGCCTTTGAAATCAAGGTAGATCGGATAGATGTGGCCAACCACTGCAACGAAAGAAACTAAAACTAAAAATAGGTGAAGGTAATTTGATTCGTAAAAAGTAAAACGCGCCACTATCAGCATTATCGCGCCTTTGAAGCCATCGAGAAGTAAAGTTGCTAATCCTAATTTTTTCCCAAGAACGCGCGAAACATTTGTCGCGCCAATATTTTTTGAACCAAATTCACGAATATCTTTGCCAGCGAATACTTTGCCGAGCACTAGACCGAAAGGGATTGCGGCAATAAAATAGGTTAGGACTAAGAAGAGAAATTGGTAAAAAAATATCATTAGTTATTTTCGGGATTGTTGTTGGGGCCTTTGTTTTTGCGGAAGGCATCAAGAGAAATTACTTTCGCGGATAAATCAATTTCTGCGCTCTTTTTATCCTTATCACCATTTTTATTGGCTTTATTTGACTCACCAAAATCGCTGCCTTGCAATTCTTCGATATCACCATAACCGACGCTGAATTTTAGGGCAAAATTCATGGAAGGATCAGCAAAAGAAGTGACGGCTTTATATGGCACTACCAGCTTTTCATATTTGCCGCCGAAGCTTAGAGACACCTTGAAGAAATCATGCTCAACCACCAAAGATTTATACTGATATTGCACCGCAATTGTCATTTCTTCGGGATATTTTTCCATTAAGGATTTTGCGATAGAAACGCCAGGAAAGCGCGTCAAGAAAGTGATGACGAAATAATGCTTACCAATTAACCCAGTTTTTTCAACTTTTTTGAGAGTTTCGTAAATCACCAAACGCATGGAGTTTTCAATGATTTCGTCATATCCGATTAGATCTTGCATGAAATATTCTAAAATTGATGAGGTGCAAAAATGCCATTGGGGAAATGCCCAGAGAGAAATGCCCAGAGAGAAGTGCCCGAGCTTCTGTTGACAGGCGCCCGGGCGAGCCCCGACAAAATCACTTACGCAATAGCAACTCTTGTTGCAGGAGCGAATTCGAAATTGTCATTAGCAAAGTTATCGTTTGCATTTACTTTTTTTGAACGGATATCGCGGGCTTACGCCTACAACCGGCAGTTTCTCAACCGAGCAAAGTCATTTCCTTTAGCGAATGTCGAAAGCTGATCACCCCCACAAGTACGCTTATGCGAAGTAAGCCCATGCTTCGCCCGTTGGGCTACGCAGGGCACGCTTCGCTCTAACGATCTCCGTCGTGGCCTCGCCACGCGAAGCTCGCAAGAGCGAAGCGTGGTGGAGGTGCTGGGAATTGCACCCAGGTCCATAACGTTTATTACGAAATGCATTTATCACCATAGCCATAAAACTTTTCAGTTCTAAGGCGCTTGTTTTTTTAATTATAAAAAAAATTTTCACAAGTATTTAGACCTCCCTGAAATATACCGACTCTTTATTTTTTAGTTCGGTTTCCTTGAATCAGTTTTGGTATATGGGCGCCTCGAAAAATCCTAATTTTTAGAGGCCCCCTTAAATCTCAATCGTCACAACGCACGGACAGTGATCCGAAGCCTTTTCCTGATCTCTCACACCCTTATCTTCAATTGCCGCAGAAATAATTTTATCAGATCCGAGTGGTGAAGTTAAAAGATAATCGATGCGCATTCCTTTGCCATTTTGCCAAGAACCGCCGCGATAATCATACCAAGAGAAAGCTTGCTGGCTATGGTTTGAGATGCGATAAGAATCATTTAATCCGAGATTTAAAATCGCGCGAAATTTTTGGCGCTCAGCCGGATGAAAACAAACAGTGCCGCTCAAACTTTTTGGATCGAAGACGTCAATTTCTTCCGCGGCAACATTAAAATCTCCGCCAAAAATTTGGATTTCATCTTCTTTGAGCAGGCTAGAAAAATGCGACTTCAACGCTTCAAAAAAATCTAATTTGTAGCGGAATTTTCTGCTATCTTCAAGAGCTTCTCCATCAAGCAAATCACCGCCGCCATTGGGAACATAAATTGATGAAACACGAATTATTTTTCCCTTCACCGAAATCAAAGCTTCAATATATCTCGCTTGCTCATCAAGCCCGCCATTCAATGTTGGCAAGCCTTTAATCACTTCTTCAATTTTATATTTAGAAAGAATCGCCACACCATTGTAAGTTTTTTGACCCAACACCGCGGCGTTATAACCCGCGTCAAACAAGGCCTCAAAAGGAAATTGCTCTTCGACACATTTCAATTCCTGCAATAAAACCACATCGGGTTGAGAATTTTTTAACCACTCCAAAACCCTTGGCAGACGGGCCTTAATCGAGTTTACGTTGAAAGTGGCGATTTTAATTTGGGTCACTTATTTGAGAGATTTTAAAGTTTTAATGCTCAGATCTTTTGCCGAATACACGCCACTCAACTTTCTTAAGAACTCTCTCGAGTCATATATTTCTTCGGACACAAAAAGATAAATGCCGTTATTATTAATGGTTTTTGCCTTCTCCTCGTTCAAATCCAATCCGAGAGTTATCTCGATCATCACATCTATTTTACTCATCTTGGCCGTCTTAATAAATTGCTTGTATCTTTCTCTTAGAGTTCTTTTTGCGCCAATTCCGTAGGTGCGACCCTCTATCTCAAAAAAGAAATCAAACTCGGTACTCGAATCATCTTTATCATGCATTTTTTTAATATTTTCTTCTGCAATCCCAATCTTTTTAAGCACCATCAAAATTCTATCCTCATAGTTTGAGCCAGAATCTGAAATGATGGACTGATTTACGCTCTCAGAAAACATCAGCATAAAAATTTGATTTGGCTCAAGACCTATCTTCTTTAAATTAATCGCACTTTCAGAAAGAGATTTTACAAAATCAGCGGCATCTTCTGACATAAAATTAGTTTTATTTTTCTCGAGATTCGCAAAAAATAGAAGTGCCAACAAAGCTCCGTTAACCCTTGTGTGATAAGGCTTATAAACTGAAATTTTATCATACCCAACAGATAAGGGATTTAGATTTTTTAACTTATCGATATTCACAATATCGCTTATTTTAGCCTCTCTTAAAAGCAGGTCTTTGCAGAGATAGAGCTTTAAACCAAAGATAAACATTTCCAGATCAACCTCTGAATCCAACTGCTCAAACAAAAGTTCCAAGGCATCTTTTTTCGACTTGCCTGAAATATTTTTTACAAACTCCCTCATTTCTTCGAAGGGATTGCTACCCAAAGATATTTTTTCTAAAAGCTTGCAAGACTGCACCTCCGTTAGCTTGGCCTTAACCAAATTTTTCAGGAAAAAATAGAATTTTAAGTTTAAATCCAATTTTTGGCTTTCGATTTTTAATTTCTCTATTTTCATAATTTTGCTGCTAAAGATTTGCTAATTTCTAAAGCAATAGCCTCCAGAACTGGCACGGAAACACTGTTTCCAAACTGTTTATAGGCCTGAACATCGCTTACGGGTATTATAAAATCATCCGAGAATCCCTGAAGTCTTGCCGCCTCTCTAGGAGTAAGCTTTCTTGGATTTTTATTTTTTTGCTCGATCAAAATTTCTGACCCATCCTTGTAATATCTAGCCGAAATCGTGCTCGTGTAAGCAGAATCTTTATTAAAAATAGAGTATCCGAAGCCATTGCCTTTTCTTTGATGCTCTATTTTTCTGCGCTTGTGACCCGCCCATAGTTTATCTGAAATTGTATATTTATCATCAATCTTGCTTTCCATGATGGAGCCTAGATTAGCCTTACTCTCCAGAGGCAAGGGGAAATTAAATTTAACAGGATCCTTGAAGGCAACGATATAAATTCTTTCTCTATTTTGAGGAACGCCAAAATCTCTCGAATTCAATATTTGAGCGTAAACATTATAACCCAAATCTTCTAAAGTTTGTTTAACGGTGACGAAGGTTTTGCCCTTATCATGACTTTTAAAACCCTTCACATTTTCAAGCAGCACTACTTGCGGTCTATGAAAAGCAATGATTCGACAAACATCAAAAAATAAGGTTCCCCGCGTATCTTCGAAGCCTTTTTTATGACCGGCATTTGAAAATGGCTGACAAGGAAACCCCGCCAACAGTATGTCAAAAGACGGAATTTCTTCTGCTGAAATTTTAGTAATATCTCCGAACGGCTTGTGCCCAAAATTTGCTTCATAAGTTATTTGGCTAAATTTGTCCCACTCAGAAGAAAAAACGCAGTTCGCTTTTAATCTATCAAATGCGGTTCGAATTCCCCCTATTCCAGCAAAAAGATCAATAAATTTATAGCCCTTGAGAGAATATTTTTGCTGCATATTTGCGATTTGCTCTTTGGTATTATATCTCTGGAACATCTCTATTTGTTTGGAAAGAGAAGTTATGAATGACTTATTGTCTTCAATAGATTGGCTGGTGAGGCGCATATTATAAATAAGGTTTGTTATTAAAAAATTTAACTTTCGGCGTTTATTAAGCGTTTACAAATCCTTCATGAAGTGAAAGCCGCGAATGTAAAAACCTTCGCGAAAATAGAGCGAATGAGATTTTTTATTTTCAGTGTAGGAATCGAGAACCAACTTTTTGCAATCGAGTTTTTTTGCTTTTATTTCGAGATAATTTAGCAGCTTTTTTCCAATACCTTTTTTACGAATTTCACAATCAACAACCAAGTTTGAAGCTTGCAAATAGCGGCCGCAATAAAGCATAAAAGCAATCCAATAACCCGAAACACCAATCATTTTTCCATCCAAAAAAGCTGCGACCATTTTGTAATCGTTGCGCGAAATCATTTCATCCAACGCCGCAGAAAATTCTGCCTCGGTCATTTTTTCATACATCTGAGAAACCAACGAAAAGGAGCTCATCATCTCATCTTTGCTGCTTAATTCTTTAATCGTGATTTCCATTTTTCTGTAAATTTTTGAGATTAGTGCCTTAAGGCACCAATCTTTTTCTAACTAGCTAGAGAGCTGTTTCTCTAAGGCCGCAGCCCAATATGTAACTTTGCCAGCACCAGTAAAAAACACTAAATCGCCCCTCGAAATTAATGGCTTAATTAGCCCCGCTAAATCTTTTTCTGAATTTAATTTAATGACATTTTGATGTCCGGTTTTTTTAATTCCGGCAATTAAATCATATTGCGTTGCGCCCGAAATTGGCGCTTGTCCTGCGGAATAAATATCAGAAACCAATACGTAATCAGCATCAGAAAATGCATTACAAAATTCACTAAATAAATCGTGAACGCGGCTGAATTTATGCGGCTCGAAAACGCAAATAATTTTTTTATCACCAACCAAATCGCGCGCCGCTTTTAGCGTGGTAGAAATTTCAGTTGGATGATGTCCGTAATCATCAATTATCGACACTCCTTCAAATTCTCCAACTTTGGTGAAGCGACGTTTTACACCATTGAAAGCCGCAAGTCCGGCTTTGATTTTTTCCTCAGAAAGTCCCAAAAAATTTCCAATCGCAATTGCGATGCAAGCGTTAGAGGCATTGTGTTTGCCATAGACCGGCATTTTGATATTTTTGATTTCATGGCCGTCTTTGAATTTCACATCAAAGGTCAAGCCACTGGCATCCATCTCGATATTTTTTGCGACTAAATCGGCAGTTTTTTTAACTGAATAAGTGACGAGATTTTTTTTGGTCGCATGAAGTTTTTGATAAATTTTTTCAACCTCAGGACTGTCAATACAAAGCACGCAAATTCCTTCAGTCGGAATTTGATTTACGTAGCGCTCAAAACAGGCTTTTTGTTTTTCAAAATCTCCGCCATAACCTTTAAATTCCAAATGCTCTGGTTCAATGTTTATAACCGCGCCGATAAAGCTTGGAAGCTCAACAAAACTGGCATCAGATTCATCGGATTCCGCTACTAAATATTCGCCTTTTCCAACTTTTGAATTGCTACCATAATAGTGGATGACACCGCCATTTATCACGGTTGGATCCAGCCCGCCAATTTCCAAAACTAAAGAAGCAATACCCGTGGCGCTAGTTTTACCATGGGTTCCGGCAATCGTGATTCCCTTATATTCACTCATGATAAATCCCAAAAGATTGGCGCGCGTTATCACTGGAATATTTCTTTTTTTTGCTTCAAGAATTTCGGGATTTTCGTTTTTGATGATTGAAGTTTCGACAATTAGAGAAACATCATCAGTGATATTTTTTGCATCATGTCCGACAAAATAAGTGACGCCTTTTTCGCGCAATTTTGGGGTTAAATAATTTTCACTTAAATCCGAACCTTGTACCGGAATATTCCACTCGCGCAAAATGAAGGCCAAGGCACTCATGCCTATGCCGCCAAGACCAATAAAATGGATCTTGCGCTGTTGTTTTAATTCTTGAAAATTCATGTGATTTTTTTTCGAAAATAGAAGAAAAAGAGAAGCGGCGAAACGTAGAAAAGCAAAATAATTTGTAAAACAAAAATAGGGCTTAAGCGAGGCAAATGAATAAAAAAATTATCGATGCGATTTTTGCGATTTGGCAAAAAGAAAATCCGCATCCAAAAACCGAGTTGAATTTCACCAATAATTACACGCTTTTAGTTGCTGTAGTTTTATCGGCGCAAAGCACCGATGTTGGAGTTAATAAAGCAACTAAAACGCTTTTTGAAATTGCAGATACGCCAGAAAAAATTCTCAAACTCGGTGAAGCAAAATTAAAAAAATATATTGCCACGATTGGATTATTTAATGGTAAAGCAGCCAATATTATCAAGCTCTCGCAGCGTTTAGTTGATGATTTTAATTCGGAAGTTCCAGAAAATTTTGAAGCGTTAAAATCACTTCCTGGAGTCGGACAAAAAACCGCCAATGTCGTTTTAAATTGCGCTTTCGGACATCCAACAATTGCTGTTGATACTCATGTTTTTCGCGTTTCAAATCGCATTGGTTTTGTTGACGAAACCACTCCCGAAAAAACCGAAATTTCCTTAATGAAAGCCATTCCCAAAAAATGGCAGAATCACGCTCACCACTGGATGATTCTGCATGGACGCTATGTTTGTATAGCCCGAAAACCAAAATGCGGTGAATGTAAAATTCGAGAATTTTGTCAATTTAAGGAAAAAAATTTATGAAACTAAAAAACCAAAAACTCTTTTTTGAAAGCGCTTTTATTGATGGTAAATTTTTCGATAAAAAAGAGCGGATTGAAGTTTTCAATCCTAGCAATGGAGACTTGATTGGCGAGGTTCCAAACTGCGATGAAGCTGATACAAAAATAGCAATTTTAGCAGCAGATTCTGCTTTCAAGAAATGGTCAAAATTTACCGGCAAAGAGCGCACAAAATTCCTGCGAAGATGGTATGAATTAATTTTAGAAAATCAGGAAGATCTAGCGATTATTCTCACATCAGAGCAAGGCAAACCTTTGAATGAAGCGCGCGGCGAAATTGCTTACGGCGCAAGTTTTGTTGAATGGTTCGCCGAAGAAGCAAAAAGAATTCGCGGCGAAGTAATTTTAGCACCAAAAGAAAATCAAAAAATTATCACCAATCTTGAACCAATCGGAGTTGCGGCGGCAATTACACCGTGGAATTTTCCTTGCGCCATGATTACAAGAAAAGCTGCGGCAGCAATGGCTGCGGGATGTTCTGTTGTTTTAAAACCTTCCGAACTCACACCTTTTTCTGCAATCGCTTTAGCGATTTTAGCCAAGGAAGCGGGAATTCCTGATGGCGTTTTGAATGTCGTAACTGGCGATGCCCAAAAAATCGGCGAGGAATTTTGCCGCAATAAATTGGTGCGTAAAATCAGTTTCACTGGCTCCACTCGCGTCGGAAAATTACTCTACAAACAATGTGCCGATGATGTGAAGCGCTTGAGCCTTGAGCTTGGCGGTTCGGCACCTTTCATAATTTTTGCCGATGCTAATTTAGACAAAGCAATTTCCGGATTAATTCACGCCAAATTCAGAAATGGCGGACAGGCTTGCACTTGCGTCAATCGTATTTTTATTGAGGAAAAAATTTATGATAAATTTATGGAAAAGTTTTTAGTCGAAGTAAAAAAACTAAAAGTTGCTGATGGCTTTGAAGATGCGTCAAATATGGGCCCGATGATTTCTGATACCGCGGTAAAAAAAGTTGAAAGACTGATTGAGGAAGCTTTAGCGCAAGGCGCAAAATGTGAAATTGGCGGCAAAAAAATTGCTGGCAAATTTTTCGCTCCAACTGTTTTGAGCAATGTTTCATCAGATATGCTAATAGCGCAGGAAGAAATTTTCGGCGCCGTTGCAGCGATACAAAAATTCGAGAATGAGGAAGAAGTTATCGCCAAAGCGAATGATACAGAATATGGCCTCGGCTCTTATCTCTACACCCAAGATCAAGCCAGAATCTGGCGCGTCTCCGGCGCTTTGCAATTCGGCATGGTGGCAATTAACGAATGTTCTTTTGCCACCGAAGTTGCACCTTTTGGCGGCGTAAAACATTCGGGTTTTGGACGCGAAGGATCGCATTTGGGGATTGAAGAATTTTGTAATTTGAAGACGCTGCATTGGAGTTATTAACAACCACAGTCGCGCTTAAGAAGTGACGGCTAAAGCCATGCATTTAGTGCTTTCGTGACCACTTACTCTAAGCATTGTCACCCCGTCATTCGACGGGGTGACAATGTTGGGTGATTTATTATTTAGGGCGCCTCTAAAAATTAGGATTTTTCGAGGAATTTTGAGTTTTAACAAATTTGCGAGAAGGCAAGCGTATTAGATATACGTGCTCTCGAGCAAATTTGTTAAAACTCAAAATTACCGGAAAAGACAATTTTTAGAGGTGCCCTTTAGTCTAGTTTGAATACCGGCTCTAGAGTACGTGG
>CAMCMF010000030.1 GCA_945875865.1 Rhizobium sp. Q54
CATTGCAAATCCCGCCTAGCGCTTGGCTTACTCAGCTTAAGTGCGGATTTAAAAACCCTGCGCTGGGCGTGGTTTGTAACCGCGCCCTTAAGTTCATAAATTAATTTTAATTTTGTAAAACATTAAGGCGGCATTGCAAATGCCACCTAGCGCTTGGTAATTTTCATGCGTATACCGAAACTGATTCAAGAAGCCGAACTCAAAAATAGTTCCCCGCGAACGTGGGGCGCAGGCCATCCTGCGTAAAAACAAAATCAATGTACCAAATCAACTTCTTGAGGTTGATTTGGTATAGTCCATGATGGGCGCCCTAATA
The DNA here is from genome assembly GCA_945875865.1 of Rhizobium sp. Q54. GTDB lineage: Bacteria > Pseudomonadota > Alphaproteobacteria > Rickettsiales > UBA1997 > UBA2645. The sequence continues at coordinate 317 of CAMCMF010000030.1, forward strand.
TTCCACTCGCAAAACCTGCGTTATTCTCTTCAACATTTTTTCCAAATTTCCGCGAATCGCTTTGATGTTTTCGATACTAAATTTTAGTGGAACAGCATCCTTGGAAATTTCAAAATCTTCTCTTTTTGCTGCCGCCAAAATCATTCGTTGTGAATTTTCATCCATTTTTTTTAGAGCCAATTTTTGCTCTTCATTCATTGTCGCATTCATTAGATTAAATTTTTGTCTTGCCCTGTCACATCTTACTGTCGCGCGGGAAATCCAAGACGTTTCTACGCAACTCCAAATCTCTTTTTGATATTCTTGCATTAGCAGAAAACCACTGCGCAATAAACCAATCATTCTTTCTTTGTCAGCGCGACTGCTGATGCCAAGAGTTTGCCAAAATTGATCGTATTCCGCTTTGCTTAGAGCGCCAGTGCCCGCAGCGATTTGCTGAATTATTATTCCGGGATTTGTTGTTAAATTTTGTGCAAAAATTTTTGGAGAAAAAAATAAAAAAATTGCAAAGAGCAGTGAAAATTTTTTCATTGGCTTGGCTAATAAATTAAGGCGCTGTCGCAGTGACGGCGCAAAGTAGTTTGAAAAGTGGATAAGGGATCAGACCCCTTAAAAAGTTACAATTTTTAGAGGTGCCCGCAAGCTTACTCAGCGACGGATCTGGGTTAAAGAGGATCAATATCAGTTCTAATGCGAATGTTGTTTGGTATTTCTAGATCTCGCATCACGTCAGTGATTAATTTTTGCAGGTTAACTTTTTTTGTCACTTTTAAATTTACTAAAAAATGGTGGCGATTTTTTAGCCTTTGCAGTGGTGCGGGTGCTGGTCCAAAAATTTCTATTTTATCGTCGATGGGGAAATTTTTGATTAATTTTTTCGCAAAATTTTTGGCAAGATTTTCTTCAAAGGCACTAATCTCAAATTTAGCAAAACGTGAGAAAGGCGGCAAATCAAGGCTGCGGCGATTGTTAATTTCAAAATCGTAAAAATCTTTTTTCTCGTCCTTGATGATTTTTTCAAAAATAAAATTACTCGGATTGTAAGTTTGAATCAGCACTTTGCCGGCCTTTCTTCTACCTGCCCGACCAACAACTTGGGTTAACATTTGATAAGTTTTTTCTAGGGCGCGCAGTTGTGAAGAATAAAGCATCGCATCGGCATCAACAATTCCAACCAACTCAAGATTAGGAAAATCGTGACCTTTGGCGATCATTTGGGTACCGATGATAATATCGATTTCGCCGGAAATTATTTCCTTCACCACTTTTTCGGCATCAAGAAAATCGCTGACATTATCGCTGGTGATTAAAGCAATTCGAGCCTCAGGAAAAAGATTTCTGATCTCCTCTTCGACCTTTTCTACACCAGCTCCAATTGAAACCAGAGAATCTTTTTCGCCGCAAAATTTACAAGAGTCGCGAAGATTTTCCTGATGACCACAATGATGACAAATCAGTTTTTTTCGTGCTTTGTGCAACACCAAATGAAAGTCACAATTTTCACATTGATATTTTTTTCCGCATGCTTTGCAAAGTGTGACTGGCGCATATCCACGGCGATTTAGAAACAGCATTACTTGCTTTTTCTCCGCAAGATTTTTGGTGATTTCTGTGCGCAACTTTTGTGACAAAAAATTTCCGCTCTCAAGTTTTTCTTGTCGCAAATCGACCAACTCAATGTCATTTTTTGCACCAAATCTTTGCTGCAAAATAAAATGCTGATATTTGCCGGAAACCGCGTTGCTGTAAGTTTCAACCGACGGAGTTGCGGAACATAAAATGACAGAAAATTTTTCTATTTTTGCTTTTAAAATCGCCATGTCGCGCGCATGAAAATTAAAAACATCTTCTTGTTTGAAAGAGGAATCATGCTCTTCATCAAGCACAATTAAGCGTAAGTTTTTGAAAGGCAGGAGAAGTGCTGAACGCGCGCCAATTATGACTTTAACGCCGCCCTCAACAATTCCGTAAAAAATTTCTCTCTTCTCTTTTTTAGAAATTTTTGAATGCCAAAGCGCTGGCTTGAATTTAAATTGCTCTTCGAAGCGCAACATTAATTGACTGGTGAGCGCGATCTCGGGAATTAAAATTAAAATCTGCGCCGTAGAATCTTGCGATAAAATTCGGGCGATTTCAGCAAAATAAATTTCCGTTTTTCCAGAGCCGGTAACGCCGTCGAGCAAACTCACAACAGAGGATTCTTTAGCAAAATTATCGGCGATTTCTTGCTGCGAATCGAAAAGTTTTTTTAATGAAAATTTTTCCGGATGAATTTTTTGCTTCGCACCTTCGGGAATTTTTTTAACCTTATCGGAATTTAAAATTCCCATGAATGAACGCAAAACCAAGCCTCGACTGGCAAGGTTGTAAGCCGATAACTCTTCAAGAAATTTTAATTGCTCTTTGCTAAATTTCAGGCGCAGATTTTTTTCGATTACTTCTTTGATTTTGTAAGATTTTTCTTCTTTGACCTGCTGCCCAATCACCAAACCCCAAATTTTTTTGCGGCCAAATTCTACCAAAACGACATCGCCTAGCTCGAGGTCGAGGCTGGACGCATACGTAAAACTGCGATCCAAGGCGAGTGGCAATAAAATTTCGAAGAATTTTTCTGACATTGATTTAAAGAGACGGGATGAATAATTTCCAAAAAAGCCTCTCCAACCTATCAACTCAATTTTTTCTTAAAATGAAATTCTTCATCGACTCTGCCGAAATTGCCGAAATCAAAGAAATCGCCGCTTACGGACTTCTTGATGGCGTAACTACTAATCCAACTTTGATCGCAAAATCCGGTCGAAAATTCCAAGAAGTTATTGCCGAAATTTGTGCAATTGTTTCGGGCCCAGTCAGCGCTGAAGTAGCTGCAACCGATTATGAAGGCATGATTCGCGAGGGAGAAATTTTAAGCAAAATTGCCAAAAATGTTTGCATCAAATTGCCAATGACGATGGATGGCTTGAAGGCTTGTAAATATTTTTCTGACAAAAAAATTCAAACCAATGTCACGCTGTGTTTTTCTGCCGCACAAGCAATTTTAGCTGCAAAAGCTGGTGCAACTTTTGTGTCGCCATTCGTTGGCAGACTTGATGATGTCGGACAAGATGGCTTGGCTTTGATTGAAGAAATTTGCGAGATTTATGCCAACTATCCGGAATTCAAAACTGAAATTTTAGTCGCTTCAATCAGACATCCAATTCACATCACCACCGCCGCAAAAATGGGCGCTCATGTTGCAACAATTCCAGGTAAAGTTTTGAAACAATTAGTTTCTCATCCTCTCACCGATAAAGGCCTCGAAACTTTTGTTAAGGATTGGGCGGCGACTGGTCAAAAAATCGATTAATTTCATCATTCACCAATGACAGAATATAAATTACAGCAACTCTTAAAAGAACTTTTAGCAGAAAGAATTGCGGCAAAAGAGACTGGAGGTGAAGCTGAGGCAGAATTTATCGAGTTTAAAAAAAACGACTACAGTAAAGAAGAGATTGGGAAATATTTTTCTGCTCTTTCAAATGGTGCCTGCCTAAAAAATAAGGATTTTGGATTTCTGATTTATGGAATTGATGATCAAACACTAAAAATTCTCGGTACTAAAAAAAATTTTAAAATCGGGGAAAGTCGAGAAACTTTAGAACTACATTTACGCAACTATGTCTCTCCAACAATAGAATTTGAGATCTATCAATTTGATTGCCCAGATCATGAACAAAAAAATCAATCCATTCTATTGTTTAAACTTTCTGCCGCAAAAGGAAAACCCACAACCTACAATAAAACTCCTTGGGCAAGAGTCGGAAGTCACAATGTAAACCTTAATCTTGATCAATATTCCGATTTATTAAGGAGAATCTGCAATTCAAAAACAGACTGGTCGGCTCAAATTCTTGAGGGAGCTACTTTTGAAGATTTGGATCCTGAGGCGATAAAAAAAGCCTGCGAGAAAATTAAAAAAATAACGCCAAGTCTATCAGAATTTGAAGATCCAAAAATTTTGCTTGATAAAGCTAAAATAACTCTTGATGGGAAAATCACTAAAGCAGCTCTGGTCTTACTCGGCAGAGCAGAATCGACGCGCTTTTTATCTCCGGCTCCAGCTGAAATTCTTCACAAACTAGTTGGCTGGAACCTCCCTGTAAATGAAGTGACAGGAAAACATTTTACTTTGCCATTTTTCCTAACCGTCAGTGATTTTTGGAAAAATATCCGGAATAACAAAGTTAAGATTTTTACCAATGGCCTATTCCCCGATATTGCAGATAAATATGACGAAGAAGCAGTTCTTGAAGCTATAAATAACTGTATTGCTCATCAAGATTATCATGAAAGAAGCAGAATTATTGTTTATGAAAAACCAGACAGAATAACGTTTGAAAATGCGGGCAGTTTTTTTGAAGGCAAAGTTGAAGATTACATCGAGGGCACAAAAACCCCAAAAAATTATCGGAACTATTTTTTAGCGAATGCCATGCGCACACTTGGTATGATTGATATTCATGGCAGCGGCGTAAATAAAATTTATCGAGCTCAAAAAAGGAAATTCTTTCCGATGCCAGACTATAAAACCACTGACAAAGAGGTTTCGATAACAATTTATGGCAAAACCCTTAACGATAGTTTTGCACGAATTCTGAAAGAAAACACAGATCTGAACTTAACTTCTGCGATACTACTTGATCACGTGCAAAAAAATATTCCTATTACTGGCGATGCAGCGATGACTCTGAGGGAAAAAGGTCTTATTGAGGGAAGAAAACCAAATTACTTTATTAGCGCAAAAATTGCTTCGGTTATAAATCAAGAGGATGAATATTTAAGAAATAAAGGAGCTGACAATAGACAGCTTAAGGACTGGATTTTGCATCATCTGGATAAATTTAAGAAAACAACTCGACCACAAATAGACAAGATCTTGATAAAATTTACTTCTGAAACTTTATCTGAAGAGCAAAGAAAAAGAAAGATAACCAACCTAATTCACGAGATGTCCAAAAAAGACAAAACAATAAAAAATATTGGGACAAATCGTAAACCGATATGGGTTAAAAATTAGATAAACTTTAGATAAACTTTAGATAAACTTTAGTTGCCAACCCTTGCCTATCAAGCTCCTAATTTAATTTTCTTACACACTAAAATTAGGCAAAAACTGTAATTATTGACGAGAAATGGAGAGACAAATTAAGCAAAAATGGAAAATTTTTGGGCGGGAATTTGAGTGGTACGACATCAAAACCAAATTCAAACAGCTGCTGAGAAAAATCACCTATTCGTACTTATTTCAGGAGTTTCTCTGCACCTTGATTAGCGGTTACATGAAGCTGGTTTATGCGACTAGTAAGAAAATTTTAGTTAATTACGAAATCGCCATACCGCTAGTTCAAAATAAAAAAGGGCTAATGTTTTGCATGTGGCATAATCGCTTGATGATGATGCCTTTAGTGGCTCGTAAAATTATGCAAGATTATACAAAAAATAATCCTGATTTTCGTTTTCTGGCTTTGGCTTCTAAGCATGGCGATGGAAAATTTGTCGGTCGCGTTATGGGGCGATTTGGCTTAACTGCAATTTTTGGTTCAACGCAAGATAAAAGAAAATCCTCGCGCGGCATCGATATCGGCGCCATGAGAAAAATTTTTGCTGGATTGAAAAAAGGTCATTTTATCGGCATCACTCCCGATGGTCCACGCGGACCAAATCAAAAAATTAGTGGTGAAGTTGTGAATATCGCCAAACTCTCCGGCGCCGCCATGTTAGCAATTTCCTACTCATCTTCGCGCTTCATCGAATTAAACAGTTGGGACAGATTTAAAATTCCTTTACCATTTTCTACCTTATGTTTTTACTGTGATGAACAATTGATCTACGCTCCGAAAGAAGCTGATAAAAATGAAATAGAAAAAATCAGATTAACTCTTGAGGGGCGCATGAATATCGTGCAAAAAAAATCTTTAGAGGGCACCCTAGAATTGACTAAAAAATAACAATGGAACCAAATCTCAAACTTACCTCGTGTCAATATAAGCAGCATCTCCACACCAATCCTTTGGTTGAAATAAAATATTATTTTGAAAGTTATAATGAGCTCTCAGAACCAATTGCGACCAACCCAATTAGCGGAAAAAAAATCAATCTGGCAAAATTATTAAATCCGATGTGCAAGCCATTGATCATGGCAAGTGGCACCGTTTTTTTGCTGACCTCTCTTGTCATTAGCTTTTATATTTTAAACTCCGGCAGTGGCTCAATATTTTTATCAATTCTGACTTGGGGCTCTGCTCTTGCTGGAGCCGCAATGTTACTACCAGCTTTGGTTTTTCATTTCATACATCAAATCAAACATGCGCGCGCTAAAGATCATGGGCGCTTTGTCGCACAAGGCGTCAAAAAAACCTATCGCCCAGATTTAACCAAAGTTACTGACGAGCTTTTGATGGCGCTGTTTGCCGACGATTCTCCTCTGACGGTTGAAGTTTTTATGCTGCTACAAAATTTGGAAAAAAATATCCTCAGCGAGGAAATAATTGGAGTGCTTAACTATATTTTTAATGATGAATCATCGGAGCTCTTACATCTCACTATCAAAGAAGCGGCCTTCGCACAAAGCAAAATTAATTTTGTAAAAATTTTGGATGAAGGTCTCGGCATATCAGACAATGGTTCCTTCATCGAAGATCCAAAAATCATTCAACTCATTACTTATTCAATAGTAATAAAACTACTCACCAATCCACATGCCAGCGGCAATCTTACAGCAAATTTTCCTAAGCTTGATAACACAAAACTAATTCATGATTACGAAACATTTTGTGAAGAATTTTTGAACTACTGCAAAAAAGAATATGAGCTTGAAGCTTATGTCGACGAGGTAGAAGGTCGCATCATGAGCTGTGTGGTTGATTTGATCTAAGATGCGTCGTCATGATCACAGAAGCAATCGCCTGCGCAGCAATTCCTTCGCCGCGACCCAGAAATCCCAGCTGTTCCGTAGTTGTTGCTTTGACGTTGATACGAGTTTTTGAAATGCCCAAAATTTCTGCCAACGCTTCTTTCATGCGCTCTTTATGTTTCAAAATTTTTGGTTTTTCGCAAATGATGGTGATGTCCAAATTAATCAAACGCGCAGATCTTTTTTTGAGTAAATCATTGATGATTTTTAACATTTCGCGCGAGTCGCAATTTTTCCATTTTTGATCTGAAGGCGGAAAATGTTCGCCGATATCGCCATCGCCGATAGCGCCGAGAAGCGCGTCAATTGCGGCATGAATGCCTACATCGCCATCGGAATGAGCTTCAATTTTTTTCTCGAACTCAACATCAATTCCACAAATTCTGATGAAATTATTTTCACCTTTTTTCTTGTCACGGAAAGCGTGAACATCAAATCCGGAGCCGCAGCGCGTTTCTTCTTTTATCTCGTGAATTAAAAATGAAACCATGCGCTTAGCGCGATCGTAATCTTCTTCGGTAGTGATTTTAAAATTATTTTGTGAGCCGGGAACGATGGCTACCGGGATGCCGGCATATTCGTTGAGCGCCGCATCGTCAGTGAAATGAAGATCTTTGAAGGCAATGTGAGAATTTAAAATATCCTGATAAATAAAGCCCTGCGGAGTTTGCGCGCGCCATAAATTTTCGCGCTCCAGCGTCCATTCAATTTTTCCGTCACCGATTTTTTTAAGAGTATCCTCAACTGCAATTGCCGGAATTACTGCCGGATGAGTTTCGAGTTTTTCTAAAATGCCACTAATTACGCGCTTAGAAACAAAAGGGCGCACGCCATCATGAATTAAAACTTGAACAGGATTGTAATCGCGCAAAGCTTCCAAACCCATACGAATTGAGGCTTGACGAGTTTCACCACCAAAAATCGGATTTAGTAGATCGAGTCCTGCGGCCGCTTCTTCGTAGAGGGCGGTATCGTCAGGATGAATGACACAAATCACGTCAGAAATTTGCGGGTGATTTAAGAAGGCAAGAATGGTGTGACGCAAAAGTGGAACGCCAGCCAGCGGTAAATATTGTTTGGGAATTCCTTCGCCACGATTGAAACGATTTCCGCGACCACATGCAGTGATGAGAGCAACTATTTTTTCCATAATTTGAGTGAAGGATAAATTTTTTCTCGATCTGATAATCCTCCCCTTGAGGGAGGATGATTAGATCGAGTTTCTAAGAAGCTGTAGCGCGATTTTTCAATTTTTTGATGCGGTCTTCCATTTCTGGGCGGAAATTTTTTATCAAGCCTTGAACTGGCCAAGCTGCGGCATCACCGAGGGCGCAGATAGTGTGGCCTTCGATTTGTTTAGTTAAATTGTAAAGCTGATCAATCTCTTTCACCTCCGCTTTTCCTTCAATCATGCGATCCATGATACGCATTATCCAGCCAGTTCCTTCGCGGCAAGGCGTACATTGTCCGCAAGATTCATGTTTGTAAAAATGTGAAAGTCGCGCGATTGCCGCGATGATATCGGTTGATTTATCCATCACGATTACGCCTGCGGTTCCAAGTCCCGTGCCCGCTGCTTTTAGCGAATCGAAATCCATCAAAACTGTGTCGCAAACTTCTTTGTTAATCATCGGAACTGACGATCCGCCCGGAATTACTGCGAGTAAATTATCCCAACCGCCACGAACTCCGCCGGCATGTTTTTCAATTAATTCGCGCAAAGAAATTCCCATTTCTTCTTCAACATTACATGGCTTGTTAACGTGACCGGAGATGCAGAAAATTTTTGTACCGGTATTTTTTTCGCGACCAATTCCCGCAAACCAAGCTGGTCCGCGACGTAAAATTTCCGGAATTACCGCGATTGATTCAACATTATTAATTACAGTCGGACAACCGTAAAGTCCGATAAGCGCTGGAAATGGCGGCTTCAAACGGGGTTGACCCTTATTGCCTTCGAGACTTTCGAGCAAAGCAGTTTCTTCGCCGCAAATATAAGCGCCGGCGCCGCGATGAATAAAAATATCTAAATCCCATCCTGAACCACAGGCATTTTTGCCGATTAATTTTGCATCGTAAGCTTCATCGATTGCTTTTTGTAACGCGACAGCTTCGTTGTAATATTCGCCTCGAATGTAGATGTAGCAGGTGTTGGCGTTAACAGCGCGCGCAGAAATTAAACAGCCTTCGAGCAACTTGTGTGGATCGTTGCGAATAATGTCGCGATCTTTACAGGTTCCTGGTTCGGATTCATCGGCGTTAATAACTAGATAATGAGGTTTGCCCATCCCCCTATTTAGGGGGAGGTTGTGCGTTTGAGGCGTAGCCTCAAGTTGCGCAACAAGGGGGTGTAAATTATCTTTAGGATCAGTTTTTTTCGGAACAAATGACCATTTCATACCAGTCGGAAAACCAGCGCCACCGCGGCCGCGCAGGCCTGAATCTTTCACTTGTTGAATCAGCCATTCTGATCCGCAATCAAGAAATTTTTTGGTATCAACCCAATCACCTCTTTTGCGAGAAGCTTCTAAACTAGCGGATTCATATCCGTAAAGATTGGTAAAAATTTTATCTTGTTGTTTGAGCATTATTGAAAAACTTTTAAGTTTTTTATGGGATTAAGAAGCTGTCTTAGAACCGCTTTTGATAAGGGTCGCGCAACTTATTGGCGGTTTTCGCAAAATCAATTGCTAAAAAAAACTTCGCAAATAACGTCCTAAAAAATAATTCTCTAATCCCTTTTCCCCTCAGCAAAATCAAGTGTCTAGACTAAACAGCATAACAAAAATTTTCTGTATTTTGCTACTAGCCCTTTCTTTTTCCTGCACGAGAAATTCTAAAAATAATAGCAAAGATCCTCTTGATACAACTTCTGATTTGACCTTCTCCGAGATACAAGAATCACTAACAAAAAAACCGGCAAGCAAATCCAAAAAAGATAAAAAGGACAAAAAAGATTCTGAAGCTGAAGTTTTAATTCCAAGCTCTTCCAAACTCATCATCACGCCTCCGCCGCCAGTTATCGGTGGTGATAAAATAATTTCCTTTTCTGTAACCGATCAAGTTTCACTAAAAGATGTTTTGATTGAGCTTGGCCGCATGGCCAATATCGATATCGACCTTGATCCCAGCATTTCCGGCGGCGTAATCATCAATGCAAAAAATCGTCCTCTAAAAGAAGTTATTGATCGCATCGCAACTCAAGGATCTCTGCGCTACTCTTACAAAAACGGCGTGTTATTTTTTGAGCGCGACACTCCTTACATGAAAAATTATTTCGTTGATTATCTCTCTAGCGGAACTTTGTGGAAGGATGTTTCGGACAATATTATATCTTTGCTAGCGCCTCCAGAAACTTCTGACGAAGAAGAGTCTTCGTCATCCGTCACCCTAAACAAATCCGCCGGAATAATTTCTGTTTTCGCCACCGATAAGCAGCATAATCTTGTAGTAAAATATTTAGCAGCTGTTGAAAAATATTCTTCAGCACAAGTTTTGATCGAAGCTAAAGTTGTTGAAGTAACTCTCAGCAAGCAATTTGCTTCGGGAATCGACTGGACATGGACTGGTGACGGAGGAGTTAGTACTATAGGGACGAAAGGAGCGTCAGGTTTTGGAGCTAGCGCCGACTACCTCTCTGCCAATACCGGAAGTTTTAAAATTTTTGGCTTAAATGGAAATCTTACTGGCGCCGTCAAAGCACTTGAGCAATTTGGCAATACCAAAGCCATTTCTAGTCCAAGAATTAGCGCGATGAATAATCAAAAAGCCTTTCTCGATTTCTCAGAAAACTTGATTTATTTCACGATTTCAGCTTCTGCCTCAACAGTTGCCGGCAATGCAAATCCAACCACAATTTCAGTCGTTACCGCAACTAAAAATGAAGTTCCTATCGGCGTTCAATTATCAATCACCCCCTCAATTAACATTGCTACCAATGAAGTTACGCTCGATATACAGCCAAAATTGTCGGTAGATTCTGGCAGAGTAGCTGATGATCCCTCGGTTAACCCGGACAATGGGAATAGCTTGGGCAATAAAATTCCCATCATCAAAACTCGCACCCTTAAAACTTTAGCAAAAGTCCAAAGTGGGAATATTTTAGTGATTGGTGGCCTGATGGCAGACACCACTTCCAACACTGAAACCGGAATTCCTATTCTTTCGCACATCCCGATTCTAGGCTATCTTTTCAAATATTCCTCCAAGACAACCGAGATTGTCGAAACAGTCATCTTCATCAAAGTTACGATCATCAACAGTGGCAGCACCGTAGGAAAAGAGGATCGCGAGATACAGCAGAAGTTTGATACTAACAGGCGAGTCTTTTTCTAAGAGCCCGTTTAATATCTTTTTTAATCCCATATTTCGCCCTTACATGAAATCTATTCTGGGATATATTCTTAGAAACGGTCTGCGCGATCGTCTATATCTGGGAGTTTTTATTGCTCTAATTCTCAGTTTTTGTCTCTCGATTTTTCTTGGCTCAACCATGTTAGTTGAGCAACAACAAAGCACTATCGCTTTCATCGCCGGCTCGTCTCGCGCCATTCTGGCACTGGGCATGATTCTCTTCGTTTGTTTAAGCGTGGCCCGCTCTTTCGAAAATAAAGAAGTCGAATTTATTCTCTCTAAATCAATCTCGCGTCAGCAATTTATTTTAGCTTATTTGGCGGGATTTTTTCTCGCGGCTTTACTGATTTTTCTTCCCCTCATCGCGGCAATTTTAATCATCACTAAAGTAGAAATTTTTGGACTTCTAATTTGGTCAGCAACCTTGCTAAGCGAACTGATAATCGTGATTTCTTTTGCCTTACTCGCCGCTTTAATTTTAAAAAATCCTCTCGCCGCGATCATGGCTTCACTCTCTTTCTACGCGATCTCGCGCTTGATGGGAATATTTGTTTTAGCCATCGAATTGCCAGAGAGTTTTCTCTTCGCTAAAAATAATATCTTAGCGGTAATTTTAAAAATTTTCTCCGCGATATTTCCGCGTCTTGATCTTTTTGCACAAAGCTTTTGGCTTAATTATCCGATCACGGATTTTACCAGTTTAAAAATAATCTTTTGGCAATCTTTGGCCTACATTCCACTGCTGATTTTCATGTCTTTCCACGATTTCAAGAAGAAGCAATTTTGATGAATCTCAAAATTTTTTATCACACAAATTCCCATAAAATTTTTTTCTGGCTTTTTCTTCTCACTCTTTGCTGCCAGATTTTTTTATGGAAAAAATATCAAGATTTTCACATCTCCTTCGACATTGTCCCACCAGCTCCAAATCAATATCTTATCGAAGCGATTTCCTTCGGCGATAAGGAATTTATTTTTCGTGGCCTCGCCATGCGCTTACAAAATTCTGGCGATATTTTTGCCGGCTTTGTCTCTCTAAAAAATTACGATTATTTACGAATTTACAATTGGATGAAAATGCTTGATGGCTTAAATTCTGCGTCACATCTGGTTCCAGCGCTTGCTGCAAATTATTATTCTCAAACCACCAAAACCGAAGATGTGCATTACATGGTCGATTATCTCGAAGAGTATTCTGAGAAAAATATCGACGCTAATTGGTGGTGGATGTTTCAAGCCACTTACCTCGCCAAAGATGTTTTGAGGGACTTGCCCCGCGCTTTAGAATTAGCGCAAAAACTAGCAAAAAATAATGCCGTAGCAGCACCTTTTTGGACCAAAGAATTACCGGCTTTTGTTTCCGAAAAAATGGGCGACGGTTGTTTGGCCTTTCGTACGATTAAACAATTAATCGATGACAGCGAAAGCGGTGCGCGCCAAGTGTCCGCAGAAGAAATGAATTTTATGCGTTACTTCATTCGCGACCGTTTGAGCAAATTGAAAAACCAAAAATTTGATCCAAGAAAATGCTAAAAAATTTAATCAAAAATGCTTTGCTTGAAGATGATGTTTTTAACGATGTCACTTCCGATTTAACCATCCCTAAAAATAGCTCCATTGCTTTTGAAATTACACCGCGCGAAAGAATTATTTTTTGTGGAGAGGAAGTGATTTTAGAAGTTTTTACTCAGCTAAAAAAATCAGCAAAATTTAAAAATACCGAACTGGATTTAGAATTTTTTGCGCAAGATGGCGATGTGATTAATGCAGGAAAATCAATTGCTCGTGGCGCTGGTGATGCAAAATTAATTTTTGCTGCCGAAAGAGTAATTTTAAATTTGATTCAACATTTAAGCGGCATCGCAACACTTAGCGAAAAATTTGTTAAAACTTTAGACAATAAAAAAATTACAATTCTTGATACCAGAAAAACTTTACCAACTCTGCGCGCCTTAGAGAAATATGCCGTCACGATGGGTGGTGCAAAAAATCATCGTCAGAATTTATCAGAAATGATTTTGATTAAAGATAATCACATCGCCGCAGCAGGTGGTGTAAAAAAAGCCATCGCCGCCGCAAAAAAATCTAAAAAGAAAATTAAAATTGAAGTTGAGTGCGATAATTTAAAACAAGTTGCAGAAGCTGTGGGCGAGACTTGCGACATCATCATGCTCGACAATATGGAAATTTCTCAAATAAAAAAATCCATCGCATTAATTAAAAAAAGTAAGAAAAAAATTCTCATCGAAATTTCCGGCGGCGTAAATCTCGACAACATTAAAAAATTTTCCAAGCTAGAAATCGACTCGATCTCAATCGGCTTCCTGACTCATTCCGCAAGGGCCGTTGATATTGGACTCGATATCATAAATTAAAAAATGGCTAACAACTACAGCGCAATCTCATTTCTAATCAAAGTCGCCAAGCCTTTCAGGCTCTATCTCGGTCTGCATTTTTTTGTTATTCTTTTTAACGCAATTGATATTTCGCTGTGGCCTTATGTTTCGAAACTTTTGATTGATAAATTAGCTGCCAGCAATCCCAACAACGTAATTGCTGAAGTCTGGCCAACCGCTCTGGCACTGATTATTTTAACTATTATACCGGGATTGATTTGGCGCATTTGTGATTATAGTTGGGCGAAATTAACTCCCGCCTTAAAGAAAAAAATCACTCAAGAAACCACCGATTATGTGATGCAGCATTCGCATAGTTTTTTTCAAAATAATTTTTCCGGCGCGCTAGCCAGCAAAATTCGCGACCTCTTCAACTCTACTCCCAAGATACTCGAGATCGCGCTTTACGGATTTTTAGGCGCTGGACTTAGCCTCATAATCGCCTTCTTTACGCTGCTTACAGTTCATAAATTATTCGCCATCGGCCTGCTTTTATGGGCGATGATTTTTACTTTGATGGCGGTTCGTTCCGCGAAATTAACCAATCGCATGTCGGTAAATGTTGCGGCACAACAAACCAAAATCATGGGCAATATTGTTGATGCCCTGAGCAATATCTCCAATGTCAAACTCTTCGCCAATGCTGGATTTGAAAGCAAGCGCATCGCCACTTTTCAAAATAAATATACCAAACTTTTTGAACGCCGCGGAATTTTTTTAGTAAAATTTTATACGCTTCACGGACTGACTTTTTCAATCTATTTCATCTGCTGCATTTCCTTTTTGATTTGGCTTTATTCACAAGGCTTAGTGACTCTGGGTGATTTTTTAATGATCTTCACCATCAATAATTTTATCATCAATCGCATGTGGGAACTTGCCAATCAAATGCGCACTTTTCTTGAAGAAGTCGGAACTGTAAATCAGGCGCTACAAATCATGAATGAGCCTTTGAAAATAAAGGATGGAACTCATGAATTAAAAGTTACAAAAGGTGAAATTATTTTTGACAATGTGAAATTTTCTTATCACGAGAATCAGCCGATTTTTAACGAGAAATCAGTGACGATAAAGCCCGGACAAAAAGTTGGTTTGGTGGGACATTCTGGTGGCGGCAAATCGACTTTTGTTAATTTAATTTTGCGCTTTTTTGATATTGATTCTGGTCGAATTTTAGTTGATGGACAGGATATTTCCAAAGCCACTCTTGATTCTCTGCATCGCGCTATTGGTATCATTCCGCAAGATCCTTCACTTTTTCATCGCAGCCTTTTTGAAAATATCGCTTACGGTCGAATGGATGCTTCGAGCAGTACCAGCAAGCATGAAGCGATGGAAGCGGCGCGCAAAGCTCATGCCGATCAATTCATTGAAAAGCTACCCAACGGTTATCATGCGCTGGTTGGCGAACGTGGCATCAAGCTTTCCGGCGGACAGCGCCAAAGAATTTCAATCGCCCGCGCTTTTTTAAAAAATGCACCAATTTTAATTTTAGATGAAGCCACCAGTCAGCTCGATTCCGTCACCGAAAATTTAATTCAAGAAAGTTTAAAAAATCTGATGCGCGGCAAAACCGTGCTGGTTGTGGCTCATCGCCTTTCAACTTTGGAATTGATGGATCGCATTTTAGTTTTCAAGCAGGGCAAAATCATCGAAGATGGCACTCACGCAGAATTGCTTGCAATGAACGGAACCTACAAGCAACTTTGGAGCGCACAAGTTGGAGGCATGCTAACTTATCAAGTTGAAAAAGTGAGCGCAGTTCAGCTGTGGGGCAGACCAGAAATTACCGAGGCATAATGACACAAATCACTCAAGCTTTTATTTTTGCTGCTGGTCGTGGAGAGCGCATGAGGCCCATTACCGACACGATTCCCAAGCCTCTGGTTAAAATTAAAGGCAAGGCGATTATCGATTATGCGATCGAGAAATTAGATCAAATTCCTTCAATAAAAAAAATTATTATTAACGGTTTTTATCTCGCTGATCAAATTGAAGATCACATCAAAAAACTGCGTAATCCAAAAATTATTTTCTCGCGCGAATTAGAAAAAATTGAAACTGGCGGTGGACTTGTTTTTGCAGAAGATCTTATCGATTTAAACCAACCATTACTGACGGTAAATGGTGATATTTTATGGCTCGATGACCTCAACGCCCCCGATATTAATCTGATGCGCAAAAGCTGGAATGGACGTCAAGAAGATATTCTTTTAGGCCTAAAAAAAACTGAAGATTATTTTGGCTACGAAGGAAATATTCACGGTGGTGGGGATTTTAATTTAGTCGGAGACCGACTTTTTCGCTTTTCTGACGAAGCAATGTCACATGCTTATGTTGGACTACAAGTCATCAATCCAAAAATTCTTGCTCACGCACCGAATAAATGTTTTTCAATGTCACATTATTACAAAGCTGCTGTAGCTGAAGGTGGTTTAGTTCATCGCATCAAGGGAGTTGAGCTGCGGGGAAAATATTTTCACATCAGCAATATCGCTGCAATAAAAAATACCGAGAGGAATCTCTAATCTATAAACAAAAAAAGGGCTGAGATCGTTACCAATCTCAGCCCTTTTTAGTTTTTATTCCTTAGGTATTAGTAGCTTTTAATTCCCCATTTTTTGCCAAGATATTTTTCGATAGCGTTTCTTTCTTCAGCTTTCAGCGCGCGATCAAACAGTATGACTTCAGCAATATCGCCATTGAAATATCTAGCTCTTGCAGCCGCCAAACTATCCCAAGATCCTATGTTAAATCCGGCATTTAGATTTTTACTTCCCGAAGTCCCGCTTACAGCAACCCTTACCATAGCAGTAGCGCTATTCAAAGAAATAGTTTGCGTTGTGGTTCCGTCATCAATCACGTCAACCAAGTAAGGGGTGTTCGCGGTGATTGCTGCAGTGACCGCCGTTGTAACTGCTGTTCCAGCGCCATTGAAGTAGTCATATTGAACTACGTTGCTGGTATTAATGATATTTATGTGGAATGAATTATTCGCAGCAGTGTGATCTAAATCTTTGATTGATATCAAAGCTTGTGGGGTGCCCGATGGTAAAGTGAGATTTCTAAACACGATAAAAACACTCAATTGTGATGAGGTGCCGCTGGTTTGAGTGATGTCCATAAATTCGGTGGAACCGTTAAAATTCAAGCAGGGTAAGTTATTGATACCGCTGACTTCATAATCTGCTCCCAGAGTCGCAGAAGACGCATTAGATTTTTGACTAATCTGATTATTAATATCGTACCAGCTGTAATTAGTGGTGGTGCTATTGATATTTACATCATCTTCAGTAGCCGCATCATCAAAACTTTTTTCTGAAGTTGTCTCTAACCAAAATACCGTATTTTTTACTGAAGCTACATCTGAGCTTTGTGTTTGAGATCTGGCAGAAGCTAATCTCATTTTAGATATTAGGCGACTAGATTGCGTTACGCCCGCAACTAAAATACCGATGATTAAAATTACGATCGAAAGTTCGATCAGAGAGAATGCTGATTTTTTCATATTTTCTTATTTTATTTTTCTGATTATTTTTAGAAGTATCTCAACATTTTCAATTGGAGTATGCGGTAAAATTCCATGACCTAAATTGAAGATGAATGGATGATCACCAAAGCTTTCTAATATTTCCACAACTTCTTTTTCTATTTCGGATTTTTTTCCAAAGGCCAGCAAGAAATTATCCATATTTCCTTGAATCACTTGGCCCAATTTTTGTTGTAGATTTTTTTTTGCCCAATTTTTTTCAATAGTTTGATCTAGCGCTAAGCCATGAGGCACAACCTCTTCAGCAAATTTTTCATAATTGACTCCAATTCCTCGTGGAAAATAAATCACAGGAATTTCTGGATGATTTTTTTTAATTTCCGCGATAATTTTTTTTGCTGGGTTAAATACCCATTTTTGTAATTCTCCTTCCGGCAAAACTCCCGCCCAAGAATCAAAAATCTTTACCACATCAACTCCCGCCTTAATTTGCAGCAATAAATATTCGATCACACTTTGAGTTAAGATTTCGATTAATTGAGAAAATTCCTGCTCTTTTTCAATAGCAAAACGTCGTGCATTTTCGAAATTTTTTGAACCTCCCCCCTCAATCATGTAGCACGCCAAAGTCCAAGGCGCTCCGGAAAATCCAATCAAAGCCTTATCTTCAGAAAGTTTTGATTTTGTAAGTTCTAAAGCTTCAAAAACCGGCGATAAATGCTTTTCGATATTTTTTATTTTAAGATTTTTTAATTCAAAATTTCCTAATTTCGGTCCTTCATTTTTTACAAATTCTACTTTCACTCCAAGCGCGTCTGGAATAACTAAAATATCTGAAAAAATTATTGCCGCATCAAAATCAAATCGACGAATTGGTTGCAAAGTTACTTCTGCAGCAAGTTTGGGATTGTAACAAAGGTCGAGAAAATTTTTAACATCACTTCTCACCGCAAGATATTCTGGCAAATATCTTCCTGCTTGGCGCATTATCCAAACTGGAGGTGAAGAAAATTTCTCCTTATTCATTAAAACACTTACTAATTTTTTCATTTAAGATTTATTTAGTTATTATTAGTGGCTGTGGATTATTTTATTAAATTTTATCCACAAAGTTATCAACAGTCAGACCATTGAAAATAAAGGATTCGGAAAAGTTATTAACAGAAAAAAACTCTGTCAAAAATTAGTTTTCAACAGCAATAAATCTGTAAGAAAAATGTGGAAAAAAATAATAAGTTTTTCGCTAAAAATTTTTCTGTTCAAAAGTCGCTACTTATTAACAATTTATTAACAATTTTATCAACATGAAGAAAAGAATCGAAGAAAAATTGCGGGAAAAATTGCAACCAAGTTTTTTAGAGGTGAAAAATAATTCTAATCAACATCGCGGACATTTGGGAGATGATGGTAGTGGAGAGACTCATTTTGCAATCGTAATTGCTGCGGAAGAATTGCAGAAGTTAAGTAAGGTTGCTGCTCATCGCAAGATCAATGAAATCATCAAAAATGAGTTTGTTGAAGGGCTTCATGCTTTGGAAATAAAAATAATGGGATTGTCATAGTAATTGGTTTCTTACTAACGAGCAACACTCTCAGTGTCATCCCCGCGAAGGCGGGGATCCAGCTCTTTCGTGCTGTAACACTGGATCCCCGCCTTCGCGGGGATGACACTGAGGATGATGCTATGTCGAAAGA